>JBEVIG010000019.1:0-6883 GCA_040510855.1 Solirubrobacteraceae bacterium
GTTCAACCGCGCGATCATCGGCAGCAGCGGACCGTCGAGCTTGCGCTCCCACGTCTCGTACTTCTCCGAGTTGAGGTACTCCTCGGAGCCCTCGCGGACCGGCACGTTCTCGAAGTGCTCGTAGCCCGAGTAGATGCCGTAGCTCGGCCCCAGCGTGCCCGCCAGCACGAGCCGCGCCATGAACGCCCCCGGCCCGCCGTGGACGAGGTAGGCCTCGAGGATGTCCGGCGTGACGGGGAAGAAGTTGGGGCGGAAGTACTCCTTCTCCTCCGTGTGCGCGAGCTCGTTGACGTACTCCATCAGCTCCCAGCGCGAGGTCTTCCAGGCGAAGTACGTGTAGGACTGCGTGAAGCCGAGCTTGGCCAGCTCGCGCATCACGGCGCGGCGCGTGAACGCCTCGGCGAGGAAGACCACGTCGCGGTCGACCTTGTGGACCTCCTTGATCAGCCACTCCCAGAACGGGATCGGCTTCGTGTGCGGGTTGTCGACGCGGTAGACCTTGACGCCCTGCTCGACCCAGAAGAGGAAGATGCGCCGCCACTCGTCCCAGAGGCCGCGCCAGTCCTCCGACTCCCAGTTGACGTTGTAGATGTCCTGGTACTTCTTGGGCGGGTTCTCGGCGTACTTGAGCGTGCCGTCCGGGCGGCGGTGGAACCACTCGGGGTGGTCGGTCAGCCAGGGGTGGTCGGCCGAGGCGTTGATGGCGAAGTCGAGGCAGACGTCCATGCCGTGGGCGCGGGCGGTGTCGCACAGCGCGCGGACGTCCTCGACGGTGCCGATGTCGGGGTGCACGGCGTCGTGCCCGCCCTCCGTGGCGCCGACCGCGTAGGGCGAGCCGGGGTCGTCGGGGCCGGCGACGAGCGTGTTGTTGCGGCCCTTGCGGTTCGTCCGGCCGATCGGGTGGATCGGCGTGAGGTAGACGATGTCGAAGCCCATCTCGGAGAGCGCGGGCACCTGCGCCTCGACGCCCTTCAGGCCGCCCCAGGAGCGGGGGAAGACCTCGTACCAGGACCCGAAGCGCGCGAGCGGGCGGTCGACCTCGAGGGGCAGCGTGGGCTCGAGTTGCGCGTAGCCGTGGCGCTCGGCGGTGCGCTCGACGGCGGCGAACAGCTCGTGGCCCATCGCCGCGTCGTGCTTGGCGGCCTCGAGGACGTCGGCGTCCTCGAGCACGCGCAGCGCGTGGTCGATCAGCTTCTTGTCCGCGCCCTTCGCGCGGGTCGCCGCGTCCTTGAGCAGGACGACGCCCTCGGAGAGCTCGCCCGCCAGCTCGGACTCGCCGGCCTCCAGCTTGCGCCGCAGTTCGTCGCGCCAGGTGGCGAAGACGTCGGTCCAGGCCGCGAAGGTGAACTCCCAGCGGCCGCGCTTGTCGACGACGAACTCGCCGCCCCAGCGCACGCCGTTGTGGTGCGCGTCGAGCGGCAGCAGCTCGTTCTCCGTCCACTTGCGGGCGCCGGCGGGACGGGACATCACGACGGCGCGGAGCTTCTCGTGGCCGTCGCGGAAGGCGTCGCAGGTGACCAGGACGCGGTCGCCGACGGTGCGCTTCGCCGGGTTGGCCCCGCCGTCGACGGCGGGCTGCGGGTACTGGAGGTGGATCCGCGGAGGGGGCGGCTTCGGCATCTCGACGCGGAGTATCCGTCAGCGCGCAGGTCAAACGTCGTCCGGGTGGGCTCCGCCCGGCGACGGCCGCCGGATCGCGGTACGGCGCGGTGGGCCGCTACGTTGGGCGGCCGTGCTCCCGCGGTCGGCCGGCGTCCAGCTCCATCCCACCTCCCTGCCCGGCGGCCGCCTCGGGCGCGAGGCCTACGCCTGGGTCGACTGGCTCGCCGACGCGGGCCAGACGTGGTGGCAGATGCTGCCGCTCGGCCCGCCCGACCGTTACGGCTCGCCGTACAAGGCGCGCTCGGCCTTCGCCGCGTGGCCGGGGCTGCTGGCCGAGCCGGCCGCGCCGGTGACCACGAGCGAGGAGCTCGACTTCCGCGAGCGCGAGGCGGGCTGGATCGAGGGCTGGGCCGCGGTCGCAGGCCGCGGCGCGGTGGCCGACCAGGTGCGCTTCGAGCGCGAGTGGTCGGCGCTCCGCGCGCACGCCGCCGAGCGCGGCGTGCGGATGATCGGCGACGTCCCGATCTACGTCGCCCCCGGCTCGGCCGACCAGCGCGCGCATCCCGAGCTGTTCCGCGACGACGCCGTCGCGGGCACGCCGCCCGACGCGTTCACGAGCAAGGGCCAGCTGTGGGGCAACCCGCTCTACGACTGGCCCGCGCTGCAGCGGCGTGGCTACGCCTGGTGGGTCGCGCGGCTGGCGCGGACGTTCTCGCTCTTCGACCTCGCGCTGATCGACCACTTCCGCGGCTTCGTCGCCTACTGGGCGGTGCCGCGGACGGCGCGCCACGCGCTGAGCGGGCGCTGGCGGCGCGGCCCGGGCCGGGCGGTGTTCGAGGCCGCGAAGGCCGAACTCGGTGAGCTGCCGCTGATCGCGGAGGACCTCGGCGTGATCACGCCCGCCGTCGACCGGCTGCGGACGGGCCTGGGGCTCCCGGGCATGGCGGTGCTCCAGTTCGGCTTCGACGAGCACATGCGGACCAGCGTGCACGCCGTCGCGAACATCGCCGAGGACCGCGTCGCCTACACGGGGACGCACGACAACGACACGCTGCGCGGCTGGTACGAGTCGATCGACGCGACGACCCGCGCGCGGGTCGACGCGGCGCGGCCGGGCGTCGCCGAGGAGCCCTGGTGGGACCTCATCGCGCTGCTCTTCGCGTCGCCCGCGCGGGTCGCGATGGTCCAGGCGCAGGACGTGCTCGGGCTGGGGAGCGAGGCGCGGATGAACCAGCCCGGGACGGCGCGCGGCGCATGGAAGTGGCGGCTCGGCGCGCTGCCGCGGGCGGACGACGCGCACCGGCTGCGCGCGGCGACGGAGGCCGCCGGGCGCTGAGCCGGCCGCGCCCGCTGAGGAGGGGTCTCGGCCCACCCCGGCCTCCTAGACTGCGAGCGCGCCATGGCCGCTCCCGAGAAGACCGAGGACATCCTCGAGGTCAACCGCCGCTACCACGACGTCGCGGCGGCCGAGTACGACGTGAAGTGGGGCGTCGACTTCGGCGAGGTCGGCCGCACGCAGGTGCTCGGGAAGGTCGAGAAGCTGCTGGGCCGCAACCCCGGCCCGTTCGACCGCTCGCTCGAGATCGGGTCCGGCACGGGCTACTTCAGCCTCAACCTGCTGCAGGCGGGGGTCGTCCGCTCCGCCGTCTGCACCGACGTCTCGCCCGGCATGCTCGCCGCGCTGCGGGCGAACGCGAAGCGGCTCGGCCTCGACGTCGAGACGGCCGCATGCGACGCCGCCGAGCTGCCGTTCCCCGATGCGTCGTTCGACCTCGTCCTCGGCCACGCCGTGCTGCACCACCTGCCGGAGCTCGACCGCGCCTTCGCCGAGTTCCGCCGCGTCCTGCGCCCCGGCGGCGTGCTGATGTTCGCCGGCGAGCCCTCCCGCCACGGCGACCGGATCGCGAACGTCCCGAAGCGCGCCGGCCTCGCGGTCGCGCCCCTGTGGCGCCGCCTCGTCGGCGCCGGCGCGGCCCCCGGCTCCCAGGCCAACGGCACGCCCGACGACCACGCGCTCGAGTCGATGGTCGACGTCCACGCGTTCACCCCCGGCGACCTCGAGCGCCACGCCCGCGCGGCCGGCTTCGACGGCGTCCGCGTCCGCGGCGAGGAGCTGCTCGCGAACTGGTTCGGGTGGTTCAACCGCACCGTCGAGGCCACCGCGCGCTTCGAGGAGATCCCGCGCGCGTGGTTCCAGTACGCCTACCACGGCTACATCGCGCTGCAGAAGGTCGACGCCGCGCTGCTCGAGCCGCACCTGCCGCCGGCGGGCTTCTACAACCTCATGCTCACCGCCCGCAAGCCGGGCTGAGCAGCCCGGGCTGCGACCATCCGCGGCATGCCCGCACTCGTCGTCCTCGGCGCCCGGAACCTCGGCCGCGCCGTCCTCCACCACTTCCGCGCCGACGGCTGGGAGGGCGCCGCCGTGGCGCGCTCCGCCGCGAGCCTGGAGGGGATCGACGGGCTCGGCCTCCGGGCGGACGCCGCCGACCCGGAGGCGCTGCGCGCCGCGCTCGCCGAGGCCCGCGAGCGGCTCGGCGGCCTGGACCTGATCGTCAACGCCGTGAGCGCGTCACGCCCGCCGCAGGGCGGCGGCCCGTTCGGCGGCGGCCCGCTCGCCGAGGCGACCGTCGAGGGGTTCCGCGGCTGGAGCGCCGCGGTGGCCGAGCAGGCCTTCGTCTTCCTCTCCGAGGGCGGCAAGGCGCTCCGCGCGTCCGGCGGCGGGACGCTCATCCAGGTGACGGGCGGCTCCGCGCGACGCGCGATGCCCGGCCGGGGCCTGTGGGCCTCCGGCGCCGCCGCGACCCGCGCGCTGACCCACGCCGCCGCGCAGGAGTGGCGCGCGGAGGGGATCCACGTCGCGCTCCTCGTCGTCGACGCGACGATCGACTCGCCGAAGACCGAGGAGCGCCTCCGCGGCAAGCCGGCGGACGAGAGCGCCGCGCAGGAGGACGTCGCACACGCGGTCGCCGCGCTCGCGGCCCAGACGCCGCGCGGCTACACGCACGAGCTCGTGATCACGCCCGCGGGCGACCGCTGGGTGCCCTAGCCCGTCGTGGTGACCGCGGCGAAGCGGTCGGGGTCGAAGGGCGACGGGTCGACGACCGCCTCCTCCCCGCAGTAGAGCTGCGCGATCAGCCGGCCCGTGACCGGCCCGAGCCCGACGCCCGCACCCTCGTGGCCGGTCGCCAGCCACAGCCCCGGGACCGCCCGGCTGGGCCCGATCGCGGGCAGGTGGTCGGGCAGCCAGGGCCGGAGCCCCGACCAGGCGGCCCGCACCGGGAGCGCGGCGAGCTCGCCGAACAGCAGCGCCGCGCGGGTCACGAGCGCGTCGCTGACCTCGGGATCGACGCTCAGGTCGAAGCCGCGCCGCTCGCGGCTGGACCCGACGAGCACGTCGCCCTCCCACGTCGTCTCGACGACCGTGGAGACCTCGAGCCCCGCGTGCGCGCTCGTCACCGACGCGAGGTAGGAGCCGTCGACCACCTTGTGGCCGACCATGCCCGGCCGCGACGCGGCGAGCTGGACGAGCTGGCCCTTGCGCGGCTCGATCGGGAGGTGGTGGCCGGCGGTCCGCGCGAGCCCTGCGCTCCACGGCCCGGCGGCGAGCACGACCGTCTCGCCGGGGATGAGCCCCGTGCGCGTGCGCGCGCCGCGCCCCGGCTCGAGCGCGGCGACGTCGCAGCCCGCTCGGATCTCGGCGCCCGCCGCGGCGGCCTCCCGCGCGAGCGCGCGGGCGATCCGGCGCGGATCGCACTGGAGGTCGCCGGGGAAGAAGCTCGCGCCGCGGATCGGGCCGGTCAGCGCGGGCTCCGCGTCGCGCACCGCATCCGCGTCGAGCAGCTCGGCCCCCGCCACGCCCAGCCGCCCCAGCCGCGCGGGCTCCCCGGCCCAGGTCGCCTCGTCCGGATGGACGATCAGCGCGCCCTTGCGCCGGATCCGCGCGTCCTCCGGCATCCGCTCCTCGAGCTCCGCGTAGACCTCGAGGCCCGCGCGGGCGAGCTCCAGCTCGGGGCCCGTGTCCTTGTCGGAGAGCAACACGTTGCCCTCGCCGAGGCCCGTCGTCCCGCTCGAGACCTCGCCGCGGTCGAGCAGCGTCACGGCCACGCCGCGCACGGCCAGCTCGCGGGCGACGGCCGCGCCGACGATCCCCGCCCCGACGACGAGGACGTCGCTCACAGGTCGAAGCCCGCCGGGAACGGGTCGCTCGGGTCGAGCAGGTACTGGCCCATCGCGGTGATCCACGCGCGGCCGGTGATCTCGGGCACGATCGCGGGACGGCCTGCCACCGTCGTCTCCTCCACCACGCGGCCGGTGAAGCGGGTGCCGATCACGGACTCGTTGACGAACGCGGCCCCGGTGGCGAGCTGCCCGCGGGCGTGGAGCTGCGCGAGCCGCGCGCTCGTGCCCGTGCCGCACGGGGAGCGGTCCAGCCAGCCCGGATGGATCGACGTCGCGGCGCGCGCGTCGGCGCCGTCGCGGCCCGGCGCGTGGAACACCACGTGGGCGCAGCCCGCGATCCGCTCGTCCGCCGGGTGCACGGGGCGGTCGGCCGCGTCGATCGCCGCGATCACGGCGAGGCCCGCCTCCACCAGCTCGTCCGAGCGCGCCGGATCGACCTCCAGGCCCGCGTCCGCCGCCGGCGTGAGCGCGTAGAAGTTGCCCCCGAAGGCCATGTCGTAGCGGATCTTCCCGAGGCCGGCGACGTCGACCTCGCGGTCCGTGGCGTGGAGGAAGCTCGGCACGTTGCGCAGCGTCACGGCGGTCGCCTTCCCGCCCTCGACCGCGACGCGCGCGGTCACCAGGCCCGCGGGCGTGTCGAGCCGCACCACGGTCTCGGGCTCGGTGACGGGCACCATCCCCGTCTCGACGAGCACGGTGGCGACGCCGATCGTCCCGTGCCCGCACATCGGCAGCAGCCCGCTGACCTCGATGAACAGCACGCCCCAGTCCGCGTCCGGCCGCGTCGGCGGCTGGAGGATCGCGCCCGACATGGCCGAGTGCCCGCGCGGCTCCCGCATCAGCAGGAGCCGCAGATCGTCCATGTGCGCCTCGAAGTGGAGCTTGCGCTCCAGCATCGAGGCGCCGGGGATCGGCCCGACGCCGCCCGTCACGACGCGCGTGGGCATGCCCTCCGTGTGCGAGTCGACGGCCGCGAAGTAGCGCGCCGCCCTCATGCCCCGACGCCGGCGTGCAGCGCGCGCAGCGCCGCGGCGCGGTCGTCGCGCTCCGAACCCGAGAGCACGAGGCGCGGCGGGCGGACGGCGCCGCCGACCAGGCC
>JBEVIG010000020.1:0-8437 GCA_040510855.1 Solirubrobacteraceae bacterium
AGGCCCGTGAGCGCGATCCCCAGCATCCCGTTCGGCAGGTACTTGTCGATCAGGAGCGGGATCGCGTTGTTGTACTCCATGTTCGGGTCGCTGCCGCCCAGGCCCGGGATCACGGCGAGGGCGATGATCCCCGGCAGGATCATGATGAACGGCAGGAAGAGCTTCGGGACCGCGCCGATGAGCGGGGTGCGCTGCGCCGAGGACAGGTCCTTGGCGGAGAGCGCGCGCTGGACCTCGGCGAAGTTCGTCGTCCAGTAGCCGAAGGCGAGCACGAAGCCGAGGCCGAAGACGATGCCGACCCAGGTCGCGCCGATCGGGTTGGTCACGTCGCCCGGCGCGGTGCCCTGGAGGGCGTGGAGCCCGGCCTCGCCGATGTCGGACTCGCGGATCTTGTCCTTGAGCCCGTTCCAGCCGCCGACGTCGACGAGGCCGACGATCGTGAGCGGCAGCAGCGCGGCGACGATCACGAAGAACTGGAGCACCTCGTTGTAGATCGCCGACGAGAGGCCGCCGAGGCTGATGTAGGCGGCGACGATGAACGCCGCGACGACGATGCCGACGATGATCGGCCAGCCGAGCATCAGCTCGAGCACCAGCGCGAGCGCGTACAGGTTCACGCCGGCGATCAGGATCGTGGCGATCGCGAACGTGATCGAGTTGAAGATGTGCGAGCTGTTGTCGAAGCGCAGCCGCAGGTACTCCGGCACGGAGCGGACCTTGGATCCGTAGTAGAACGGCATCATCACGAGGCCCAGGAAGACCATCGCGGGGATCGCGCCGATCCAGTAGTAGTTGACCGTCGCGACGCCGTACTGGGCGCCGTTGGCGCCCATCCCCAGCACCTCGATCGCGCCGAGGTTCGCCGAGATGAACGCGAGGCCGGTGATCCAGGCCGGCAGCGAGCGGCCCGAGAGGAAGTAGTCGAGGCTGGTGCGGATATAGCGCTTGGCCGCGAAGCCGACCCCGAGGACGACGATGAAGTACGTCAGCAGGATCGTGTAGTCGAGCCAGTTCGTATCGAGGCGCACGTCCTGCACGGCGCCGTCTCTACCCCGTCGGGGCGGATGAGGAAACCCTCACCCGCCCGGCGGCACCGATCCTGCAGTCAGGGACTCAGGCGGTGATCTGCGCGCCGAGGCCCGCGGCCTCGCGCAGGGCGTCGGCCTTGTCGGTGCGCTCCCACGTGAAATCGTGGTCGTCGCGACCGAAGTGGCCGTACGCGGCGGTCTTCTGGTAGATCGGGCGGTGCAGCTTCAGGTACTCGCGGAACGCGCCCGGGCGCAGGTCGAAGTGCGCGTCGACGAGCTCGGCGATCTTCGCGCGGCCGACCTTCTCCGTGCCGAACGTCTCGATCATCACCGAGACGGGGTGCGCCACGCCGATCGCGTACGCGACCTGGACCTCGGCGCGGTCGGCCAGGCCGGCGGCGACGACGTTCTTGGCGACGTAGCGCGCGGCGTAGGCGGCCGAGCGGTCGACCTTGCTCGGGTCCTTGCCCGAGAAGGCGCCGCCGCCGTGGCGGGCCATGCCGCCGTACGTGTCGACGATGATCTTGCGGCCCGTGAGGCCCGCGTCGCCGACCGGCCCGCCGATGACGAAGCGGCCCGTCGGGTTCACGAGGAGCGCCTTGCGCAGCTTCTTCGCGTCGTAGAGGTCCTTGGGCAGGATCGGCTCGATGACGTGCTCCCAGAGATCGTCCGGGATGAGCGACTCGGCGCCCTCCTTGTGCTGCGTGGAGATCAGCAGCTTCTCGATCTCCACCGGGCGCCCGTCGCGGTAGCGGACGGAGACCTGCGTCTTGCCGTCGGGGCGCAGGTAGGGCACGACCTCGGCCTTGCGGACGTCCGCGAGGCGCTGCGCCAGCTTGTGCGCGAGCGCGATCGGGAGCGGCATCAGCTCGTCCGTCTCGTTCGACGCGTAGCCGAACATCATCCCCGGGTCGCCGGCGCCGGCGACGTCGAGCTCGTCGTCGTCGGACGCGTCGGTGCGCGCCTCGAAGGCCTGGTCGACGCCCTGGGCGATGTCGGGCGACTGCTTGTCGATCGCGTTGATGACCGCGCAGGAGTCGGCGGAGAAGCCGAGGTCGGCGTCCGTGTAGCCGATCTTGCGGATCGTCTCGCGCGCGATGTCCTGGATGTCGACGTAGGTCGACGTCGAGATCTCGCCCGAGACGACGACGAGGCCGGTGTTCACCAGCGTCTCGCAGGCGACGCGGCCGTAGGGGTCATCGCGCAGGACGGCATCGAGGACGCCGTCGGAGATCTGGTCGGCGACCTTGTCCGGATGCCCCTCGGTGACGGACTCCGAGGTGAACAGGTACTCGTTGTCGGCGTACTGGCTCATGGGATCTCGAGGAACAGCTCCGCTGTCGTGTCGGTTTTTCGGGCGGGATCAGGGGCGACGGTCAGCCCCGCCGCCTGCACGCGGGCGAGGTCGTCGCGCGCCGTGCCGAGGCCGGGGATCGCCGTCAGGCCGGTCTGCTCGCCGAGGGCGAGCAGTTGGCGCAGGTCGAGGAAGAGTAGCGAGTCGACATCCTCCGGCACGTCGCCGATCGTGGCCCTGAACGAAGGTGCAGAGGCGATCGTTCCGACCGGCGGGGCGAGCCCCGCGGGCGCCGTGGAGAGCACCAGGCCCTCCGGTGACACCGCGTAGGTGGGCGCGAGCTCGGGCGTGACGCGGAGCGAGAACGCGCGGAGGCCGCCGACCGTGAGCGGCCGGAAGGCGGGCACGCTCCCGGGCTGGGCGAGCAGGGTGGCGAGCGGGTCCTGCAGCCGCGCGAGCGCCGACTCGGTCCCCTGCGCGTCCGCGGTCTGCGCCTTCAGCGTCACCACCGGTGCGCCGCCGCTGGACCCGCCGGGATCCTCCGCACCGGTCGTCACGGCGAGCGCGACCTCGCCCGAGAGCGGCGCGACGAGGTCGCCGTCGAGGTCGACGCCGGCGCTGTCGGCGAGCACCTGGCGCACCGCGTCGACCGTCGGCCCGCCGCCGAGCCGGCCGACGACGCGGATCAGGCGCGAGACGGTCTTCACGCCGAGGTAGGCGACGGCCGCCTCCGGCACGCGCTCGACGAGGACGGGCGTGAAGGCGGCGTCCCCGGAGCCTCCGCCGGCGAGCCGCGCGGCCACGCGCAGGCCGTTCTCCTCGGCGGCGAGCGACGCGGCGGCCGCCTCGAGCCCCTCGCGGTCGAGCAGCGCGCCCGCGGTCCCGAGCAGCCCCTCGCGCGCGGCGAGCACCTCGCGGACGCCCTGGGCGGAGGCGTAGAGGTCGAGCGTCCGCCCGCCCGGCCGGTCCGCCGTCGCGCGCTCGTAGAGCGGCGCGTGCGCGAGCGCGTCGCCCTCGCCCTGTGCGCGGTCGATCGCGCCCCGCACGGCCGCGGCGGTGCCGACGGCGAGCACGTCGTCGCGCACGAAGGCGAGCGACGTCGGGCCGGCGCTCAGCACGCGCACGCCGCGGTGCGTGGCCGCCGTGTCCAGGTTGCCGATCCGCGCCACGAGCGCCTCGGCGCGGGCGCGGTCGGCGACCGCCGCGAGCAGCAGCGTGTCGGTCGGCGAGACCGCGGCGTAGGCGGCCTCGTCGCCGAGCCACGGCCGGATGTCGCGCTCGAGCGTGAAGGCGCCCGGGGCGACCACGCCGGCGAGCGAGTCGCGCAGGCGGGCGACGGCCGGGAAGCCGCCGGCGAGCCGGGCGAAGCGCGCATCCTCCTCGCGGCCGGGGTCCGTGCTGAGGTGCGCGTAGACCAGCGTGCCGGGCGGGACGAGCTCCGCGAGCGTGTCGGCGGGGCCGTCCTCCCCGCCCCGCAGCAGGAGGAAGAGCGCGAGGGCGAGCACGACCGCCCCGCCGGCGACGGCGAGCGCGATCCCCCGCGACCGGGTCACGCCGCGCGGCGGCGCTGCTTGCGCTCGGCGAAGTCGATCACGAGCGGGATCCCCTCCATCGCGTACCGCTCGCGCAGCCGGTTCTCGACGAAGTAGGCGTAATCGCGCGTGAGCTTGTTGCGGTTGTTGACCTGGATGGAGAAGCGCGGCGGGCGCTCGCCGATCTGGGCGATGTAGAAGAGCTTGAGGCGGTGGCCCTGCTTCTGCGGCGGCGGGCGCTGCGCGACGACGTCGCCGAGGAAGCGGTTGAGCTCGGGCGTCGGGATCCGCGCCGCGGCGCGCTCGGCGAGCGAGAGCACCTCGACGAGCAGCCGCTGGACGTGGCGGCCGGTCATGGCCGACGCCGTCATGACCCGCGGGCGCAGGCGCAGCTTCCGGGCGACCCGGGCGCGCTCGCGATCGAGGTCGAACTCGTCGCCGCTCGTGAGGTCCCACTTGTTGAGCACGAGCGCGGTCGCGCAGCCGGACTTCATCGCCAGCTCGGCGATCCGCAGGTCCTGCGACGTGACGCCGTCGCTCGCATCGCAGACGACGAGGGCCACGTCGGCGCGCTCGGCCGCGCGCTGGGACCGCAGCACCGTGTAGTACTCCACGGACTCCTGGACCTTGGCCTGGCGGCGGATGCCGGCCGTGTGGACCCGCCGCAGGGGGCGGCCGTCGACCTCGAGCGCCCTGTCGATCGCGTCGCGCGTCGTGCCCGCCACGTCGGAGACGATCACGCGGTCGTCGCCGAGGAAGGCGTTGACGAGCGACGACTTGCCCACGTTCGGGCGGCCGATGATCGCGAGGCGGACGAGGTCCTCGTCCTCGGCGGGCGATCCGTCGTCGGGCGGCAGCAGCTCGACGAGCCGGTCGAGGAGGTCGCCGGTGCCGAGCCCCTGCGCGGCCGAGACGGCCATCGGCTCGCCGAGGCCGAGCGCGTGGAACTCGTGCGAGAGCGGGATGTCGCCCGGCGCGTCGATCTTGTTGGCGACGACGATCACGGGCACGTCGCCCCGGCGCAGGATGTTCGCCACCTCCTGGTCGCCCGGGCGCAGGCCGGCGCGCGCGTCGACGACGAACAGCGCGACCTGGGCGTCGGAGAGCGCCGTCCGCGCCTGGTCCTGGATCGAGACGGCCAGCGGGTCCTCGTCGTCGAGGTCGACGCCGCCCGTGTCGATGAGCGTGAACGCCCGCCCGTTCCAGTCGGTCTGGAGCTCCTTGCGGTCGCGCGTGACGCCGGGCCGCTCGTGGACGACCGCCTCGCGGGACTGGGTGAGGCGGTTGACCAGGGACGACTTCCCGACGTTGGGGTAGCCGACGACCGCGACCTTCGGGATGGCCACTACCGGAGCTCCCTGGCCTCCACGACGAGCGTCTCGATCTGCCCGACCACGGCCTCGAGGTCGAGGTCGGACGTGTCGACCGGAACGGCGTCGTTGGCCGCCACGAGCGGCGAGTGCGCGCGGCGCTCGTCGCGCTCGTCGCGCTCGGTCTGCTCCGCCAGCACCTGCGCGTACTCGCCGCCGAGCTCCTCCGCGCGGCGGCGCGCGCGGACCTCGGGCGAGGCGGTGAGGAAGACCTTCACCTCGGCGTCGGGGCAGACGACCGTGCCGATGTCGCGCCCCTCGGCGACCCAGTCGCCCTCCCGCAGCAGCGCCTGCTGCTTGCGGACGAGCGCGAGGCGGACGCCGAGGTCGGCGCTGACGCGCGAGGCGGCCTCGGCGACGGCGGGGGCGCGGATCGCGTCCGTGACGTCGCGGCCGTCGAGCAGCACGCGCTCCCCGAGCTCGATCGTCGCCTTGTCGGCGACCTGCGCGGGCTCTCCGCCGTTCTCGGTCACGAGCAGCGCGACGCAGCGATACATCGCCCCGCTGTCGAGGTAGGTGAAGCCGACGCGGTCGGCGACCGCGCGGGCGACGGTGGACTTCCCGGCCCCGGCGGGGCCGTCGATGGCGATGACCATGGCGGGCAGTGAGGCTAGCTGGCGGCGGCGAGGCATACAGTCGGGCGATGGACACGGACGCGGCGATCTCGATCTCCGGCCTCGTCAAGACGTTCGGTCACGCGCGGGCGCTCGACGGTCTCGACCTCCAGGTCGCGCGCGGCGAGGTGCATGGCTTCCTGGGTCCGAACGGCAGCGGCAAGTCGACGACGATCCGGGTGCTGCTCGGGCTGTTGCGGGCCGACGCGGGCGCGGTCGCGCTGCTCGGCGGCGAGCCGTGGCGCGACGCGGTGCGGCTGCACCGGCGGCTCGCCTACGTGCCGGGCGACGTGGTGCTGTGGCCGAACCTCACCGGCGGCGAGACGATCGACGCGCTCGGCGCGCTGCGCGGCGGGCTGGATCCGGCGCGGCGGGCGGCGCTGATCGAGCGCTTCGAGCTCGACCCACGCAAGCGCGGGCGGGCCTACTCGAAGGGGAACCGGCAGAAGGTGGCGCTCGTCGCGGCGCTCGCCTCCGACGCGGAGCTGCTGATCCTCGACGAGCCCACGTCGGGCCTGGACCCCCTGATGGAGGCCGCGTTCCAGGGCTGCATGCGCGAGGTGCGGGACGCGGGACGCACCGTGCTGCTCTCCAGCCACATCCTCGCGGAGGTCGAGGCGCTGTGCGACCGCGTGAGCATCATCCGGGCCGGGCGCACGGTCGAGAGCGGGCGGATGCAGGACCTCCGCCACCTCACGCGGACCTCGATCGAGGTCGAGACGGCGGCGCCGGTGAACGGGCTCGCGTCGCTCGACAGCGTGCACGGGCTGCAGGTCGACGGGCTCCGGGCGCGATTCGAGGTCGACACCGCGCGCCTCGACGACGCGCTCGCGCTGCTCGCGCACGGCGGCGTGGTCAGCCTGGTCGCGCGACCGCCGACGCTCGAGGAGCTCTTCCTCCGGCACTACGGGGACGCGGCGCCGTGACCGGCGCGGGCGCGCTGCTGGTCCTCGCGCTGCGGCGCGATCGCCGGGCGCTGCCGGCGTGGGTGCTCGGGCTCGGTGCGCTCGTCGTGCTGGCGGGCGCCGGCCTGGAGAGCTCGTACCCGACGCAGCCCGACCGCGACGCGTTCGCCGCGAGCGTCGCGGGCAACGGCGCGCTGATCGCGCTGCGCGGGCCGCAGCGGGCGCTCGAGACCGCGGGCGGCGCGCTCGCATGGCAGCTCGGCTGGTTCGCGGCGGTGATCGCGGGGCTGATGGGCGCGCTGCTCGTGGTGCGCCACACCCGCGGCGACGAGGAGACCGGGCGGACCGAGCTCGTGCTCGCGGCGCCCGTGGCGCGGGCGGCGCCGGCCGTCGCGGCGCTCGCGGTCGCGGGGATCGCGGCCGTGCTCGTCGCCGTCGTGATCACGCTCGGCCTGCTCGCCACGGGGCTCCCGGCGGCGGGCTCCGTCGCGTTCGGCGCCTCGATCGGCGGCGTCGCGCTCGTGTTCGCCGGCGTGGCGCTCGTCACCGCCCAGGTCTCTGAGAGCGCGCGGGCGGCGAGCGGCATGGCCGGCGCGGCGATCGGCGCCGCGTACGTGCTGCGCGCGATCGGGGACGTCGGCGATGGCACGGTCTCGTGGCTCTCCCCCATCGGCTGGACCCAGGCCATGCGGCCGTTCGCGGGAGAGCGGTGGTGGCCGCTGCTGCTCTTCGCGGTCGCGACGGCGGCGCTGGTCGCGGTCGCCTTCGCGTTGCTCGCGCGGCGCGACCACGGCGCCGGGCTCGTGCGGCCGGGACCGGGCGCGCCGGCGGCCTCGGGGGCGCTGCGACGACCGCTCGGCCTGGCGCTGCGGCTGCAGCGCGGCGCGCTGCTCGGCTGGGGCGCCGGCCTGCTCGCGCTCGGCGCGGCCTACGGCTCGTTCGCCCGCGACGTCGGCGACCTGCTCGACACGAGCGCACAGGTCGAGGACTTCTTCTCCCGCGCGGGCGGCGCCTCGATCATCGACTCCTACCTCGCGACGGTGATCTCGATCCTCGCGCTGCTCGGGACCGGGTTCACGATCCAGTCCGTCCTGCGGCTGCGGGTCGAGGAGTCCGCGGGCCGCGCCGAGCCGGTGCTGGCCGCGCCGCTCGCCCGCCCGCGCTGGGCGCTCTCGCACGCCGCGGTCGCGCTCGCGGGGACGACGGTCCTGCTCGCGCTGGGCGGGGCGGCGATGGGGCTGGCCGACGCCGTCCGCGGCGAGGGGCTCGGGCAGGTGCCCCGGCTGGCGGGCGCCGCGGTGGCCCAGGCGCCCGCGGCGTGGGTCCTCGGCGCGCTCGCCCTGCTCTGCTTCGGCATGTGGCCGCAGCGGACCGCGCTGGCCTGGGTCCCGCTGGGCTGGTGCGTGATCGCGGGCCTGCTCGGGCCGCTGTTCGGCCTGCCCGACGCGCTGGCCGACGCCTCCCCGTTCGCGCTGGCGCCGTCGGCGCCGGCCGACGCGGTCACGGTCGCGCCACTGCTGGCGCTGACGGCGGCGACGGTCGCGGCCGGCGCGCTCGGCCTCGCCGCCTTCCGCCGCCGCGATCTCGCGCCGTGAAGGCTCTGGTCCGCGGAAACGTCCACACCACCAGGGTAGGGCGGCCGGGATCGACCCCGCATCGGCGCGATTCCGCCTTTGCCGGACAAAGTCCGCCTA
>JBEVIG010000021.1:0-9933 GCA_040510855.1 Solirubrobacteraceae bacterium
GGCGGGCTCGACGCGCAGGTGACCCTGGAGGCGGGCGGCCGGTCGGCCGACGCCCGCTCGCTCACGTCGATCGCCGTGCTCGCCGTGCGGCAGGGGGCCGAGGTCGTCGCGCGCGCGAGCGGGCCCGACGCGCAGCGGGCGCTCGACGCGCTCGCGGCGCTCGCGGCGGAGAACTGGGGCGACGAGGACGACGTGGCGCCCGCGCCCACGCCGGAGCCCGCGATCGCGCCGGCCGCCGACGCATCCAGCCCCGACCGCCTGCGCGGCGCCGGCGCGTCGGCCGGCATCGCGCTCGGGCCCGCGCGGCGGCTCGAGACCGTCGAGCCCGAGGTCGCGGAGGAGCCGGCGGGCTCGCCGGCCGAGGAGAAGGCGAGGCTCGCCGCGGCGCGCGACACCGTCCGCGAGGACCTCGTCGCCGCCGGCCGGGCGCTGTCGGGCCCCGAGGCCGAGATCTTCGACGCGCACCGGATGCTGCTCGACGACGCCGCGCTCGTGACGCCCGCCGAGCAGCGGATCGCCGACGGCGCCTCCGCCGGCGCCGCGTGGCGCGACGCCGCCCGCGAGGCGGCGGCGGCGTTCCGCGCGCTCGACGACCAGTACCTGCGCGAGCGCGCCGTCGACGTCGAGGACGTCGCGCGCCGGGTGCTCGCCCGGCTGGCCGGCGTCCAGGCGGGCGCGGTGCTGCGCGAGCCGGGCATCGTGCTCGCCGACGAGCTCACGCCCGGCGAGGCCGCGGCGCTCGACCCCGAGCGCGCCCTCGGGCTCCTCACCGCGCGCGGCGGCGCGACCGGGCACGCGGCGATCGTCGCGCGCGCGCTCGGGATCCCCGCCGTGATCGGCGCCGGCCCGGCGGTGCTCGCCATAGCGGACGGGACGCCGCTGGCGCTCGACGGCGCCGGCGGGATCGTCGACGTCGACCCGGGCGCGCAGGCCGTCGCGAGCTACACGGCCCGGCGCGAGGCCGAGGCGGCGGAGCGGGCCGAGGCGCTCGCGGCCGCGGCCGCGCCGGCCGCGCTGGCCGACGGCACGCGGATCGAGGTCTTCGCGAACCTCGGCGCGCCCGGCGAGGCGGCGGGGGCGGTGGCCCAGGGCGCCGAGGGCGTCGGGCTGCTGCGGACGGAGTTCCTCTTCCTCGAGCGCGAGACCGCGCCGAGCGAGGACGAGCAGGTCGCGCTGCTGACCGCGGTGGCGGAGGGGATGCAGGGGCGGACGGTGGTCGTCCGCACGCTCGACGCCGGCGCGGACAAGCCGCTCCCGTTCCTGCGCCAGGCGCCGGAGGACAACCCGTTCCTCGGCGTGCGTGGCATCCGTCTCTCCCTCGCCGAGGAGCCGCTCTTCCGCACCCAGCTGCGGGCGATCCTCCGCGTGGCGGCGCGCTTCCCGATCGCGGTGATGTTCCCGATGGTGGCGACGCTCCAGGAGTTCCGGAAGGCGCGGGCGCTGCTCGAGGAGGAGCGGATCGAGCTCGGCGCGCAGGCGCGGCCCGAGGTCGGCGTGATGGTCGAGGTCCCCGCGCTCGCGCTCGCGGCCGACGCGTTCGCCGCCGAGGTCGACTTCTTCTCCGTCGGCACGAACGACCTCTCCCAGTACGCGATGGCGGCGGAGCGCGGGAACGCGGCGGTTGCCGACCTGCTCGAGGCCGCCCGTCCGTCGGTCCTGTCGCTGATCGCGAGGGTCGTCGAGGCGGCCGACGCCCGCGGGCGGTGGGTCGGCGTGTGCGGCGAGCTCGCCGGCGACCCCGAGGCGGCGGTGCAGCTGGCCGGTCTCGGCGTGCGCGAGCTGAGCATGGCGCCGAGCCGGATCCCGGCGGTCAAGGCCGCCCTGCGCGCGGTCGACCGGACCGCCGCGGCGGCGGCCGCAGGGGCGGCGCTGCCCGGCGGCGCGCGGTAGCCTCCGCCCCCTCGTGACGACCCCTGCCGTCTCCCGGGGCGGACTCCGGTCTGCCCGCTTCGTCGCCGCCGGCACGGTGCTCCGGATCGTGCTGACACCGGTGATCATGGCGCTGATCCTGATCCCCGACGACGGCGACGACACCGCGGGGCTCGCGGCGATCCTGTTCGCCGTCGCGGCCGCGACGGACTGGGTCGACGGGCGGCTCGCGCGGCGCTGGAACGTGACGAGCAAGCTCGGCTCGTTCCTGGACACGACGGCGGACAAGCTGCTCGTCTCCGGTGTCCTCATCGCGCTGCTCGGCGTGGGCCGGGTCTCGCCGTGGATCGTCGCCCTGATCATCGGCCGCGAGCTCGTCCTCATGGGCCTGCGCGGGGTGATCGCCTCGGAGGGCGCGGTGATGGCGCCGTCGTTCCTCGGGAAGCTGAAGACCAGCGTCCAGTTCCTGGCGATCATCCTCGCCATCCTGCGGCCGGGGGACGAGATCGCCGGGCTCTACATCGACCAGTGGGCGATGCTCGCCGCGGCCGTCATCACGGTGTGGTCGGCGGCCGACTACCTCATCCGGGCGCTCCCCGCGATGATCGCGGAGGAGCGCCGGCCGTGAGCCGCGTCTTCCTCACGGGCGGGAGCGGGCTCATCGGCGGGGCGCTGGCGAAGCGGCTCGCGGCGCGGGGCGACGAGGTCGTCGCGCTCGCGCGGTCGGATGCCTCGGCGGCGGCGCTCGAGGCGCTCGGCGCGACCGTCGTGCGCGGCGACGTGCTCGACGAGGCCGGGCTGGAGCGGGGGATGGCGGGCTGCGCCGTCGTCTACCACGTGGCCGGCATCAACACGATGTGCCCGACGGACCCGGCGGCGCTCATCCACGTCAACGTGCGCGGGGCCGAGGCCGCGGTCCGGGCGGCGGCGCGGGCGGGCGCGGAGCGGGTCGTGCTCACCTCCTCGGCGGCCGCCCTCGGCGAGGAGGCGGGGACGGTGGGGAGCGAGAGCTCGCCGCACCGCGGCAGCTACCTCTCGGTCTACGAGCGCTCCAAGCACGAGGGCGAGCTGGCGGCCTTCGCCGCAGCGGAGATCGCGGGCGTGCCGCTCGTCGCCGTGAACCCGTCCTCGGTGCAGGGGCCGGGGCGCGCGGGCGGGACGGGGCGGATCCTCATCGCCTACCTCAACGGCCGCCTGCGCGGCTTCGTCGACACGACGCTGTCCCTCGTCGACATCGACGACTGCGTCGAGGCGCACGTGCTCGCCGCGGAGCGCGGCGCGGCCGGCGAGCGCTACGTGATCTCGGGCGCGACGCTGCGCGCGCGCGAGGCGCTCGACATCGTCACCGATGTGTCGGGAGTGCGACGGGACGTCAGGATCCTGCCCCCGGCGGTGGCGAAGGTCGCGGGGACGCTCGTGGAGGGCGCGTTCCGCGTCCGCGGGCGCAAGCCGCCGTTCTGCCGGGAGATGGTGCGCACGCTGCTGCACGGCCACCGCTACGACGGCTCGAAGGCCACGCGCGAGCTGGGCCTGGAGTACACGCCCGTCGCGGACACGTTCCGGCGGACCATCGAGTGGGCGCGCCGCGAGGGCCTCGTCACCGCCTGATCGGGCTCGCCGCCGGGTAGCCCAGAGCTATGCCCGACGATCGCACCACACGAGACGACATCGACGAGAAGCTCCAGCACGAGCACCCGGCGAAGCCCGAGCAGACGCACGACGAGGGCTTCGAGCAGGGCTACGACCAGCACCGCGACACGCCCGAGGAGGAGCTCGAGCCGAACTTCGCGCGCGGCATCTCCGAGGAGCCGCCCGGCGGCGAGCGGCACGGCCGCTTCAGCACGGGCCAGGAGGAGCTGCCGGAGACGCCGGAGAAGGAGGTCGAGCGCCGCTTCAGCGAGGGTGTCGAGGAGAGCCCGACCAGCCACTAGGCCGGTTCAGGCCGCGGGCGCGGCCCGTAGCCAGCTCCCGGTGCTGAGCGCCGTCTCGACGAGGCGCTCCGCGTCGGCGGCCGCCTCGGCCAGCACCGCCGAGCGCCGCTCGAGCTGGCCGACGCACGGCGTCCCGGCCGCCGGCCGGATGCCGAGGACGTGCGGCGGCGGCCCGTCGCCGCGGGCGGAGCGCCGCCCGATGTCGTCCACCAGCACCTCGTAGTCGGCGACCCGCCGGCGGTACATCGCCACCAGGTCCGGGTTCAGCCGGCCGAGGTGGCGCTCGATGAACCAGTCCGCGACGCGGATCGCGCTGCGGCGGGGCACGCCGAACGGGCGCGTCTGGAGCGCGAGCACGTGCGTCGCGCCCGCGTCGAGCGCCTCCTGCACCGGGATCGGCGACGCCATCCCGCCGTCGAGGTAGCGCCGCCCGCGCACCTCCACCGGCTCGCCGCCCGCCCACGGCATCCGCGACGAGGCCAGCAGCGCGCGCCACAGCTCGTCCTGCGAGCGCATGCCGGAGAGCGTGTCCGTGCGCGCGGTCTCCACGTCGACCGCGACGCAGTGCAGCTCCGCCCCGCTCGCGATCACGCGCTCGTGCCCCGCCGCGTCGAGCCCGGCGGCGAGGTCGAGGATCTGCTTGACGTCGATCACCGGCTTGCGCCGCACGACCTTCATCGGGCTCACGAACGACCGCGACGCGAGCGGTCCCCAGTACGCGGCCGCGCCGCGCTGCGCGGCGCCGGCGAGGAACGCGGCGCCGTTGATCGCGCCCGCGGACGCGCCGACGACGAGGTCGAAGCACGGCGTCAGCTCGAGCCGCTCGAGCGCCGCCGTCATCCCGGCGGACACCACGCCGCGCATCCCCCCGCCCTCGAGCACGAGCGCGACCCGGTGCGGGTCCCGCCGCGCCCCCGGCCGCGAGCCCGAGAGCCGCCGCTCGCGCAACACCGCGGCGACGGGGTGCGTTCCTTCCGCCATCGCCCGCGACCGTAGCGAAGGCACCTCAACACTGCCTCGAAGCCGTCACATCCGCGGTCGCCACGCGAACCGGGTGGGACGCTCGGCCGGTGCCCGCACAACGTCGCACCAACCTCGTCGTCCCGGTCCCGCTCGACGTTGTGCGGGCCATAGCGGACAAACGTCGCGCGGAGGGCGGAGGCCCGCGCGCGCTCGACGAACTGCGGACCCGGCTGGCGACCCGCCAGGAAGGCGTCATCGGCTCCCGCCAGCTCTACCTGCTGGGGTTCTCGCGCAACCAGGTGGCGCACAGGGTCGAGACCGGGGTGCTCGTGCCGATGTGGCGCGGCGTCTACGCCGTCGGCCACGAGGCCCTCACCTTCCGCGCCCGCTGCATCGCCGCCCTCCTCGCGGTCGGCGACGACGCCGCGCTCTCCCACGAGACCGCCGCATTCCTCCGGACCCTCCTCCCCACCCAGCCGCCGTTCATCGACGTCACGACCCGGCAACGACGACCGCGCAGCCGGCCGGGGCTGATCGTGCACAGGGGCGACATCGAGATCACGCGGCACGCGGGCCTGCTGATGACGACCCCGGCGCAGACCCTCCACGACCTCCGCCGCCACCCGCGCATCGCCTCGATGACCTCCGAGGCCCTCTACCTGCGACTGATCGAGACGACCCCGGGCGACGCCCCGACCCGCTCCGAGCTCGAGCGCCGCATGCTCCGCCTGATCGACCAGGCCGGCATCGAGCGCCCGCGCTGCCAGCACCGCATCGGTCCCTACACCGCCGACTTCCTCTGGCCCGCCGAGCGCGTGATCGTCGAGACCGAGGGCTGGGACGGCCACCGTCACGAGCTCGCGTTCCACCGCGACCGCCGCCGCGACGCCTGGCTGGCCGCACATGGGTACGTGGTCATCCGCTTCACGTGGCCGCAGCTCCGCGACGAACCGCTGACGGTCGTCGCCCACCTGGCCGCCGTTCTGGCGCATGGCGGCACCCCCCACCGCGTCGTCCCCCACCCCCCGCCTGGGGGGTAGCTCACCGAACCGTCACGGAAACGCGTATCCCGTGGGCAAGGGTGGTGTTGTGCCTGACGTGCCCACCGCCGTGCTCTTCCCCGGACAGGGGTCCCAGACGCCCGACATGCGCGACCTCGTCGCGCAGCGGGAACCCGAGCTGCTCGAGCGCTGCCTCGAGCTCGTCGGCGAGGACCCCTTCGCCCGCGTCGAGGAGAGCACCCGCTTCCAGCAGCCCGCCATCTTCTGCGCCTCGATCGCCGGCTGGCGCGCGCTCGACCTCGAGCCGCAGTTCGCCGCCGGCCACTCGCTCGGCGAGCTCGCCGCCCTCGCGGCGGCCGGAGTCCTCACCGCCGAGGACGCGCTCGAGCTCGTCGTCCTGCGCGGCAAGCTCATGGCCGAGGCCGACCCCGACGGCTCGATGATCGCGCTCGTCGGCGCCGACGCCGACGAGGCCGCCCAGGTCGCCGAGGCCGCCGCCCTCACCGTCGCCAACGACAACGCGCCCGGCCAGATCGTCCTCGCCGGCTCGCCCGGCCGCTTCGCCGACGCCGAGGCGAAGGCCGAGGAGCTCGGCAAGCGCACGATCCGCCTCCCGGTCGCCGGCGCGTTCCACTCGCCCGCGATGGAGCCCGCGGTGCAGCCCTTCCGCGCGGCCCTCGACGAGGCCGAGCTGCACGAGCCCGCCTTCACCGTCATCTCCTGCGCGTCCGCGAAGCCGTTCGAGGACGTCCGCGAGGAGCTCGCCCAGGCGCTCATCCGCCCCGTCCGCTGGCGCGAGACGTTCACCGCGCTGCACGACGCCGGCGCGGAGCGCTTCGTCGAGGCCGGTCCCGGCAAGGTGCTCGCGCGCCTCGCCAAGCGGATCGTCCCCGGCACGAAGGTCGAGACGCCCGCCGAGGAGCTCGTGAATGCCTGAGACGCTGACCGCGGACGAGCAGACGACGAGCTGGCGCATGCCCATGCGGACCGCACGGATCATCGGCCTCGGCCACAAGCTCCCCGACCGCGTCGTCGGCAACGCCGAGATCGCGGAGGGCATCGGCGTCGACTCCGACTGGATCGTCCGCCGCACCGGCATCAGCCAGCGCCGTTACGCCGCGCCGGACGAGCGCACGACCGACCTCGCGCTCGCCGCGGCCCGCCGCGCGCTGAGCGACGCGGACACGCGCGCCTCCGAGATCGACCTGGTGATCGTCGCCACGATGACGCCCGACGAGCTCACGCCGAACACGGCGCCGCTGCTCGCCCACGCGCTCGGGATCGGCGTCGGCGCCTACGACGTCGGCGCCGCCTGCACCGGCTGGCTCTCCGCCCTCTCGGCGGGCGCCGCGCAGGTCGAGTCCGGCCGCGCCGAGCGCGTGCTCGTCGTCGGTGCCGAGATCCTCTCGCGCATCGTCGACCCCGGCGACAAGCGCACCGCGATGCTCTTCGGCGACGGCGCCGCCGCCGTCGTGCTCGGCCCGGACGGCGAGGGCGAGATCGGCCCGATCCTCCTCGAGTCCGACGGCGCGATGAGCGACACGATCACCGCCAGCCACGACGAGCGGCTGCTCCACATGGACGGCCACACCACCTTCAACAAGGCCGTGAAGGTCCTCTCGGACTCGACGGAGGCCGTCGCCGCCCGCGCCGGCCTCACGCTCGACGAGATCGACCTCTTCGTCTACCACCAGGCCAACGGCCGCATCCTGCGCTCCGTCGGCGAGAAGCTCGAGCTCCCCACCGAGCGCGTCGCCGACTACGTGGGCGAGACGGGGAACACGTCCGCCGCCTCGATCCCGCTGACGCTCAGCCTGCTGCGCGAGGACGGCCGCCTGCGCCCCGGCCAGCGCGTCCTGCTCGCCGCCGTCGGCGCGGGCTTCACCTGGGGCGCCGGCATCGTCGAGTGGGGGGTGCGATGAGCCGCCCCGACAACGCCGTCGCGCTCGTCACCGGCGCGTCCACGGGCATCGGCTCCGCGATCGCCCGGGCGCTGGCCGCGGACGGCTGGCGCGTCGCCGTCAACTACCGCTCCGACGAGGACGGCGCGAAGGCGACCGTGAAGGCGATCGAGGACGCCGGCGGCACCGCCGCGGTGCTCGCGGGCGACGTCGCGAACGGCAGCGTGGAGGAGCTCTTCACGCAGGCCGAGGAGGCCCTCGGCGGCCCCGTGCTGGCGCTCGTCAACAACGCGGGCGTGCGCGCGGACAACCTCGCGATCCAGATCGAGGACGCGGACTGGGACACCGTGCTCAACACGAACCTGTCCGCCGCCTTCCGCCTCACCAAGCGCTCGCTCAAGCCGATGCTGAAGGCCCGCTACGGCCGGATCGTCAACGTCGCCTCCGTCGTCGGCCCGCGCGCCAACGCCGGCCAGGCGAACTACGCCGCCGCGAAGGCCGGGCTGATCGGCATGACCAAGACGATCTCGCACGAGGTCGCCCGCCGCGGCATCACCGTGAACGCCGTCGCCCCCGGCTTCATCGAGACCGACATGACCAAGGATCTGCTCGTCGACGTCGTGAAGGCGATCCCGGCGCGCCGCGCCGGCCAGCCGGACGAGGTCGCCGCCGCCGTGCGCTTCCTCGCCTCCGACGACGCCGCGTACGTCACCGGCACGACCCTCTTCGTCGACGGCGGCATGTCCGCCTAGAGAAACCAGAGAGACAAGGAGAGACATACATATGGCCACCGCTGTCACCCCCGAAGCCGTCGAGAAGGTCGTCTTCGACGCGCTCCCGCAGTTCGGCGCCGACCCCGCCGACATCTCGCGCGACGCCACGTTCGAGGACCTCGACGTGGACTCGCTCGACCTCGCGGAGCTCTCGCAGATCATCGAGGACGAGTTCGGCGTCCAGCTCAAGGGCGACGACGTCGGCAAGATCAAGACCGTCGGCGACGCCGTCGACCTGGTGGTGAGCCGCGCGGGATGAAGCGCGAAGTCGCCGTCACCGGACTGGGCGCCGTCTCCCCGCTCGGGGTGGGCGCCCGCACGCTCCACGAGCGCTGGATCGCCGGGACCTCGGGCATCGAGGACGGCGAAGGCGCCGCCACGGAGTTCGAGCCCACGGAGTACCTCTCGATCAAGGAGGTGCGCCGTGCCGATCGCTTCACGCAGTTCGCCCTCGTCGCCTCCGACGAGGCGATCAAGGAGGCGGGCTGGGACGGCGAGGACACGCCGTACGACCCCAAGCGCGTCGGCTGCATCGTCGGCACCGGGATCGGCGGCATCGGGACGCTGACGCACAACCACCAGGTGCTGCTCGAGGAGGGGCCGAAGAAGGTCTCGCCTCTCTCGATCCCGCTGATGATGGGCAACGCCGGGGCCGGCGCCGTGACCATGCGCCACAAGCTCCGCGGGCCGTCGTTCGCGCCGCTCTCGGCGTGCGCGGCCGGCGCCCACGCGATCGGCGAGGCCGTCGAGCTGATCGAGTCCGAGCGCGCCGACGCCGTCCTCGCGGGCGGCTCGGAGGCCGCGCTCGTGCCGCTCGCACGCGCCGCCTTCGGCGCGCTCGACGCGATGTCCGACCTCGGCATCTCGCGCCCGTTCGACGCCCGCCGCGACGGCTTCGTGATGGGCGAGGGCGCGGCGCTGCTCGTGCTCGAGGACGCCGAGAAGGCTCGCGAGCGCGGCGCGAACATCCTCGCCTACGTGCGGGGCTACGGCGCCACGTCGGACGCCTACCACCTGACCGCCCCCGACAAGGACGGCGCGGGCGCGGCCGAGGCCATGCGGATCGCGCTGGCCGACGCCGGACTCTCCCCCGAGGACATCGTGTACGTGAACGCGCACGGCACCTCGACCCCGCTCAACGACCGCGCCGAGACCCTGGCCATCAAGGCCGCCCTCGGCGAGGCTGCGGCCAAGGTCCCCGTCTCGTCGACGAAGTCGGCGATCGGGCACCTGCTCGGCGCCGCCGGCGCCGTGGAGGCCGTCGCCACCATCCTCGCTCTCCGCGACCGCATCGCACCCCCGACCCTCGGCTACGAGGAAGCCGAGGACGGCCTGGACCTGGACTACGTGCCGGGCAAGGCCCGCCCCCTGGACATCGACGGCAAGCCCGCCATCGGTCTGTCGAACGCCTTCGGCTTCGGCGGCCACAACGCGGTGCTGTGCCTGGAGGCCGCATGACGATCGAGTTCGTCCCCCAAGTTGAGGAGAAGCTGTC
>JBEVIG010000022.1:0-32582 GCA_040510855.1 Solirubrobacteraceae bacterium
ATCGTCGCCACCGCGATCGACGACGCCCGCCGCGTCGTCACCCACACGGGCCGCGACGGTGCGGTCGTGACATGCGAGCCGCCGTTCCCGCCGCTCGCGCCCGGCGACGACCTGCTCGCGCACGTCGCGCGCGAGCGCACCGTGGGCGTGCTCCTCGTCCGCCTCGGCGGCCACGCCGCCGGCGTGTTCGCCGGCCGGCGGCTCGTCGCGTCGAAGACCGGCGTGCGGCTCGTCCACGGCCGCCACCGCGCCGGCGGCTCGAGCTCGGGCCGCTTCGCCCGCCGCCGCGCCGGCCAGGCGCGCGTCGCCCTCCAGGCCGCGGCCGGCGTCGCGGTCCACGTGCTCGGCGCGCCCGCGGAGCGGGGGGAGCTGGAGGCGGTCGTGCTCGGCGGCGACCGCGCCGCCCTCACCACCGTGCTGGAGGATCCGCGCCTGGCCGCCGTCCGCGCGCTCGCCGCGGAGCGCGTGCTCGACGTGCCGGATCCGCGCCGCGCCGTTTTGGAGGCGTCTCCTGACCGCTTTCTGGCCACGATCGTGCGAATCCCGCCCTCTCGTTCACGGATCTGACGGTACGGATCGATTCAAAGCTCACTGGACTCTGGAGCCAGGTAGGAGGATCTTGAAGCGACAGTGTCCGACCGTCGCGCATCCCTCATCGATCTGGACCCGGACCTCGGCGAGCTCATGGACGAGGAGCGGCGCCTTGCGGCCCGCCGGGCGCTGATCGTGCCCCTCCACGCGCTCAAGGCCGGCCCCTGGGACGCCGAGCGCCTCCGCGGCGCCGGGCCCGAGCACGTCGGCCTGCTCGTCACGGACGGCCTGCTCGCCCGCGAGGTCGTGCTCTCCGACAACGTCGCCTGCGAGCTCCTCGGCCCCGGCGACCTGATCCGGCCGTGGCAGTTCCACGCCGCGCAGCTCCTGCGGGCGGAGGTGCGCTGGACGGTGCTCGACGCCGGGCACGTCGCGGTCCTCGACCGCCGGGTCGGCAGCCAGCTCACGCAGTTCCCAGAGGTCAACGCGATGCTGATCGACCGGCTGTGCGAGCGCGCGCAGCGCCTGGCGGTGTCGCAGGCCATCTCGCAGCTCAACGGCGTCGACCGCCGGCTCCTCGCCCTCTTCTGGCAACTCGCCGAGCGCTGGGGCAAGGTGGTGGCCGGCGGCGTCTCCGTCACGCTGCCGCTCCCGCACCGGCTGATCGCCGAGCTCGTGGGCGCCCGGCGCCCGACCGTCTCGACCGCGCTCGGCCAGCTCGCCGACCGCGGCGAGCTCACCCGGCAGGGCGAGGCATGGCTGCTCCACGGCGATCCCGTGGGGGTCCCGACCGGCGAGGCGGCGCGGGTGATCCGCGCACGCCGGCGCCGCTTCGTGCGCGGCGAACCGGGCGGCGGTGGGGACACACCCCAAGGTGGGGTGCGGCAAACCGTAGGGTCATGACTAGGGACATCCCCGATGTACAGGGGGCGCCGCGGGGCTGATACTCGGTCTCGTGTCCGCTCCCCACCTAGACACGGCTCCCGAGTTCACCCTCCCCGCCCTCGATCTCCGCATGGTCGCCCGGCGCGCGGCGCTCCCCCTCGCGCTCGCGGCGGCGGCCATCGCGGTGCTCCTGGTCGCCGGCGGCCGGCTCGGCATCTTCGCCGACGCCTGGTCCCGCATCGTCTCCGCCGACCCCACCTGGATCACGTTCGCGGCGGTCGCCGAGCTCCTCTCCTTCGGCGGCTACATCGCGCTGTTCTGGCTCGTCGGCCATCGGGCGACCCCGCGGCTCGGCCTGCGCGCGAGCACCGAGATCACGTTCGGCGGCGCCGCCGCCACCCCGCGGCTCCCCACGGCCGGGGCCGGCGGCGCCGCGATGACGCTGTGGGCGATCGCCAAGAGCGGGCTCGGCGCCCGGCGCGGCGGTCACGTGCTGCTCACCTTCCTCACGCTCCTCTACGGCGTGTTCCTCGCCGGCATCGCGGTCTCCGGCGCGGCCGTCGCGCTGGGCGCCGGCGGCAACGCCGGCCACGCCGTCATCGCCGGGGCCGCCTCCTTCGCCGCGACCGCCGCGATCGTCACCGGGCTCGTGCTCGGCCGCCGCGGCGCCCCCGTCGACGCGCCCCAGGTCGGCCGCATGCGCTCCGCGGCCGGGATGATCGGCGGCGCGGTGCGCGAGGCCGTCACGCTGCTGCGCGGCGGCGACGCCCGCCTGCTCGGCGCCCCCGCCTGGTGGATGTTCGACGCCGCCGTGCTGTGGGCCGCGTTCCACGCGCTCGGCGAGCCCCCCGCGCTCCCCATCCTCGCCTTCGCCTACTTCGCCGGGCAGGTCGGCAACACGATCCCGATCCCCGGCGCGGTGAGCGGCGGCATGGTCGGCGCGCTGCTGGCCTTCGGCGTCGCGCCCGACCTCGCGCTCTCGGCCGTCCTCACCTACCGCACCGTCGCGATCTGGGCCCCGGCCCCCTTCGGCCTGCTCGCCCTGGGCGCGCTCAAGGCCCGCGTGGGCCGCTGGGATCGCGGCGAGGACGACCTCCCGGCCCCGGCGCGACCTGCCAGGCGTCTGACGCCGCAGGTCGCGTACTCGGGTTCAACCGCCGCCTGAGCGGGAAGGCGCCCTGCATGGGCCTCCCCGCCAACGCGATCTCCATCCAGGAGGAGCTCCCGGCGGCGCCGGCGAGCGTTTCCGCGGCCCGCCGGATGATGCGGCGGTTCTCCGGCGACCTGGGCGTCGACGTCGACGCGATCGAGCTCGCCGTCTCAGAGGCCGTGGCCAACGCCGTCGTCCACGCCTATTCGGACGCCGCCGACGGCACCGTCGAGCTGGAGGCCGCCGCGGTGCCCTACGAACTGCGGGTCGTGATCCGCGACCACGGCCGCGGGCTCCGCGCGGACGGCGAGGGCGGCGCCGGCTTCGGGCTCGCGATCATCCGCCGGCTCGCCCAGCACGTCGAGCTCGACGACACGGGCGACGGCGTGCGGCTCACGATGACGTTCCCGCGCGGCGGGCGCTGGGGCTGAACGGCGCCGGCGCCGGCGACGGCGCGAGCGCCAGCGCGACCGCGTCGGCCGCGATCCGGCCCTCCAGCGTGAGCAGCGCGGCGCCGCGCGCGAGCGCCTCCCGGTCGAGCAGGCCGTCCGCGGCGAGATCCGCGGCGGCGGGTCGCTGCGCCGGCTCGAGCTCGAGCCCCTCCCGCACGCGGATCCCCAGCAGCGTGCGCTCCAGCGCCCGCTGCCCGTCGCTGAGCCGCTCGCGCCCGGCAGCGGGGGAGCGAACCGCGCGGAGGCGCTCGGCGTAGCGCTCCGGGTGCAGGACGTTCCACCAGCGCACGCCGCCGACGTGCGAGTGCGCGCCCGGCCCGAGGCCCCACCAGTCGTGCGAGCGCCAGTAGCCGCCGTTGTGCGCGCAGCGCGCGCCGTCGCCCGCCGCCCAGTTGCAGATCTCGTACCACTCGAGCCCGAGGGCGGCGAGGGCCGCGTCGCCGCGCCGGTAGCGACGCGCCTGGAGCTCCGCGTCGGGCGCGGGGAGCGCGCCCCGCCGCACCTGCGCATGGAGGCGCGTACCCGGCTCCACGGTGAGCGGGTAGGCGCTGACGTGGTCGACGCCGGCCGCGGCCACGGCGGCCAGCGAGGCCTCCCAGTCCTCGTCGCGCTCGCCGGGCGCGCCGTGGATGAGGTCGAGCGAGACGTGCTCGAAGCCGGCCTCCCGCGCCGCGTGGGCGGCCGCGACGGCGGCGCCCGGCGTGTGGCTGCGGTCGAGCGTGGCCAGCACGTGGCCGGCCGCGCTCTGCATGCCGAGCGAGAGCCGCGTCGCGCCGGCGGCGCGGAGCGCGCGCAGGTACGCGGGATCGACGGAGTCCGGGTTCGCCTCGACGGTGACCTCGGCACCCGGAGCGCGCGGCAGCGCGGCGAGCAGCCGCGCGAGCTCGCCGACCGGGAGCAGCGTCGGCGTCCCGCCGCCGACGAACACCGTCGCCGCGGGCGGCGCGCCGCCCAGCACGCGTTCCGCGAGCGCCCACTCCGCGAGGACCGCGTCGACGTAGCCCTCGCGCCGCACGCCCTCGCCCGGGATGTAGGTGTTGAAGTCGCAGTAGCCGCAGCGGCTCGCGCAGAACGGCACGTGGACGTAGACGCCGAACGGCCGCGTCCCCAGGCCGGCGAGCGCATGCGCAGGCAGGGCGCCGTCGGCCGGCGCCGGCTCGCCGTCGGGCAGTCGCGGGCTCATCCGCGCGCTGACGGTAGCTCAGGCCGTGTCGAGCCAGGCGTGCAGGTCGCCGCCGGTCATCCGGCGGGTGAGCTGGAGGCGCGGGACCATCGTGTCGCCCTCGCGCGCCGCGCGCGGGTCCTCCTGGACGAACACGAGGCCGTAGCGGCGGCGCAGCTCGGCGCCGAGCTCGAACGGGATCGCCGGGTCGTTCGTGGCGAGCTGGCCGTAGGCGCCGTAGGGCGGCGCGAAGCCGAGCGGGCGGTAGCCGGGGATGTGGCGGCGCAGCTGCCGCTCGCCCCAGTCCAGGTCCGCCGTGACGCGCTCGCGCCAGTCCTCGAGCGTCTCGTCCCGCGAGACGTCGCGGTTCGCGTAGAACGGGCCGCTCGTCCCGGGGGCGGAGGGGATGTTGTGGTGGCCGCGGCCCGCGTGGAGCTGGATCTCCCAGCGGCCGCTGCGCTGCATGCGGGCGAGCTCGTCCCAACTCGCGTACTCGTCGGCCCCGCGGTCGACGGCGCCCACGTCGGCGAACATCACCGCGCTCCAGCCGCGCGTCCGCAGGACGGTGTCGGCGTGGCGCCACGAGTCCTCGCGCGAGTCGTCGAAGGTGATGAGGATCGGGTGCTCGGGCAGGTCGACGTCCTCGTCCTCGACGAACGCGCGGAACTCGCGCAGCGTGATCGCCTCGTAGCCCGCGTGCGCGAGCAGCGCCATCTGCTTGGCGAAGTCCTCGGGGTCGAGGCCGTAGGACGCATCGGCGGCCGACGCGAAGTCGTCGCGCGTGCCGATGCCGTGGTAGAGGAGCACCGGGATGCGGTCGTCGCGGTCGGGCGGCGCGTTCCAGACGGCGCGGTCCTCCGCGGTGAGCGTGACGGCCGGCGGCGCGGCGTCGGGCGCGGCGGCGCTGCAGCCGGCGAGCGGCAGCAGGACGAGCAGGAGCAGCAGGAGGCGCGGAACGGTCACCGTCCCGCGTGATCGGCGCGCGCGCGGGCGCCTTGAGGGGGTGCGGTCCGCGGATCGGCGGGACGCCTCAAGTCGCGAAACGCCCTGTCGATGACCCCGGGCGAGATGATCCGTCTCCGCGTTCTCGCCACCTTGCTCGCGGCCGTCGCCGCGCTGCCCCTCTTCGCCTCGCCCGCCGCCGCGAGGATCGACGTCGTCCAGACCGCGCTGCGCGCCCTGCGGGTCGCCGAGCGGGCCGAGAAGGCCGCCAAGCGCAACAAGGTCGTGAAGGTCGACTCCAAGAAGCTCGTCGACGGCGGCGTCACCGCCGACGACCTCGCCGCGGGCGCCGTCACCGCCGGCAAGCTCGCCGCGGGCGCCGTCGACGTCGCCGCGCTCGCGAACGGCTCCGTGACCTCGGCCAAGCTCGCCGCGGGCGCCGTGACCGCCGCCGCGCTCGCCAACGGCGCCGTCGCGACCGCGAAGCTCGCCGACGGCGCGGTGACCTCGGCCAAGCTCAAGGACGGCGACGTCAGGACCGCCGACCTCGCGGATGGCGCGGTCACCTCCGGCAAGCTCAAGGACGGCGACGTCAAGGCCGCCGACCTCGCCGACGGCGCCGTGACCTCGGCCAAGCTCGCCGACGGCGGCGTGGAGCACGCCGACCTCGCCGACGACGCCGTCGACGCCGCGAAGATCGAGGACGGCAGCGTGGGCGCCGCCGAGCTCGGGGACGACAGCGTGCACGCGGCCGAACTGGCCGACGACGCCGTCGACGCGGCCGCCATCGTTGACGGGGCCGTCGGCGCCGATGCGATCGCCGCCGACGCGGTCGGCACCGCCGAGCTCGCCGCCGGCGCCGTCACCACCGGCAAGCTCGCCGACAACGCCGTCACGGGCGCGAAGCTCGCCGACGGCACCGTCACCGCCGCCGACCTGGCCGACGGCGCGGTCGTCGCCGCCAAGCTCGCCGACGGCGCCGTGAGCGGCGCGAAGCTCGCCGACGGCACGGTCACCGCGCTCGACCTCGCCGACGGCGCGGTCCTCACCGCGAAGATCGGCGACCTCGCCGTCACGACCGGCAAGCTCGCCGACGGCGCCGTGACCACCGGCAAGGTCGCCGACGGCGCGATCACGACGGCGAAGCTCGCCGACGCCGCGGTGACCACCGCGAAGATCTTCGACGCCGCCGTCACGACCGCGAAGCTCGCCAACGGCGCCGTGACGCTCAACGCGCTCGGCGACGGCAGCGTCACCTCCGCCAAGCTCCTCGACGGCACGATCGCCGACGTCGACCTCGCCGGCGGCGCGGTCGGCTCCTCGGCGATCAAGGCCGACGCCGTGACGAGCACGCACATCGGCACCGGCGCGGTCGGGGCCTCCGAGCTCGCCAACGGCGCCGTCGACTCCGCCGCGATCCTGAACGGCACGATCGACACCGTCGACCTCTGGGACGGCGCCGTGACCGCCGCGAAGATCATGGACGGCACGATCACGCCCGCCGACCTGGCCGCCGACAGCGTCACGAACGCGAAGCTCGCCGACAACGCCGTCGCGACCGCCGAGCTCGCCGACGGCGCCGTGACCGCGCCGAAGTTGGGCGCGGACAGCGTCACGAACGCCAAGCTCGCCGACAACGCCGTCGGCCACAACGAGCTCGCCGACGACGCCGTGACCGGCACGGAGATCGCCAACGGGACGCTCACCGCCGCCGACGTCGGCGTGCTGGGCGGCACCGCGACCCTCGCGCCCGTGCAGATCGACCCGGGCTGCACCGACGTGCCGTTCGCCGTCGCCGGCCTCCAGCCCGGCGACCGCGTCCTGCTCACCGCCGACCCGGACATGGACGTGGCCTTCATGGCGCAGGCGCTCACGCCCGACACGGCCGGCCAGCTCGAGGTCCGCATCTGCAACCTGAACGGCGCGCCCGTGACCCCGGCCGCGGCCTACGACTTCTCCTACCTGGTGATCCGGTGAGGCGCCTCCTGCCGCTCGCCGGCGCCGCGCTCGGCGGCGCCCTCGTGCTCGCCCTCTTCCTCGCGCTGACCGGCGGCGGTGACGAGCCCGCGAAGCGCGCGGCCGCGCCGACCTACACCTCGACGGGCAAGAGCTTCTCGATCGCCACCCCGCGCGGCTGGAAGGCCGTCGCCGACGGCAAGGCCGCGACCGTGCTGCGGCGCGGCGACGACCGCGGCGTCGTCGTCATCCACGAGCGCCCGGCGCTCGCCGGCTCGCTCGACGAGCTCGCCACGGGCCTGCGCCGCTCGCTCGCCCGGAAGCTGCCCGGCGCCCGCGAGGCCGCCGTCCGCAAGGTCGCCGTCGGCGGCGCGGAGGGCCTCGTCTACACGTTCGTCCGCCCGGTCACCGGCCAGGTGCAGAGCGTCGTCGTCACGCCGGCCGGGGACCGCTCGTACACCCTCGACCTCGTCGCCGACGGCGATGCGCCCGACGTGGCCCGGGAGCTCGCGTCGATGGTCCGCTCCTTCGCCCCCGTCGCCCGCTGATGCGCGTCCACACCACCGACCTCGCCACCTCCGGCCTCGGCGCGCTCGCCGCGCCCGCGCCGGCGCAGCCTTCCGCGGGCACCGCGTTCGCCGCCAAGCTGGCGGACGCCTCCACGGCCGCGGCGACGAAGAGCCCGAAGGGCGAGACGACGCGCAAGGTCGACGGCAAGCCCTACGTCGAGATCATGTCCGGCCCGCGCAACGGGATGTTCATCAACCGCTCGGGCAACGACCGCGACGGCGAGGCGTTCGTCCTCGTCCGCCGCAAGGACCACGACCTCCACGTCTACGGCACGGGCAAGGACCGCCGCGTCGTCGCCGTGCCGCACGAGGGCGAGAAGGCCGCCGCGCCGACCGACACGGGCAAGGGCAAGGAGACCACCCACAAGGTCGCCGGCCACACGGACTACGTCGAGGTCATGTCCGGCCCGCGCAACGGGATGTTCATCAACCGCTCGGGCAACGAGCGCGACGGCGAGGCGTTCGTCCTCGTCAAGCGCAAGGACCACGAGCTGCACATCTACGGCACGGGCAAGGACCGGCGCGTGATCGTCGCCCGCTACGACGACGCGGACGACGCCGGCGACAAGGACGCGGGCAAGACCACCGGCACGCCCGCCACCGGCGGCGCCGCCGCGCCGTCCGGCGACGCCTAGCCGCAAGACACGAGCAGAGCGTGCAGGAGGGTGTGGGTGCCTGCACGCCGCGTTCGAGCTCGACGTTGATACCTCCCTGCAATCAGAACGTCGCGTTCAGGCAGCTGTGTGCCGGGGCTCGACGTTCATCGCGCGGCGAACGTCAACCCCGGCTGGGTGGGGAGGTGGGGGGATCGGCGCTCGCGCACAACGTCGAGGTCGTCACGCTCGGCGCGTGCGACTCGACGTTGATGCCTGCCCGGAACACGAACGTCGAGATCGCGTGGCAACTCGGTGATCTCCCCGGATCCACCCCGCTCGGTACTTGCGCCTAGCCGCCGAAGCGCGCCGGGTCGAGCTCCGGCGGGATCGCCGGGTCGCGGTCGAGCACGAGGTCCGCCACGAGCCGCGCCGAGGCCGGCCCGAGCGAGATCCCCCATGCGCCGTGCCCCGCGGCGACGAAGACGTCCCCGCGGCGGCCCAGCAGCGGCCGCCCGTCGACCGACCGCGGCCGCGCGCAGGAGCGGACCGAGACGATCGCGGCGTCCGCCAGCGCCGGCACGAAGCGCGACCCCCGCTGCCTGAGCAGCGGCGCGCGCTCCTCCGGGTCCGGCTCGTCGGCGAGGAAGGTCGAGCCGAGCGAGGAGACGCCCTGCGCGGTCACGATGGAGAACAGGCCGTCCTCGCCGCCGCCCTCGGCGAGCAGCGCATCGATGCCCGCCTCCTCGAGCGCGTGCCGCGGCGGCGAGGGCAGATGGACCTCGACGTTGACGCCCCACAGCGGCTCGATCGGCCGCCAGGCGCCCGACGGGTCCGCGAGCGCGGGCGTCCAAGGCCCCGCCGCGAGCACGACGGCGTCCGCGGGCGCGTCCGCGCCGGCCGGCTCGAGCACCACCTTCGCGCCCGCCGCCTCGGCGCGGCGCAGGAAGGCGTGCGTCGCCTCGGCGGGCGGGACCGCGTACCCGCTGGCGATGCGGACGCCGGCGAGGTCGGGGGCGACGAGCGGCTCGAGCCGGCGCGGCTCGCCGGGGGGCAGGCGCTCGAGCCCGAGCTCGGGGAAGCCGTCGCCGATCAGCGCGAGCTCGTCGTCGAGCAGCGCCTCGTCGGCGCTCAGGACCAGCAGCCCGGTCGGCTCCGCGGGGAGCGCGAAGCCGAACTCGGCGAGGTCGCGGTAGTGGCCGACCGTCTCCTCGAACAGCGGCGCGAGCAGCGCGTCCATCGGGTGCTGCACGATGCCCGAGTTGCGCCCGGAGGCGCCCGCGGCGATGCCCGTCCCCTCGTACAGCGTCACGCTCGCCCCGCCTTCGGCGAGGAACGCGGCGAGCGCGCAGCCCACGATCCCACCGCCGATCACCGCCACGTCGTCAGCCAAACCGCACCTCCTCGCTCCGGGTGCGCCCATCCTGCCCGACCACGTCGAGCCGTGCCGTCTGGCCGCTGCGGATCCCGCGCGTCGCGTTGCACCAGCCGCTGAGGGTGCCGTCGAGCCGGATGCCGTCGACGGCGGCGATGAGGTCGCCGCCGTCGCCGAGGCCGGCCTCGTCGGCGCCGCTGCCCGGCACCGCGCCCTGGACGTAGAGGCCCGGCGGCAGGTTCCGGTCGGCGAGCTCCTCGACCGTCGGGTAGCCGAAGCTCGCGCCGATCCAGCCGATCGAGCGGCCGCGGCGCAGGCGCTCCAGCACGGCGGCCGTGCGGTCGGCGGGGATCGCGAAGTTGGCGCCCTGCAGTGGGCGGCCGTCGGCGCCGGTGCTGCGCGCCGCGGCGTTCACGCCCACGACGGTGCCGTCGAGGTCGACGAGCGGGCCGCCGGAGAAGCCGGAGTCGAGCGCGGTGTCGGTGCGGATCGCGGCGGCGTAGCGCGGCACGTCGGCCGCGGGGTCGCGCAACTGGGTGCGGGCGGCGGAGACGACGCCGCGGGTGGAGGACGGCGACTCGCCCTGCACCGCGGACTCCGGGTAGCCGAGCGCGAGGACCGTCTCGCCCTGCTCCCAGTCGCCGGCGCCGGCGAGGTCGAGCGGCGCGCCGGTGGTCGGCACGCGCAGCAGCGCGAGGTCCTCGCACGGCGCGACGCCGGCGATCTCCGCCGGCTGCCCGTCGACCGCCACCTCCGTGCCGAGGTTGACGACGTGCGCGGCCGTCACGACGAGCCCGTCGCCGACGACCCAGCCCGTGCCGCTGCCGCCGCCCGCGCCGCCGCCCGTCGCGTCCACCCGCAGCGTCCCGGGGGCCACGGCCCGGACGGTCTCCGCGGCGCGCTCCTCCTCGCTGTCGCGCGTGACGAGCACGACGGCGAGGGCGGCGAGCGCCGCCGCGGCGGCCGCGACGGCCGCGTAGGTGAGCCGCCGGCCGCGGCGCGTGCGGTGCTCGACGAGGCGCCCGACCATCGACCACGTGGGTCCCTCGGCCTGCGCCTCCGGGCGCACGGCCTCGGCGATCGGCGCCCCCGTGACGGCCGGCTCGCGCGCGAGCACCGCGATCGCGACGTCGCCGATCGTGATCCGCTGGCCGTCGCGCAGCGTCGCCTCCATGACGCGCTCGCCGTCGACGAGCGTGCCGTTCGCGGAGTCGAGGTCGTGCAGCGCGATCGTCTCGCCGTCCACGGTCAGCTCCGCATGCATGCGCGACGCGCGGGCGTCGCGGACCACCAGGTCGGCACCTTGCACGCGCCCGACGACGAACGCCCGCCCCTCGGGAACCTCGACCACGCGGCCGGCATCCTCGCCGGAGAGGACCTCCAACCACATCGGCGTTCGCTATCCGCTGACGGCGTCCGCGCCCAGCAGCTTCCGGAGCTTGACCTGCAGCTGGAGGGGGGAGAACGGGGCGGCGAGGCGCTCGTCGGCGCCGGCCGCGGTGACGTCGCCGCTCGCCGTCTGCTTGTGGTCGACCAGGAGCAGCACCTTCGCGTCGCGCGCGACCGCGTCGGCGCGCAGCGCGGCGACGACGTCGCGGGCCGGCTGGCCCTGCGCGTTCCAGTCGAGGATCACGAGGTCGGGGCGGCCGTCGCGCACGACCTCGATGAGCGACTCGCCCGTCGGCGCCTCCTCGACGTCGACGCGGTCGCCGACCGCCACGCGCGTGACCGCGCGGGTGTTCGCGTCCACGCCCGCGAGCAGCACGCGCGGGCGCCGCGCCGCCTCGACGTGGCCGCTGACGCCGCTCACGCGCCCGGAGGACGTCGCCATGGAGGGGGAGTCGCCGGCGGCGGGGACGCGGCGGCCGTCGCCGCTGGTCGTCGTCGGGACGTCGAAGTGGTCGCCGAACGCGGGCACCGGGCGCGGCGTCGCCGTGTCGGCGAGCGGGCCGGCCGCGTCGATCACGGACCGGGCGGCGGACATCAGGTCGGCGCAGGACTGGAAGCGGCGCTCGGGCGCCTTCTCCAGCGCCTTGGCGATCACCGCGTCGAGGCCGCCCGGCAGCTCCGGCCGCACGGACGTGATCCGCGGCGGCTCCTCGGAGAGGTGGGCGTAGATGACGGCCACGTCGGTGTCGCGCGCGAACGGCAGCTCGCCCGTGAGGCAGTGGTAGAGCAGGCAGCCGAGCGAGTAGATGTCCGTGCGCGCGTCGACCCGGCCGCCCTCGATCTGCTCCGGGGCGACGTAGTGGATCGTGCCGACGACGTCGCCGGCCTTGGTGAGCTGCGTCTGCGTGCCCTCGACCCGCTTGGTGAGGCCGAAGTCGGTGAGGAACGCGGTGCGGCCCTCGATCAGCACGTTCGCGGGCTTCACGTCGCGGTGGATGAGCCCCATGCCGTGCGCGGCGTCGAGCGCGGCCGCGACCTGGCGGCAGACGTCGATCGCGCGGTACGGGCGCAGGCGGCCCTGGCTGCGGAGCACGCTCGAGAGGTCGGAGCCCTCGATGTACTGCATCGCCAGGTAGAGCAGGCCGTCCTCCTCGCCCGCGTCGTAGACCGTGACGATGTTCGGGTGCTGCAGGGCCGCCGCGATCCGCGCCTCGCGGTTGAAGCGCTCGCGGAAGCCGGAGGTCTCCGCGAGCTCCGGGGCGATGATCTTGATCGCCGCGCGCCGGCGCAGGTTGATGTGCTCCGCCCTGTAGACGAGGCCCATGCCACCGCGACCGATCCGTTCCTCGATCCGGTACCCCGCTACGACCCTTCCCAGGTGCGGGTCCGCTGTCGTGTCCGCCATCATGTCTGAGTATGGATGACGACGTCCTCGCCGGCACCCGCGTGTTGGTTATCGGCGGGAACCGCGAGGAAGCCGAGTCCCTTCGTTCGGAGCTGACAGCTGCGGGCAGTCCCTCGGTCGATCTGGTGCCCGCCGTCGAGCTCGTGGCGGCCCAGGCGGCCGCCGCCCAGCCGCAGGTGATCCTCTCGCTCGGCGACACGGATCCCGAGGCCGTGCGCGTGAAGCTGGACCCCCTGGGGCTCGACAGCGGGCCGCCCGTGGTGCCGCTCTCCGAGCTCACGCCCGACGGCCGGCTCGGCGCGCCGGCGGTCCGCCGGCTCTCGCTCGTGCTCGAGCACCGGGCCATGCGCCGCCGCCTCGGCGAGCTGGAGGCGATCGTCGCCAGCCAGGCGCTCAGCTCCTTCCGCGACACGGAGGCGATCCGCCTCGACGCGCTCCAGCGGCTCGCGCTGGCGGCGGAGTACCGCGACGACAACTCGCCCGAGCACACGCAGCGGGTCGGCGCGCTCGCCGCCCGGATGGCGCGGCACATGGGCATGGACGACCGCTTCGTCTGGCTCGTCCGCCAGGCCGCGCCGCTCCACGACCTCGGCAAGATCGCGATCCCGGACTCGATCCTGCTCAAGCCCGGCAAGCTCTCCGACGAGGAGTTCGAGGTCGTCAAGACGCACGCCGTGCTCGGCGCGCGCGTGCTCGCCGACGGCAAGTCGGAGGTCCTCGGCGTCGCAGAGCGGATCGCCCGCTCGCACCACGAGCGCTGGGACGGCAGCGGCTACCCGGACGGGCTCGGGGCGGACGCGATCCCGCTCGAGGCGCGGCTCGTCCACGTCGCCGACGTCTTCGACGTCCTCGTGCACGAGCGCCCCTACAAGGAGGCCTGGAGCGTCGAGGACGCGGCCGGCGAGCTGCGCGCCGGATCGGGCACGCAGTTCGACCCCACGGTGATCTCCGCCTTCGACGCGCTGGGCGCCGGGAGCTGGACCACCGGCTGAGCGTCCACTGGGGTCCCGCCCCGGTCAAGTTCGCCGGAAAGGCGGGCGATGAGCGGAGGAGATGGTCCTCCGCCCGACACTCCTCGCGCTCGCCGCCGCCGTCGTCCTGCTGACGGGCTGCGGCGCCGCCGGCGATCCCGCCGCGCCCGCCCCGCTGCCGCTCGGCCCCGGCGCCGGCGCGCCCCTGCACGGCGGGGGCGCGGTCGAGAAGACCGACGGCCGCCTCGGCGGCGCGACGACGGCGCATCCGGGCGGCGGGCTGGAGGAGCTCTCTCCGGGCGGGCGGCTCGACGTCACCCCCCGCGCCCACGGCGAGCGCCGCGACGGCGTGGGCGCCGGCGCCACGTGCCCGGACCAGACCCTCGCCCCGGCGCCCGCCACGCTCGCCGCGATGGCCGCCGCCCAGCTCTGCCTGCTCAACGGCGAGCGCGCCGACGCCGGCCTGCCGCCGCTCAAGCTCAACGCGAAGCTCACCGCGGCCGCCCAGGCCTACGCCGCCGACCTCGTCAAGGGCCAGTACTTCTCCCACACGGGCCGCGACGGCTCGACGATCCGCACGCGCATCGGCGCCGTCGGCTACCTGCCGCGCAACGGCGGCTGGGCGATCGGCGAGAACCTCGCCTGGGGTACGGGCGCGCTCGCCACGCCCGCCTCGATCATGCGGGCGTGGATGAACTCGCCCGGGCACAAGGAGAACATCCTCAACCCGGAGTACCGCGAGATCGGGATCGGCATCGTCGCCGGCAACCCCTCGACCGCGACGGGCGCGGGCGCGACCTACGCGAACGCCTTCGGCGTGGTCGACCAGCCCGTCGCCCGCCACAAGCCCGCCAAGAAGGCCGCGAAGCGCCGCGCGAGCAAGCGCCGGGCGGCCAGGAACCGCGCTGCCAAGGCGCGGGCGTCCGACCGCGGCGGCAAGGGCGGCAAGGGCGGCAAGAACAAGAAGAAGTGGCGCGGCCCGAAGGCCCGCATCGCGATCTAGCGCACCGGCACCTCGAACCGCGTCCGCAGCTCGTCGAACTCCGAGATCCGGGCGGCCATCTCGAGCTGCCAGTCCCCGGCCGGTGAGAACGGCGCGCCGCCGACCACGTAGTGGCCGGGCCCGGCCTTGCGGACGTCGAGCGCGATCGGCTCGATCCCGCTCTCGGGCAGCGCCGCCGTGATCGTCAGGTCGCGCGGCACGTCGTACTGCGTGCCGTCCTTCGCGTCGAACAGGTAGAGGTGCAGCTCGTTCGGGCCCGCCCGGGCGGGCTCGACGGTGAGCTCCGCCCGCGCCGGGCCGAGCGCCGCCGAGGCGGAGTACGGCCCGGTGGGCTGCGCCGTCCCCGGGGCGTAGCCGGCGAGCGCGCCCGTGGCGGCGAAGGCCGCGATGCCGAGCGCGACCTCGGCCCGCAGCGAGCGCCGCAGCAGCGTGCCGGCGCGGCCCGGCGCCGCTCCCGCCGCCGCGGCGCGGTCGAGCGCCGGGAGGATCCGCCGGCGGTTGAGCGCGCCGAGCCCGAGCAGCGCGAGCACGATCCCGATCTTCACGAGGATCGCGCGCCCGAACGCCGTGTCCCACAGATCGTCGACGGCGTCGAGCTGGAGCAGGCTCTGGAGGATGCCGCCGGCGAGCAGTGCGGCGACGCCGGCGAGCGCGACGGTGGAGAAGCGGCCCATCGTCGCGGCGAGCAGCGGCGTGCGCCGCTCGGGCTCCAGGGCGCGGGTCGCGGCGGGGAGGGCGACGACGAGCGCGGCGATGCCGCCGATCCACGCGCTCGCGCCGAGCACGTGGAGGACGTTCGCCGGCAGCAGCACGGCGACGGGGTCCTGCACGCCGGCGTGCCCGCCGAGCCCGGGCAGGAGCGCGAGCAGGCCGAGCGGCACCGCGGCGAGCAGCGGGCGGCGCGCCAGCGCGAGCCCGCCGGCGACGAGCCAGGCGGCCGCCCCCGCCGCCCAGACCGTCCCGAAGCGCGTGTCGAGCACCTCGTCCGCGGACCCGATCCCGGACCAGAACGTGGTGCCCTGCGCGGTCGCCGCCTGCAGGCCGATCGCGACGACGGCGCTCGCCACGCCGGCCGCGGCGGCGATGAGCAGGAGCGTCCGCGCACGGGCGTCGAACGCGGCGGCGGCCGCCGCGGGCGCGCCGGCGGCCAGCAGCGCGGGGCGCCAGGCGAGCAGGATCACGAAGAGGAGGCCGAGGCCGAGCGCGATCGCGCCGTACTGCACGCCGCGCGCGATCGCGAACGCGACGGACGTGACGGGGCCGGCCTTCTGGTCGCCGAGCAGCTCGGCCACGCCCGCGGCCGGCGGCGCGGCGTCCTCGCCCACGGCGAACACGAAGCCGCCGCTGATCGGGTGCGAGTCCGCCGAGACGACCTTGTAGGTGACGGTGTAGCCGCCGTCGCCCAGCCCGTCGCGCAGCCGGACGGCCACCGCGGACGAGCTCCCCTCCGGATGGAACGCGTCGCCCGCCTGCACCTCCCGGCCCTCCGCGTCGTGGACGCGGACCGCGCCGAGCGCGAGCTCGACGGGCTCGGAGAAGCGCAGCTCGACCTGCCCCGGCGCCGTCTCCTCCGCGCTCCCGCGGGCGGGTACGGTCGACTCGAGCGTGGCGTGGGCGCCCGCGGCGGGCGCGGCGACGGCGAGCAGCGCGAGGGCGAGGGCGAGCGCCCGCTTCACCAGGCCTCACCCTGGGGCCCGCCGTCGGCGCGCCGGCGGCGGATGACGAACACCGCGAGGAGGGCGAGGATCAGCACGGCGGCGAGGGCGAAGATGGCCGCGGTCGGGACCCCGCCGCCCGGCGTCGGCGTCCAGGTCAGCGTGCCCGTGATCGCGCCGGGCTGCCCGCCGACGGTCATCGGCACCTCCCAGTCGAAGACCTTGGTCCGCTCGTCCGGGTCCGTGACCTGCGGCGGGCGGCCCTCGCCCATCCAGTGCGCGCGGTGGTCGTGCCACTCGAAGCGGCCCGACCGCGAGACCTCCTTCCACTTGGGCGGCGTGTCCGCGTCGAGCCCCTCCGGCACGTCGACCTTCGCGAAGCGGTCCTCGTTGAGGTAGTAGGCCTCGGAGTTCTCGTTGACGGCCACTTTGCCGTCGGCGTCGATGCGCGCGTAGGGCTCGTCCTCGTAGCCGAGCACCACGATGTCCTCGCCGGACGTGTTGTGCAGCAGCAGCGCGTCGTCGCGGTTGAGGATCTCGACGGAGATCCCGTCGCCGCCGGGCTCGATCGCGCCCACCTGGGACAGGAAGTTCGGGTTGCCCTGATGGGCGGATGCCGGCGCGGCGACCGCGAGCGCGGCCAGCGCGACGGCGACTGCGGTGCGGCGGCGCATGGCGCGGCCTCCTCTGAGCGTTCGTCGTCGATACGGGCGGTGCGTGCCGCCCGCGCGACGCGTCAGGCGGCGGTCGGGAGGAGCGCGGGCGCGGGCGGGCCGCGCTCGAGGCGCGGCGTGCGCGCGAGCAGGGAGGCGAGGGGGCGCTCGACCGCGGGGCGCCAGCGCGCGGCGCGGCGGCGGGCGGCGCGGACGCCGGCGCCGCGGCGGTCGAGCCGCGCGACGATCCGCTCCTCGCCGACGTAGCGGCCGCACAGCAGGAGGCCGGCGAGCAGCAGCAGGGGCGCGGCCGCGAGCAGCACCTCGGCGCCGCCGGCGACGGCCTGCGCGAGCGCGAGCGCCAGCGCGGCGGCGGTCAGGCAGGCGTTGAGGCGGCGCTGGCGGGCCATCGTCGGCACGCCACAGTAGACGCTTTCGGGCTGCGCCGAGGCTAAGCTCCAACGCCGCGATGCGCTCAGCCCGCCTGCTCCTCGTCCTGCTCGCCGCGCTCGCGCTCGCCTCGTGCGGCGACGACGAGCCGGCCCAGGAAGCGGCGGCCTCGCCGGCGCCGGCCGCGGAGAGCACGGCGGAGCCGGACCCCGCCGAGGACCCGGTCGAGCCGTCCGGGGGTGGCGGCGCCTCGCCGTACATCGGCTCCTTGAGCGTCGACCCGGGTGACGGGACGCTGATGATCGGCACCGGCCTCGGCCTCTACCGGCTCGAGCCCGGCGCGCGCCGCGCGCGCATGCTCGAGGGCGCGCTGGAGACGCCCGAGGGCGCGGGCACGATCTCGGCCAACCTCGAGTTGCTCCACCTCGGCCCGGGCGAGCTGCTCGCCTCCGGCCACCCGCAGAGCGGCGAGCTGCCGGAGAGCATCGGCCTCGTCCGCTCCGACGACCACGGCGACACGTGGACCCCGGTCTCGGGCCTGGGCGAGTTCGACTGGCACGTGCTGGAGCGCAGCCGCGGGCTGCTGGCCGGGGTGCCCGCCGACGGCACCGACCTCTACATCAGCCACGACGCGGGCGGGGAGTTCTCCCGCAACGGCGTCGCGCCCTCGCCCCCGGTCGACCTCGCGATCGACCCCGCCGACCCCGAGCGCTGGGTCGCCTCGACCGCGGAGGGCATCGCCACCTCCGTGGACGGCGGCGCCAGCTGGCGCCCGCGCGAACCGATGCCGAACTCGCAGCTCGCCTGGCCCGAGTCGGGCGCGCTGTACCGCGTCGACCAGGGCGGCCTGGCGTGGGTGAGCGAGGACGGCGGCGAGTCGTGGGAGGAGCGCGGCGACGCGGGCGGCAGCCCCAGCACGCTCGACGTCGGCACGGAGGGCGCGCTCTACCTCGCGCTTCCCGGCGCGGTCATCAAGCGGTCCACGGACGGCGCGCGGACCTGGAAGGAAGTGACCACGCTCGACTGACGCGGGTACACCTGTGACAATCGGCACGAGTCACATCGACGAAGGGAGTTCCATGGAGGCCAAGGCCCGCGTCCTCATCGTCGCCAACAAGACCGCCGCCACGCCCGCCCTGCTCGAGGCCGTGAGGGAACGCGCACAGCGCGGCCCCGCGAGGTTCACGCTGCTCGTCCCGTCGTCCGCGCACGGGCTGCACCAGCTCGTCGACCCGGAGGACCAGGGCAATTCGGAGGCGGAGTCCACGATCGAGCTCGCGCTGCCGCTGCTGGAGGAGGCCGCCGGGGCGGAGGTGGAGCCGATGGTCGGCGTCCACGAGCCGCTGGCCGCCATCCAGGACGCCATCAACCTCCACGGCTTCGACGAGCTGATCATCTCGACGCTGCCGACGCGCGTGTCGCGCTGGCTGCGGCTCGACCTGCCGCACAAGGCGGCGGGGCTCGGCCTGCCCGTCACGACGGTGACCGCGCAGGGGATCGAGCGGATCCCCGCGCACGTGAACTGACGACGGCTAGAGGTACAGCTTCACGATCGCGATCACCGCGCTCGCGATCACGCAGAGCACGATCACCACCTGCATCCAGAGCCATATGCCGCGCACGGGGGCGAAGGGTAGAAGCCCCTATGGTTGGGGATGACGGGCGCGAAGCGCTTCCTGCTCGGTGCTGATCGTCCGGACGACGTGAGCTAGCGCGCGGGATCGGTCGCCGCCGCGGCGTCCAGCAGGCCGGCGCCGTAGCGGTTGTCCGGGCCCGGCAGGCCGAGGTCGCGCGCGGTGGCGATCAGCCGGTCCTTGACCTGCCGCGGAGTCGGATCAGGCCCGGCGACGCCGGAGGCGATCACGAGCGCGGCCGTGGCGGACACGTGCGGCGCGGCCATCGACGTGCCCATGTAGCGGCCCGGGAGGCCGAACGTGCGGACGTTGCGGGTGAAGGTGATCTGGTAGATGTCGCGGCCCGAGTCGTCGAGCGGGCGGCAGTTCGCGTCGTCGGTCACGTCCGCGTCGGGCCCGCCGCCCGGGGCGACGAGGTCGAGCTCCGGGCCGGTGTTGGAGTACTCGGCGACGCAGCCGTGCTCCGTCGTGGCACCGACGGAGACGACGTCCTGGGCTCGCGCTGGGTACGCGACCGCGCGCGCGGCCTCGTTGCCGGCGGCGCCGACGACGAGCACGCCCTTCTTGTTGGCGAAGCGCAGGGCGTCGAGGATGTTCGGGATCTGGCGCGCGCGGACCGTCTCGCCGAACTCGAACGAGAGGTTGAGGACGTCGGCGCCGTGCTTCGCCGCCCAGCGGATGCCCCTGGCGATCGAGACGGAGTCGCCCTCGCCGTTCCGGTCGAGCACGCGCACGGGCATGATCTGCGCGCCGTACGCGAGGCCGGTGACGCCGACCGCGTTGTTCACGCTCTCGGCGATGGTCGAGGCGACGTGCGTGCCGTGGCCGTTGAGGTCGTGCGGGTACTTGTCGCGGTCGACGAAGTCGCGGCCGGGCACGAAGCGGTTGCCGCGCAGGTCGGGGGAGCGGACGAAGCGGCCGCGGTCGGCGTAGGCGACGCCCGTGTCGAGCACGGCGACCGTGACGCCCGCGCCGCCGGGCCGGCCGACCGCGATGAGGTGGTCCCAGGCGAGCGGCGCGTTCACGCCGAACGGCCCGGCGAAGTTCCACTGGACCTGCTGCCAGCCCGTGGCGGCCCCGATCTTCCCGGGGTCGTTGGGGATCAGCGAGATGCGGGCGATGACGTTCTTCGTCGCGCTGAGCACGCCCGGCTTCGTCCTCAGGCGCTCCGCGGCCTGGCGCACGCTCTCGCCGGGCGCGGCGCTGACGACCTCGGTGTGGCCGAGCCCGCCGTCCTGGCCCTGGTAGCGGACGACGACCTCGCCCTTGACGTGCTCCGCCGCGTCGGCGGCGGGAGCGAGCAGGGCCGTCCCGAGAACGGCGGTGAGCAGAGAGCGTCGGAGCATGGAGGTGCGTGGCGTCGGGCGCTGCGCACCCGTAGAACATTGTCGACACGGAGAAGTCTCGGGACAACCCCCCAAGTCGGGTGAGACATCTGCCACGCTCAGCGCGTGAATCCCGGCGACGAGCAGTTCATGCGCGCGGCCATCGAGGAGGCGCGGCGGGCGCTCGCCCACGACGACGTGCCGGTCGGCGCCGTGGTCGTGGCCGGGGGCGAGGTGATCGCCGCCGGCCACAACGAGCGCGAGCTGCGGGGCGACCCGACGGCGCACGCGGAGATCATCGCGCTCCGCGCGGCGGCCGAGCACGTCGGCTCGTGGCGTGTCCTGGACGCGACGCTCTACGTCACGCTCGAGCCGTGCGCGATGTGCGCGGGCGCGATCGTGCTCGCGCGCGTGCCGCGCGTCGTGTACGGGACGGCCGACCCGAAGGCGGGCGCGGCGGGCAGCGTGCTCGACGTGCTCTCCGAGCCGCGCTTCAACCACCGGCCGGAGGTCGAGGCGGGCGTGCTCCAGCCCGAGTGCGCGGCGCTGCTGCTCGACTTCTTCGCCACGCGGCGCGGCGCCGGGCGCGCGCCTGCTTGACATCGGTGACGCCGCGTCAGAGGATCACGCGGCCAATCCGAGGGAGGTTGCGCATGCGCGCACTGGGCCGTGTGTCCATCGCTGGTGTCCTGCTGTGCCTGGCGTTCGCCGGGCCCGCCGCCGCGGACGGGCCGGGGGTCGGGACCCCGACCGTCGTCACGCTCGGCGACTCGGCGATATCGGGGGAAGCCGGCCGCTGGGCCGGCAACACGAACATGGCGGCGTGGCGGGTCGACGCGCTCGGCGCGACCGCGTACTGGGACGCGCCGAACGGCGAGGCGATCCCGGGGTGCCACCGCTCCAAGGCGGCGCAGGCGCACATCGGCGGCGGCGTGGCGAGCGCCAACTTCGCCTGCTCGGGCGCGAGGACGTCGACGGGCGGGACCGGCTCGGGCGAGGACTTCAAGCCCGGCATCGACTTCTACTCAGGCCCGAAGGGCGTCGGCCAGGCGCGGGCGCTGCAGGAGTACGCGAAGACGCACAACGTCAAGACCGTCGTCGTGATGATCGGGGCCAACAACTACGGCTTCGCGGCGATCGTCGAGCGGTGCGTGACGAACTGGGTCACCTCGCCGTCGTGGTGGAAGAACTACTGCTCCGACGACTCGGACATGACGTCGCGCTTCACCGCGGCGCGGCAGGCGACGGAGACGGCGAACGTCCGCGGCGCGCTGCAGCGCGTCGCCGAGGCGATGACGAACGCGGGCTACTCGGCCGGCCAGTACACGATCCTCGCGCAGACCTACTGGTCGCCGATCCCGCGCGGGCCGCAGATCCGCTACCCGGAGAGCGGCTGGACGCGCCAGTCCGTCGGCGGCTGCGGCGCCTGGAACCGCGACCTGAACTGGGCCAACGACGTCGTGGTCGTCGCCATGAACACGACCACGAAGAACGCGGCCGCCACGTCAGGGCTGCCGAACGTGAAGGTGCTCGACCTCCAGAACGCGCTCGACGGGCGGCGTCTGTGCGAGAACACCGTCGGCCTGCTCGAGGAGGCCGGCCTCGGGTCGTGGCAGGACCCGGGCGCGGTCGACCGCACGGAGTGGGTCGCGCAGATCCGCACGGTGACGACGCTCATCCCGCCCTACCAGCTCCAGGAGGCCTCGCACGCGAGCTACTGGGGCCAGAAGGCGATGCGCAACTGCCTGCGCCTCGCCTACAACGGCGGCACCACGATCGGCGGCCGCTGCGTGCGGTCGGCGAACGGGCTGAACGCCTACGGCGAGCCCAACATGGCGCTGGTCAATCCCTGAGCCCGGTGGGTTCCGCCTTTGCCGCAGATAGTGCGGCAAAGGCGGAACCGGGCGCTCAGTCGATCGGGTGCTTGGCGATGATCACGCGGTCCGGGTCGACCGCGTCGCGCACGGCGCGGAGCCGGTCGCACGTCGCCGCGTCGAACAGGGCGGAGGCCGGCGCCGGCGGGTCCTGGAAGTTCGCGTAGACGTGCTCCTTCCGGGCCGGGGCGAGCGCGTCGATCACCTGGCGCTGGTGGACGGGGATCGCCGCGCCCAGCTCCGGCGTCATCGGCACGCCGACCATGAACAGGGCCCAGTCGGCGTCGAGCGCGCCGAGCGCGCCGCCGTCCGCGGGGGCCTCCGCGAGCGCACCGCCGAGGTGGCGCACGCCGGCGCTGACCAGCGGGCTGCCCGAGTCGGGGCCGGCGGCGGCGATGAACGCGGCCACGAGGTTTTCGTCGAGCGCGCCGAGCATCGCGTGGCCCCCGATGCCGGGCACGGGATCCTCGGGGTCGCCGGCCATCCGGCACAGGTTCGCGCCGGTGATCTCGCCCAGCCGGTCGTAGACGGCCGGCGCGAGCCCGCGCAGCGGGGCCACGACCGGCTCGCCCTCCGCGGCGCCGCCCGCGTACGCGAGCGTGATGTCGACGAGCGGGCGGCCGCGCAGCTCCTCCGGGATCTGCGGGAGCGGCGGGAGCGTGACGAAGCGGATCATGCTGGTCGCCTCGCGCGGCGCCGACGCGGCCCACTCCATGTAGCCGGCGAACACCGCCGGCGCGTGCTCCGCGTCGAAGGCCACGCTGCCCGCGTACGACGTCGCGAGCTCCAGGAGCGAGAACTCGAGCGCGGTCACCACGCCCGGCCCGCCGCCGCCCCGCAGCGACCAGAACAGCTCGGGGTCGCTCCCGGCGTCGACGCGCACGTGCTCGCCGCCGCCCGTGACGAGCTCGACGGCGATGACGCGGTTCGCGGCCAGGCCCTCCTTCCGGGCCAGCCAGCCGAGGCCGCCGCCCAGCGTGTAGCCCGTGACCCCGACGGTGGGGGAGGAGCCGCCGAGGCCGACGAGGCCGTGCTCGCCCGCGGCGTCCGCGACGGGGCCCCACTTGGCGCCGGGCTCGACGCGGGCGGTCCGCGCGGCGGGGTCGACGCTCACGCCCGCGAGCCGCTCCGTGCGCAGCAGGATCGCGTCGCCGAGCGGGGGCAGCGCGACCGCGCCGTGGCCCGTGGCCAGCGGGGCGACCTTGAGATCGTGCTCCGCGGCGTGCCGGACGACCGTGGCGACGTCGTCGGCGCTCGCGGCGTGGACGACCGCGGCGGGCCGCAGGTCCGCGACGAGGTTCCACGCGCCGCGGGCGGCGTCGTAGCCGTCCTCGCCGGGGCCGGTCACGTCGCCGGCGACGGCCGAGCGGAGCGACGCGAGGTCGATCTCGAGCGGTGGGGAGATGGGGGAGGTCATCGATTCATCCTCCCATCGGGCGCCGCCCGGGTTGGTTCGGCTACCCGGCCGGTCGCGGTGCCGGCGGAAGCGTTGCCAGCGCGTTGAAGGCGAGCTTGGAGCCGCCGATCGTGTGCAGCGCGAGGAACGAGCCGGCGACGATCAGCACGTCGCCGACGCTGAACACGTTGTGCACGGGCCAGGAGCTCGGCAGGTAGAGGACGTCGCCCAGGAACAGCAGCCGCGGGTCGGTCACCGCGGTCGAGTTGGAGAACTCGCCCGCCGGGGTGACGATCCCGGCCGCCGCGAGCGCGTCGGGGTCGGCGGGCATCACGCCGCCGTTCGCCGCGATCGCGACGAGGTTGAGCGCGCCGCCGAGCGCGATCAGCCACACGAACGGCACGCGGGTCCAGTTGGCGGCGACGAACGCCGCGATGCACGCGTAGGACGCGAGGTGCACGCCCGTGTGCAGGACGCCGGCGCCGTCGGGGAAGACGGAGATCACGAGGATCTGCGCGCCCAGCCCGGCGAGCACGAGCCACGTCGCGCGCAGCTCCATCTCGGCGAGCGCGCCCAGCCGGCCGCCCGCCAGCGGGACGGAGACGAGGCAGAGCAGGAAGATCACGCCGAGCAGCATCTCGGGGTGTTGCATCGGCCCGCTGCCGGCGCCGCTTGAACCCCTCCCGATTCAAGTTTCTCGGACATCTGTCGACAAGGCCTCAACAACAGGGTGTCGATGAACCGATAAGTGGACCGCAAGGCCGTCGTACGGAAGCGGCGGCACACAGGCAAAGGGGATGGTCATGGACCTCAAGGTCAAGGTGATGCGGGCAGCGGTCTCCGCCGCAATGCTCGTGGCGCTCGTGGAAGGTCTCTCGGCCGGGGCGAAGTGGTCGTGAGTACCTCCCCGCGCGGCGCAGGCCGCAAGTGGTGAACGTCATGGGACCCGGTCGCCGAGGGAACGGCGACCGGGGCCCGCTCCCCACCGCCGGACCCTGATGCGCCTTCGCGCCCCCGCCAGGATCGAGCTCTACGTCGCCGCCGTCATCCTCGGCGGCATCGCCGTGCTCGCGGTCATCGCGCCGCAGTTGCCGGCGCTCGTGAGCGACCCCGATCCCCGCCTGGCGATCCTCGTGGGCGCGGTCCTCATCGGCGAGCTCGTCCCGATCCGGCTGGGGCCGGGCCAGGGCGAGGTGGCGCCGTCGACGACCTTCACCTTCGCGATCCTCCTGACCTTCGGCGCCGTCCCGGCGGCCGTCGCCCAGGGGCTCGGCTCCGTCGCGGCGGACGTCGCCCACCGGCGGCGGCCGAAGTTCGTCGCCTTCAACCTCTCCCAGTACCTGCTCGCGGTGATGGCGGCGGGGCTGGTGCACCAGCTCATCGCGGGCGGCCCGCACAGCGAGGACATCGGGACGATGCAGCTCGTGGGCGTGCTCGCCGCCGGCGCGGTGTTCTTCGCCTTCAACACGGGCGCCGTCGCGGTCGCGATCTCGCTCTCGAGCGGCACGCGGCTCAAGGACTCGCTCGCCGGCGACCTGATCCGCCAGTCGGCGACGGAGAGCGTCCTCATCGGGCTCGCGCCGCTCGCGGTCGTCGCGCTCGAGAGCAACCTCGTGCTGCTGCCGCTGATCGTGCTCCCGCTGCTCGCGGTGCAGCGCGCCGCGCGCCAGGCGCAGATCTCCGAGCACCTCGCGATGCACGACGCGCTCACCGGGCTCCCGAACCGCTCGCGCTTCTACCAGCGGATCGAGCAGGGGATCGCGGCCGCCGACGCGGACACGCGGATCGCGCTGCTGCTGATCGACCTCGACCGCTTCAAGGAGATCAACGACACGCTCGGCCACCACTACGGCGACGAGGTGCTCAAGCAGGTCGGCCTGCGGCTCCAGCAGCGGGTCGCGCTCGGGACGACCGTCGCCCGGCTCGGCGGCGACGAGTTCGCGATCCTCCTGCCCGGCCAGGACGCGGACGCGGCGCTCCTGTTCGCCGACGGCATCCGCCGGTCGCTGGGCGAGCCGCTCGACGTCGGCGGCGTGCGGCTCGACATCGGCGGCAGCGTCGGCGTGGCCACCTACCCGCAGGACGGCCGCGACGTCGAGACGCTCATGCAGCGCGCGGACATCGCCATGTACGAGGCGAAGTCCGGCCGCACCGGCGTGCAGCGCTACGCGCGCGAGCAGGACGCGGACAACCTGATCCGGCTGACGCTCGCGGGCGACCTCCGGCGCGCGCTCGACGAGGGCGAGATCGTCACGGAGTTCCAGCCGAAGATCGACCTGCGCGGCGACCGCGTCTGCGGCGCCGAGGCGCTCGTCCGCTGGCGCCACCGCCAGCGCGGCGAGATCGCGCCCGAGCTGTTCATCGGGATCGCGGAGCAGACCGGCTTCATCGTCCCGATCACGATGCACGTCCTCGGGGACGCCGTGCGCGCGTGCCACGAGTGGCGCCACCACGGGGTCCACCTGACGGTCGCGGTGAACCTCTCCGCGCGCGTGCTGCTCGAGCCCGACCTGCCCGAGAGCATCGTCGGCCTCTGCGCCGCGCACGACGTGCCGCCGGACGCGCTCGTGCTCGAGATCACCGAGAGCATGGTCGTCACCGACCCCGAGCGCGTGCTGCCGACGCTCGACCGGCTGGCCGCGGCCGGGATCACGCTGTCGGTCGACGACTTCGGCACGGGCTACTCGTCGCTCGAGTACCTCAAGCTGCTGCCGGTCCGCGAGCTCAAGATCGACCGCGGGTTCGTGATGGGGATGCGGACCGATCCGCGCGACACCGCGATCGTGCGCTCGGCGATCCACCTCGGGCACTCGCTCGGGCTGCGCATCGTCGCCGAGGGCGTCGACTCCGCGCCGACGCACGACGCGCTCGCCTCGCTCGACTGCGACCAGGCGCAGGGCTTCCGGTACAGCCCGTCGCTCCCCGCGCCGCAGCTCCTCTCGTGGGCGACGGACTACGACGAGCGGCACACGCACCGGCCGCTCATCGGGCCGCCGCGCTTCGTCGCGAGCTGAGCGGGCTCAGAGGCCGGCGTTCAGCTCCTCGAGCAGGGCCCTCAGCTGGCGCATGCGCGCCGCGCCGAGGTGGGTGGTCCAGCGTGCCTCGAGCTCCGCGACGACCTCGCGCGCGATCGCGTAGACCTCGCGGCCGCGCGGGGTGGCGCGGACGAGCTTGGCACGGCGGTCGGCGGGGTCCGCGACGCGCTCCACGTAGCCGTGGCGCTCCAGGTGGGCCACCAGCTCGGCCATCGACTGCTTCGCGACTTGGGCCCGGCGGGCGAGCTCGCTCACCTGCGTGCCGTCGTCGTCGAGGTACTGGAGGACGGCGCCGTGCGGCGGCCGGACCGCGGTGTGGCCGCGCTCCGCGAGGCGCTCGTGCAGCAGCTCCGTGCCGGCGCGGAACGGCTCGCGCAGGAGGATCGCGAGGTTCTCGGGCTGCTCGCGCGCCGAGGTGCGCGGGAGGCGGGAGGGTGGCACGGCGGCGACGATACCGCTACAACTAGACAGGTAACCTGTCGAAATGAGGTGAGCGAACGTGTCGGAGGACGTGCTGGTGGTCGGTGGCGACGAGGTGGTCGTGCGGGTGCCCGCGGCGGCGACCGGCGGCCGGGTGGCCGTGGTCGAGGTCCGGATGGCGGCGGGCGGCGGCCCGCCCGGCCTGCATCGCCACGAGGCGTGCGAGGTGTACTCGGTGGTGGAGGGCGAGCTCGCGTTCTACGTCGAGGACGAGGACGGCGAGGTGCGGCGCACGGTCGGCGCGGCGGGCGCGGTGGTGCCGATCGCGGGCGGCCGCGAGCACACGATCCGCAACGAGTCCGCGGCGGCCGCCCGGGCCTCCGTCGTCTACTCGCCCGGCGACGGGATGGAGGCGTTCGCGCGCGCCGCGGCGGAGCTCGCCGCACGCGGGCGGCCGGCGATGGCCGATGTCATCGCGATGGCCGGCGCGCACGGGATCGAGATGACGCGCCCGCTCGCGGCGGCCGGCCACGGCGGCTGAGCCGCGCCCGGTCGCTAGGTCCCGTTCCCGTCGAGCCGGGCGCTGCCCGCCCCGCCCTGCGCCGCGGAGGCGGTCACGAAGGCCGTCTTCGCGCCCATGTTCAGCGGCGTGAAGCGGATCGTGAAGGTGCACGTCGCGCCGCTCGCCAGGGTCTGTCCCGAGCAGGTGTCGCCCGTCGGCTCGATAGCGAACCGGCTCGCGTTGGTCCCGGTGATCGCCAGCGAGATCGCCGACGTGCTCGACCCGCCGGTGTTCCTGAGCGTCAGCGTCCGCGTCGAGCTGCTGTTGAACGCGACGTTGCCGAAGTCGACGACGAGCGAGTCGAACCCGAGCGCGGCGGCCGCCACCCCGCGACCGCTCAGCGTCGTCGAGGCGCTCCCGCCGGGCGTGCCGGAGACCTCGAGGGTGGTCTGCTTCGAGCCGGCCGCCTGCGGGTCGAACTCGGCCACGACCGTGCAGCTTGCGCCGCCGGCGAGCTGGCCGCCGGCGGGGCACGTGCCGCCGGCGATCGCGAAGTCGCCGGCGTTGCCGCCGGAGAGCGCCGCGGCGAGGCCGGCGGCCGGGACGTCGCCGTCGTTGGCCACGGTGAACGTCTTGCTCGGCGGGGTCGCGCCGCCGAGCACGAAGTCGCCGAAGTCGAAGTCAGGCGAGGGGCTGACCGACAGGCTCGCCGGCGCCAGGCCGGTCCCCGAGACGGGCTGCGTGACCGTGCCGCCGGGGCTCGCCGTCACGGAGAGGCTGCCGGCGGCCAGCCCGCGCACCACCGGCTCGAAGACCATCGCTAAGGTGCAGCTCGCGCCCGCGGCTAGCGACGTGCCGGTGCACTCGTCCGCAGCGGGCACGCCGCGGAACGGGCCCGGGTCCAACTCGCTCTCGAGCGTGCCCGTCGGCAGCCCGCCGCTGTTGGTCACGGTGAAGGTGGTGGGGGCGCTGGTCTCGCCGACCTCCGTGGGCGCGAAGCTCGCGCCCGCGATCGTCAGCCTCGCCGGGTCGGGCGCCGTGCCGGTGCCGGCGAGCGTCGCGGACGCCGTCGTTCCGGGCGCGGTCACCGCGAGGGTGCCGCCGTAGGACCGGGCGGCGAGCGGTCCGAAGCGCACGGCGACGGTGCACGAGGCGCCGGGCGCCAGGGTCCTGCCCGTGCAGCCGTTCGCGCCGGCGACGAAGCCGGCGCCGCTCACCTGGGCGCTCATCGTGCCCGTGGCCGTGCCGCCGGTGTTGGTGGCCGTGAACGTCACCGGTGCGGAGCGCTGCCCGGCGACCACCGGCGCGAACGTGCGCGCGGCCGGCGTGAGCGCGAGCTTCGCGGGTGCGGCCGCGGCGGTGACGGTGAGCCGGGACCGGGCCGCCTTGCAGTTGTTCCCGTCCGACTTCTCCTTGACCCTGCGCCGGCCGTCGGCGCAGGCGACGAGGAAGTAGGCGCCGGGCTTCGTCGCCGCGGGCAGCGTCAGGTCCGACGCCCGGCGGGACCTCTTGCCCGGCTTGAGCTTCGGCACGGACCGATCGCCGAGCGCGACGCCGCCCGAGCCGGGCCCGGCCGTCGCCGACAGCGTGAAGGCGACCCGCGACCGTCCGGCCTTCCGCTTGCCCTTGTTCTTGACCACGACGGCGGCCGCGATGCTCGCGCCGGCGGTCGCCGAGGCCGGAGCCTCGACCGACCTGACGATGAGATCGGCCCGCTGCCGCTTCGCGCTCGCCGGTGCGGCGACGGTCAGCAGGAGGGCCAGGCCGAGGAACGCGCTCCACCGTGTCGAGGTCACGGCGGCAACCCTATTGATGCCCGCCCAACCCGGATAGCGTGCGCATGTGACCGCCGCCGGTCCTGACTCCGGGCCCTGGCCGTTCCTCGCGGTGCTGATGTCGGCGAGCTCGTCGGCCGACAGCCCGCCGCGGGTCCGCGGGCTCGGCCTGTGGGCGGGCGAGCGCGTCGTGACGCTCGCGCACGTGGCGGAGCGCGCGGACGCGCTGGTCCTCCAGGACGGTGCCGCCGAGGCGACCGTCGAGCGGATCGGCGGTGACGGCGACCTCGCGTTGATGCGCACGAACGTGCCGGCGCCCGTCGGAGCGGCGCCGCTCGGCGGCGTGTCGGCCGGCGGAACGTGCTCGGTCGCCATCGTGCGCGACGACTCGCCGCGGGTGCGGATCGTCGCCGGGCGGCTCGAGATGACCTCGGACGAGCGCATGACGATCGAGCTCGACGGCATGCTCTCCGAGGACGAGACGGCGAGCGGCTCGCCCGTGGTCGGCCCCGACGGCGCGGTGATCGGGATCGTCGGGCCGACCGCGACGAACCGGTCGGTCGACGCCTTCGGCGCGTCCGCCATCGAGCGCATCCTCGCGCGCGCCGCCGCGCCGGTGATCGCGCTCAGCCCGTCGGCGAACGCGGCGCTGCGCGACGCAATCGCCATCGCGACCACGCCGCGGCAGCCCTCGGAGGCGCCCGACTCGCCCGTGGACCCGATCGGCGCGCCGACCGCGATGCTCCTCGGCGGGCTCCGCGCGAGCGCCGTCAGCGAGGCCCGCACGGTCGCCGGCGACCTCCTCGATCTCGTCGTCTCCCGCCACCCGGGGCGGGAGCAGCTGACACCGCTCGCGATCGCCGAGGGCGTGGTCCCGGCGCTCGGCGGGCTCACGCCGTCCTACTCGACCGACATCGTGAACGACGACGCGATCGCGGCGTCGCCGCTGGCGGCCACGCTCGCGGCGGCCGAGCTCGTCCGCGGCCGCCTCGGCGTCGCGCCCGAGGTCCACCTCCGCCACCTGCTCGCGGCCGCCCTGACACAACCGGACGAGCGCTTCGAGGAGCACCTGTTCGACGAGCTGCGCGTCACCTCCGGCGAGCTCCGCGCCGCGCTGCGCGGCGCCGTCGCGCGGCTCACGCCCGGCGAGCCCGCGGCGGTCTGGGACCAGATCCTCGCCGGCGCCGCGGACGCGGCGGCCCTCGAGCTCGCCGGCGGCGTCTCGTCCGACCTCGTCGACCCGACGCAGGGGATCGACCTCGAGCGCGACCGCCTCGGCGTCCGCGACTACGTGACGATGTTCGCCACCGTCATCGCCGACCGGAACACGCCGATGCCGCTCTCCATCGGCCTGTTCGGCGAGTGGGGCTCGGGCAAGAGCTACTTCATGGGGCTGCTGCGCGGCCAGGTCAAGACGCTGGCGGACTCGCCGGACGACCGGTACTGCCGCGAGATCGTCCAGATCGGCTTCAACGCGTGGCACTACGCCGACAGCAACCTCTGGGCGAGCCTCGGCGACGAGATCTTCGAGCAGCTCGCCGGGCCGGGCGAGACGACCGACGCGCGGGCGGACCGGCTGCGCGAGGACCTCGCGGAGCGGCTCCAGCGGCGCAGGGAGCTCGAGACGGCGACGGTGCGGGCGCGGGAGGAGACCGTCCGCCTGCAGAACGAGCTCGACACCGCGATCGCGGCCGGCGACATCGGCGCGCGCGGGCTCGTCGAGGCCGTGCTGCAATCGGACACGCTGGGCGGCGAGTTCAAGAAGGCCTCGAAGGCGCTCGGCGTCAGCGACGCGGCGGAGCAGGGACAGCTGCTGGCCGAGGAGCTCCGCGGGGCGCCGTCCGACGCGCGGGTGCTCGCCCGGGTGTTCTCCGGGCGGCGCGGCGCCCTCCTGCTCGCGGTCGCGGCGCTCGGCGCCCTCGCGGTCGCCGCAGGAGCGATCTTCGCCCGGGACGCGATCGCCGCCGCCGGCGTCGCCGCCCTCGGCGTCGTGGTCCCCGCCGTCATGTGGTTCGCCGCCCGCGCACGGACCGGCCTGCGGCTCCTGCGCGACGTCGCGGCGAAGGTGCGCGCCCAGACGGACAAGAAGGTCGCCAAGGAGCTGACCGCGCTGCGCAAGGCGGAGGCCGAGGAGCGCGTCGCCCAGACGCAGCTGGAGGAGGTCGACGCGCAGGTCGCGGCCCTCGGCGGCGAGCTGGCGGCGCTGGACCCGGGCCGGCGGCTCTACAGCTTCGTGGCCGAGCGGGCGGCGAGCGAGGACTACCGCAGGCAGCTCGGCCTGATCTCCACGATCCGCAAGGACTTCGAGGCGCTGATCGGGCTGATGGACGAGTGGCGCGCGGCCGAGAAGAAGGGCGGCAAGCCGGACGGCCGGCGCCCGATCGACCGCATCGTGCTCTACATCGACGACCTCGACCGCTGTTCCTCGAAGCAGGTCGTCGAGGTCCTCCAGGCGGTCCACCTGCTGCTGGCGCTCGACCTCTTCGTGGTCGTGGTGGGCGTCGACCCGCGCTGGCTGCTGCGTTCCCTGCGGCGCGAGTACGAGGCGATGCTGACCACGGAGGGCGAGCCGCCCGAGCAGGACCGCTGGTGGGAGGCGACGCCGCAGGACTACCTGGAGAAGATCTTCAACCTCCCATTCGCGCTGCCGCGCATGAGCCGCGACAACTTCGGGCTGCTGATCCGGAGCCTCGCGGAGCGCGAGGAGCCGCCGGCGGACGACGCCGGCGGGGAGGAGGAGGTCGTCGTGGTGGCCGAGGCACCGGCGGCGGAGGGGGCGCCGCCCGAGGCGCCGGCGCTCGAGCAGCAGGCGCTCGAGGCCGCCGCCGTGATCCCCGTCGAGGCCGAGTCCGAGGTCGCCGCCGTGCAGGCCGGCGCCGAGCCGCCGCCGGCGCGCGGGCTCAGCGAGCCCGAGCTCCAGCTCATCACCGCGCTCGCGCCGCTGATCGAGACGCCGCGCGAGGCGAAGCGCGTGATGAACCTCTACCGGCTGATCCGCTCGACGCGGAACCTCGCCCCCGCGGCGAGCTTCCTCGGCGGCGAGCAGGAGCCGGGCGAGTACGAGGCGGTCGTCGTCCTCCTCGGGCTGCTGAGCGGGCACGCGCGGCTGCTCGAGGCCGTCCTCATCGCGCCACCGGCCGACGGCGTCGCCGGCGGCCTGCGCCACCGCGCTGCGAAGGGGAGCTGGGCCGACTTCGTCGCCGACATCGCGCCCGCGGGCAGCGCGAACGGCATCGTCGGCCCGCTCGCGTACGACGAGGTCGCGGACTGGGCGCGGCTCTCGGACGGGCTGGCCGGCGCGTCGGCGCTCGTCACCGTCCCCGACCTCGCGCCCTTCCAGCTCTGGGCCCCGCGCATCGCGCGCTTCTCGTTCCTGCTGTCACCCCTCGCGGGCGAGGACGGCGAGTAGCGGAGGGGGAGGGATTCGAACCCTCGGTACGGTTGCCCGCACAACGGTTTTCGAGACCGCCCGATTCAACCACTCTCGCACCCCTCCGAGAGCGGTGGACAAGGTAGCAACACGGCTAGGGTTGGGCGGAT
>JBEVIG010000023.1:0-19531 GCA_040510855.1 Solirubrobacteraceae bacterium
GCGGGGGAGAAGTGCTCGATCGTCATGACCTGGCGGTCGCCGACCACCATGTCCGCGTTGCCGGCCAGGATCGGCGCGACGAGCTTCGGGATGTCGCCGCCGTCGTACTGGTTGTCGGCGTCGGTGTTGACGATCACGTCGGCGCCGAGCTTCAGCGCCGCGTCGAGGCCGGCCTGGAAGCCGTTCGCCAGGCCCTTGTTGTTCGTCAGCCGGACGATGTGGTGGACGCCGTGCTCGCGCGCGACCTCGACGGTGCGGTCCGTCGAGCCGTCGTCGATCACGAGCCACTCGACCTCGTCGAAGCCGGCCACCTCGCGGGGGAGGTCGCGCAGGGTGACGGGGAGCGTCTCCTCCTCGTTCAGGCAGGGGATCTGGATGATCAGCTTCATGGCAGGCGTCCGACCCGGTGATACCCGGTGGGCCCCAAAGCCTAGTGGGGAGCGCGGGCGGTGCCGCGCGGCGAAGTACCATCGGCGCGGATGAGCCGGCTGCGCCAAGAGGGCCCGGCGCTCGCCGTGCTCGGGCTGATCCTCGTCGCCGGGCTGGTCCTGCGCGTCCTCCACAACGACCACGGGCTGCCCTACGTCTACTACGTCGACGAGGGCTCGCACTTCACGAAGCGCGCCATCGAGGTCTTCCGCGACCCGAACCCCGGCTACTTCCAGAACCCGTCGGCGTTCACGTACCTCCTGCATGCCGTCTACCGGCTCGCCGCGATCCCCGCGGGCGGCTCGGAGGCGGTCATCGACGCCTACAAGACGAACGCGTCCTGGGTCTTCGAGGTCAGCCGCACGCTCGCCGCGCTGCTCTGCCTCGCGGGCGTCGGCGCCGTCTACGCCGCGGGCCGCGCGCTGTGGGACCGCCGCACCGGCCTGCTGGCCGCCGCGGTGCTCTGCTTCGCCTTCCTCCCGGTCGCCTTCAGCCGGATGGCGCTGACCGACACGGGGACGCTCGCGCCCGTGGCCGTCGCGCTCTGGATGTCGATCCGGCTCGCGGAGCGCGGCGGCCTGCGCACCGCCGCGGTGGCGGGCGCCGCCGTGGGCCTGGCGATCGGCTTCAAGTACACGGCGGGACTGATCGTGCTCGCGCCCGCGCTGGGGCTGCTGCTGCGGCGCGACGCCCGCTTCGCGCTCCGCGGCGGGCTCGTCGTGCTCGCGGGCGCGCTCGTCGCCTTCGCGCTCACGAACCCGTTCTTCTTCCTCGACTTCGACCGCGCGATGCACCAGCTCCGCGGGCAAGCCGAGCTCGCCGGCAACCAGGGCAAGTTCGGCCAGGAGGACCAGACCGGCGTCCTCTACTACCTGGACTCGCTGCTCTGGGGCCTGGGCTACGTCGCGGCGGCGGCGTCGCTCGCCGGCGCCGTGCTGCTCGCCCGGCGCGACCGGGCGCGCGCGGCGCTGCTGCTCGTCTTCCCCGTCGCGCTGTTCCTGTACCTGAGCTTCCAGAGCCGCTTCTTCGGTCGCTGGCTGCTGCCCGTCTACCCGGCGCTCGCGCTGCTCGCGGGCTACGCCGTCGCCCGCGGCGCCGAGGTGCTGCGCGAGCGCGCCCCGCGCTGGGAGGTCCCGGCGCTCGCCCTGACCTGCGCCGTGCTGCTCTGGCAGCCGCTGGCCGCCGACGCGCGTTCGATGGCCGTGCTGGGCCACGAGGACACGCGCGCCATCGCCCGCGAGTGGCTCGCGGCGAACCACCGGCCCGAGCTGCGGGCGGTGATCGAGCCGGCGGTGCCCGAGCGGTTCTACTGGCCCGTGGTCGACGGGAAGCCACGCAAGACGGAGCAGCCCCAGTTCGTCAACGAGTTCGTGCGCGACACCCAGGAGGAGCACGTCGAGTACGGCCGTACGCTCGAGCCGGGGCTGATCGACCGCTATCGCCGCCGCGGCTACTGCACGGTGGTCACGATGGGGCTCATCCGCGGCCGCGCGGACGCGAAGGGCAATCCGGGCGCGGTCGCCTACTACGACCGGCTCGAGCGGGAGTCCGAGCCGGTCTTCCGGATCAGCCCGTACCGGCAGGACTCGGAGCCGCAGGACTTCTCCTTCGACCTCTCCTACTCGTACTACTCGCCCGCCTACGAGCGGCCCGGACCGGACGTGCGCGTGTACCGGCTCGACGACTGCACCCAGGGCTACGGGGCGGCGTGACCCGGCGCGCGACCGCGATCTGGCTCGGCGGGATCCTGCTGGCCGCCCTGGCGCTGCGCCTGTGGAACCTCGACCACGGCCTGCCGTTCGCCTACAACGCGGACGAGGCGGAGCACTTCGTGCCGCGGGCCCTCGACATGGCGACGGGCGGGAGCCTCGACCCCGGCTACTACGAGAACCCGCCGGCGCTCACCTACCTGTTCGCGGTCGTCTACTGGATCGGCGGCACGGCGGACGCGTTCCTGACGGCCCGCGTCGTCGTGGCGCTGATCGGCACGCTCGTCGTCGCGCTCACGTTCTTCGCCGGGCAGCGGGCGTACGGCCCGCGCGCCGGGCTCGTCGCGGCGGCGCTGATGGCGGTCGCGTTCCTGCCCGTCTTCTACTCCAAGCACGCGCTCAACGACGTCGTCACGCTCGCGCCGGTCACGCTCGGCCTGATCGGCTCGCTGCTCGTGTACCAGCGGGGGAGCTGGGCCGACTACCTGCTCGCGGGCGCCGCGATCGGGACCGCGACCTCGGTGAAGTACACGGCGGGCGCGATGCTGCTCACGCTCGCGGTCGCGGCCGGGCTGCGGATCCTGCGCGACCGCTCCGAGCTGCGGAAGGTCCTGCTCGGCTGCGTCGTCGCCGGCGCGGGGTTCGTGGCGCTGTTCGTGATCCTCAACCCGTACGCGCTGCTCAACCTCCACGAGGCGCGGCGGCAGATCAGGGGCCAGTCGGGCCAGGCCGCCGCGGGCAAGCTCGGCCAGGACGACATGCTCGGCTGGGTGTACTACGTCGGCACGCTCGGCTGGGGGCTCGGCTGGTTCCCGCTCGCCGCGGCGGCCGGCGGGGCGGTGGTGGCGATCCGGCGCGACTGGCGCCTCGCCCTGCTGCTGCTCGCCTTCCCCGTCTTCCTCTACCTGTTCATGGGCTCGCAGGGCCGCTACTTCGGCCGCTGGCTGCTGCCCGCGTACCCCGTGCTGTGCATCCTCGCGGGCTACGGGGCGGTCGCGCTCGCGACGGCACTCAAGCGACCGGCGCTGCTCTCCGCCGTGTTCGGAGCGCTGCTGTGCGCGCAGGGGCTGCTGGCGAGCGTCCACGTCGACCGGGTGCTCGGCCGTGAGGACACGCGCGCGGAGGCGCTCGGCTGGCTGCGGGACAACGTGCCGGAGGGCGGGAGGATCGTCGTCGAGCCCTTCGTGCCCGCGGACTGGGCGGGGGAGTTCGACAAGTGGCCGGTGGAGCGGCCGTTCCAGGCCTACGAGAAGCGGCTGCGGGTGCGCGACATCGACGCCTACCGCGAGGGCGGCTACTGCTACGTCGTGGTCGGGAGCACGCAGAAGGAGCGCGGGCTCAAGGCCGGGCTGCGGTCGTCGGAGCGCTACTACCCGGCGCTCGACGACGCGAGCGAGGAGACCGTGACCTTCTCGCCGTTCGCCGAGGGCGCCGATCCCGTCGAGTTCTCCTACGACTTCTCGTTCAACTACGCGCCGCGCGCCTACGAGCGCCCGGGGCCCGTGGTCGAGATCCACCGCCTCGCGGACTGCGATCCCGGCTGAGCCGGGATCCGGCTAACGTGACCCGCCGCCGATGTCCGTGACGCAGACCGACCCGCCGCGGGCCGAGGCGCCTGAGCCCGGGCCCCGGGACCGCTCCCGGCCGAGCGCCGAGGTGCTGCTGCTCGCGGCCGGGATCGCCGCGGCGCTCGTGGTCTACGTCGTCTGGCAGACGTATCCGAACTACGACACGTACTACACGCTGGTCTGGGGCCAGGAGCTCTTCCACGGCCACCTGCCCGACTACGACGTCTTCCGCACGCCGACGCCGCACCCGCTCTCCACGCTGGTGGCCTGGGCGATGGCGCCTTTCGGCACGGCGAGCGACCGGATCCTCGTGCTCGTCGCGCTGCTCGGCTACGTCGGCTTCCTGGCGGTCATGTTCGCGTTCACGAAGCGGCTGCTGGGGCGCACGATCGCCTTCGTCGCGGTGGCCGTGCTGCTCACCCGCACGGACATGCAGCTGCTCGCGCTGCGGGCGATGTTCGACCTGCCCTTCTACCTGATGGTCTTCGCCGCGGCGCTGCTGGAGCTGCGCCGCCCGCGCGCGGGGTGGCCCGTGCTCGTGCTGCTCGCGCTCGCCGGCCTGCTGCGGCCCGAGGCGTGGCTCCTCGGCGGCGTCTACTGGCTCTGGCTCGCACGCGACCTGCCGCGCTCCGACGCCCTGAAGCTGCTGCCGCTCGTCGTCGCCGCCCCGGTGCTGTGGATGCTGGCCGATCTCATCGTGACCGGCGAGCCGCTGTACTCGCTCACCTCGACGCGGGAGGTCTCCGGCGAGTTCGGCCGCAACCGCGGGATCGGGGACGCGCTGCGCAACCTGCCCCGCTACTCGGGCGCCAACGACACGATCGTCACCGTCGGCGTCGGCGGCATGGGGCTCGTCCTCGCCGTCTGGATCCTGCGCCGCAAGGCGGCGCTGCCGGTCGCGCTGGGCGGCCTCGGCCTGTGCACGTTCCTGATCATCAGCGCCGCCGGCCTCTCGGTGATCCCGCGCTACATGACGATCCCGTCGCTGCTGCTGACGCTGTGCGTCGCGGTCGCGCTCGCGGGCTGGACGCTGGTCGAGCGCGGCACGACCGCCCGCAAGGTGGCGGTCGGGGTCGCCGTGCTCTCCGTGCTGATCATCGGCTGGCGGGCGTCGTACTACGCCTCGGACTTCTCGACGCTGGCCCGCCAGGCGAGCTTCGTCGAGTCCCAGCACGAGCAGCTCAACGCGCTGATCGACGAGCCCGAGGTCGCCGCCGCGCTCCAGTCGTGCCGGCCGATCACGGTGCCCACGCACGCGCCGATCCCGATCCTGCGCTACGAGACCGGGCTGCCCAAGGACGCGATCCAGGCCTCGATCCAGCAGGACGCGCCGCCCACGGAGGGGCTCCAGCTCGTCTCGCGCGTCTTCAACTTCGAGCCGAGCACGGGCCGCGCGGTCGCCTCGGCGCCGCGCGTGACCGTCGAGCGCCGCTGGTCGACCCGCCCGGCGGCGGGCTTCGAGCGGCTCGGGCGCATCGGCCGCTGGTCGGCGTGGGCGGAGTGCGGCGAGCCGGCGCCAACTGCTCCGTAGACTTCTGACTCCCCGTCATGGCGCTCTCGACCGACACCGACGCCCTCTTCCTCGCGCGGGCCATCGACCTGGCCGAGGGCGGGCGCGGCAAGGTCAGCCCGAACCCGCTGGTCGGCGCGGTCGTCGTCCGCGACGGCGAGGTCCTGGGGGAGGGCTACCACGCCCGGTACGGCGAGGCGCACGCCGAGCGCAACGCGCTCGCGTCCTGCCTGGCCGACCCGCGCGGCGGGACGCTCTACGTGTCGCTCGAGCCCTGCTGCCACCACGGCCACACGCCGCCCTGCACCGAGGCGATCCTCGAGGCGGGGATCCGCCGCGTCGTCGTCGCCTCGGACGACCCGACGGAGAAGGCCTCGGGCCGCGGGCTGGGGATCCTCCGCGACGAGGGCATCGAGGTCGTCGTCGCCGACGGGGAGCCCGCGATGCGCGCCCGGCTGCTCAACCAGGCCTTCCGCAAGCACGCCCGCTCCGGCCGCCCGCACGTGCTCTTCAAGTCGGCGATGACGCTCGACGGCAAGGTCGCCACCCGCACGGGCGACTCGAAGTGGATCTCCGGCGAGGCCTCGCGCCTGCGCTCGCACCACTGGCGCGCCGAGCGCGACGCGGTCGTGGTCGGCATCGGCACCGCGCTCGCGGACGACCCGCAGCTCAACGCGCGGATCGACGACGTCACCCGCCAGCCCCGCCGCGTCGTCTTCGACTCCGAGGGCCGCCTGCCGCTGGACTCCCAGCTCGTCCGCGGAGCGCCCGAGCTGCCGCTGACGGTCGTCGTCGGCCGCGCCGCCGCGCGGCGGCAGACCGACGGGCTGGAGAGCGCCGGCGCCGACGTGATCGTCGCGACGGGGGAGAACGAGCCGGCCCGCGTGCGCTCCGCGCTCGACCAGCTCGGCGCCTCCGGGATCAGCTCGATCCTGCTGGAGGGCGGTCCGCGCCTGGCCGGCGCGTTCCTCGACGCGGGTGAGGTCGACGAGATCCGCCTCTTCATCGCGCCGGTCGTCGTCGGCGGCTCGAGCGCCCGCGACCCGCTGGAGGGCGAGGGCGCCGAGCGGATCTCCGAGGCGATCCGCGCGCTGGCGCTCGACGTCGAGCAGATCGGGGACGACGTCCTGATCTCCGCACGGATGCGGGAGTGGTGAGCTGATGTTCACGGGCCTGGTCGCGGACCTGGGCAAGGTCTCCGCGGTGGACGCGACCGCCGACGGCGTGACGCTCGCGGTCCGCACGCGGCTCGCGGAGGAGATCGCCGAGGGCGACTCCGTCGCGGTCAACGGCGTGTGCCTGACCGCGACCGCGATCGCGGGCGGCGAGTTCCGCGCCGAGGTGATGCACGAGACGCTGCGGCGCTCCTCGCTCGCCGAAGTGGCCACGGGCTCCGACGTGAACCTGGAGCTGGCGCTGCGCGCCTCCGACCGGCTCGGCGGCCACATCGTGCAGGGCCACGTCGACGGGCTGGGCGCGATCCGCTCGACCGAGGAGGACGGCTTCGCCCGCGTGGTCACGATCACCGCGCCGGCCGAGCTGCTCCGCTACGTCGTCGAGAAGGGCTCGATCGCCGTCAACGGCGTCTCGCTGACCGTCGTCGAGGTCACGGACGACGCCTTCTCCGTCTCGCTGATCCCCGAGACGCTGGAGCGCACGACGCTCGGCGCGGCCGCGCCGGGCACCCCGGTCAACCTGGAGGTCGACGTGGTCGCGAAGTACGTCGAGAAGCTGGCGAGCGAAGCGATGACGAGCGCGCAGCGCGAGGCAGGACGATGAGGGGGCCGTTCTCCCCGATCGAGGACGCGATCGAGGACATCCGCAACGGGCGGATGGTCGTGGTCTGCGACGACGAGGACCGCGAGAACGAGGGCGACCTCACGATCGCGGCCGAGTTCGCGACGCCCGAGGCGATCAACTTCATGGCCCGCGAGGGCCGCGGGCTCATCTGCCTCGCGCTCACGCCCGAGCGCTGCGAGGCGCTCGGCCTCGACCTGATGGCGGCCAAGAACGAGTCGGCCTTCGAGACGGCCTTCACGGTGTCGATCGAGGCGCGCGAGGGCGTGACGACCGGGATCTCCGCGGCGGACCGCGCGCGCACCATCGCGGTCGCCGTCGACCCGGAGGCCGCGCCGCGCGACCTCGTCCAGCCCGGCCACGTGTTCCCGCTCAAGGCCAAGCCCGGCGGCGTGCTCGAGCGCACGGGCCAGACGGAGGCGGGCGTCGACCTCGCGCGCCTGGCCGGCCTCTACCCGGCCTCGGTGATCTGCGAGATCATGAACGACGACGGGACGATGGCCCGCGTCCCGGACCTCGAGCGCTACTGCGCCGAGCACGACCTCAAGATGATCACGGTCGCCGACCTGATCGCCTACCGGCGCCGCCACGACAAGCTCGTCGAGCGCGTCGTGTCGACCCGGCTGCCGACCGGCTTCGGCGAGTTCGCCGTCGTCGGCTACCGCTCGCTCGTCGACGACAAGCACCACGTCGCGATGGTCAAGGGCGAGGTCGACGGCACCGACGACGTGCTCGTGCGCGTGCACTCCGAGTGCCTCACCGGCGACGTCTTCCACTCGCTGCGCTGCGACTGCGGCGAGCAGCTCGAGTCGGCGCTCTCGATGATCGAGGAGGAGGGCCGCGGCGTGCTGCTCTACCTCGCCCAGGAGGGCCGCGGGATCGGCCTGCTGAACAAGTTGCGGGCCTACAACCTGCAGGACCAGGGCTACGACACGGTCGACGCGAACCTCGAGCTGGGGCTGCCCGTCGACCTGCGCGACTACGGCATCGGGGCGCAGATCCTCGTCGACCTCGGGCTGACGAGCATCCGCATCCTCACGAACAACCCGAAGAAGATCCGCGGGCTCGAGGGCTACGGGCTCTCCGTGACCGAGCAGGTGCCGATCGTGCACGCGCCCAACCCGCACAACGAGGAGTACCTGCGGGCCAAGCGCGATCGCATGGGCCACTCGATCCACCACCAGGCGCTGGCGCTCGACGAGGAGATGCTCCACGCCGAGGCCGAGCGCGACCGGGAGCTCGGCCGGTGAGCGACCAGCGGTTCGCCGTCGTCGTCGGCCGCTTCTACGAGGACCTCGCCGCCCGGTTGGTCCAGGGCGCGGAGCGGGCGTTCGCCGAGGCCGCCGTGGAGTTCGACGTCTACGACGTGCCCGGGGCGTTCGAGCTCCCGCTCGCCGCGAAGTACCTGGCCGAGACCGGCCGCTACGCCGGCGTCGCCTGCCTCGGCGCGGTCATCCGCGGCGAGACCGATCACTACGACTACGTCTGCGCGGAGGCCGCCCGCGGCATCCAGGACGTCCAGCTCGCGACGGGCGTCCCGTGCGCGTTCGGCGTGCTCACGGTCGAGAACATGGACCAGGCCCTCGCCCGCACGGGCGGCGGCAAGCGCGACCAGGGCGAGCACGCCGCGCAGGCCGTGCTCACCCTCGCCGCGATGCGGGCCGGCCTGCGCTGAGCGCAGGCCGGGCTCATCGGATCAGCGCAGGAGGTAGCCCATCGCCCTCCCCATGACCGCGTTGCGCTGCGCCGCGGTGGAGATCCCCTCGAACCCGAAGCCGAACAGCAGCGACCGCGGGGTCGTGATCGCCGCGCCGACCGGGAAGCCACCGGCGTCCGTGACCTCCCAGTTGTTGGCGTTCGGGCCGCTGCCCGCCGGCGGGCCGGTGATCTGCCAGCCGCCGGTGTCCCCGCCCTCGAACGACGTCGAGCCGCCCGGCCAGACGAAGTCGTCGAGGAACACGCCGAGGTTCTGCGTGCCCCAGTCGCTGATGTAGGCGACCGAGATCTCGACCGTCTCCCCGGCCCAGTCGTCGAGGTCGATCGACCACTGCTGCCAGCCACCCGAGCTGCCCGTCGCGGCGTTCCAGACGCCCGTCGTCCCGGTGGGCGTGCACCCTCTGGGCTCGGCGGTGAACGTCTGGTAGTGCGTCAGGTGCGGATGGAGCTCATCCGCCCAGCCCGTGGTGCTGCCGACGCAGCTCTCGCCGGTGCCGTCGCCCGTGTTGCCGTTCGCGTCGGGCAGCGTCGTCCAGTCGTCGCCGCCGGCCGTGCGGGCCTCCACGGTGAGGTAGTCCCAGTCCGCCTCGGTGTCGTACGACGTCCAGAACGTCAGGTCGCCGCCGCCCGCCGGCACCGCGATCTCGCGGGTCAGGCGCTTGTAGGACGCGTCGGCGAGCTGGGAGAAGACGTACTGGCTGCCCGAGTGCGGGTCGAACGGTCCGCCGGGCTTCGCCCAGCGCGCCGAGGCGTCGCTCTCGAACTGCGGGTAGTCCTCCACCGGCAGCACGCCGCTGGTGGTCACGAACGACGAGTTGGTGTCCTGGTTGTTCGCGCTCCCCGCACCGTTCATGGTCCAGGAGAGGCCGGCGAACGGGTCGCCGATCCCGTTGATGCCGAACAGGTTGCCGGCGTCGTCCGTGCCGTCGTTGGCGATCTGCACCATGCCGCCGAACCAGTACTGCAGCACGTCCTGGATCTGGTCGCCGCCCTGGGTCGAACCGCGCAGCAGCAGGCACTGCCGCGGGTCCATGGCGGGGTTGACCGGGCGGCAGACCGCCTCGTCCTTCGGGTCGTAGAACTGGTTGCCGACGCCGCCGGCGCCCGTGTACTGCATGCCGGCCCGCTTGCCCGTGTAGAGCACCCGGCCGCCCTCGTCCATGTAGGCGCGCATCTCGAGCATCTCGTCGAGCGCGAGGCGGTCGGCGTTGCCTGCGGCCCGGCCGGCCTCCCGGGTGACGATGTCGTCGCCCGTGTACCAGATGACGCCGTCGTAGTGGCTCATGACGCCGAGCTGATCGGGCGCGATCCGGCCGCGCGCGTCGACGTCGTAGACGTCGGCGGCGATGCCGTTGGCGGCCAGTGCGTCCAGGTAGAACTGCAGGTAGCGCGGGGACGTGACGGGCTGCACGGGCGATGCGCCCGTGTAGTCCTCGGCGGCGACCACGAGCACCCGGTTGCCGGTCTCGGCGACGGCCTGGTACGTGAACGACTCCGACTTCTGGCCGCCGCCCTCGAACCACACCTCCACGGAGTCACCCGGCGAGGTGCCGGTGACGGTGCCGCGCATCACGTGGTAGTAGACCGACGCGGGCTTGTAGCGCTGGCCGCCGGTCCACTCCGACGTCGTCGCGCTCTTCACGGCGCCGCCGTTCACGCGGTACTTGACCGTGACGGCGCCCAGCGCCCGCTTGGCGAGCACCTGCACGGGCTGCGGATCGCCGTAGGAGTACCGGAAGGCGAAGTTCGCGCCCGGGATCCCGCCCTTGTACGGGTCGTCGCTGCGGATGTAGAACGGCTTGGTCTTGATGCCCAGCGACGACTTCGGGTCGTCGGGATCCGCGGCCGAGTCGGCGACGGACTCGGCGAACGGCAGGTTGCGCTCGAACTCCTCCTGGACGAGCGCCTCGTCGTCCGGGAACACGAAGCCGCAGCCGTCGCAGCCCGGGCTGAGCTCCGGGGTCCAGGCCAGCGCCTTGCCGACCTTGTGCACGTAGTCGTTGGCCTCGCCGTTGGTGACGTAGAGGACGTCCGAGCTGAGGCCCGGGTGGAAGCCCTCGATCGCCGGCTTGTCGAGGTTGCCCGACAGCGCGTAGTAGATCGGGTCGTCCGCGGTCGGGGAGCCGACCTGCCAGCCCTCCGGGTACAGCAGCCAGCGGCCGTTGGAGTGGTAGTTGACGTTGAACTGGAAGCCGACGCGGTCGGACAGGCCCATGATCGCCTTGGTCTCCGCCTCGGAGGCGGGACCCGAGCCGCGGAACGTCTGGCTGGACGGGATCTGGGACGAGCCCTCCTCGTCGTACTTGAAGTGCTCGGGGTAGTTGCGGTTCGGGTCGACGCCGTCGGCGATGGTCGTCTCACCGTCGCCGTCGTTGTCGCGCAGGTTCTTGCGCCACAGCCGCTCGACGTCGAACGTGTACTGGTAGCCGTCCGGGTTCATCACGGGGACGAACCACAGCTCGGTCCCCTTGAGCAGCTCCTTGATCTGCTTGTCGTTGTTCTTCCAGCCCTCGACGTAGTGGTACATCAGGCGCCGGTCGATCTCCGTCGCGATCCACTCGCGGGCGTGCTGGGTCGCGCTGTACAGCACCGCCGGCCGGCTGCCGTCGGGCTTGTCGCGGGCCCCCTGGGTCACCTTGAGGGCGAGGATCTCCCGGCCCTGGAGCGTCGTGCCGATCTGGACGAGCTTGGTGACCTGCGGGTACTTGCGGGCCAGCGCGTGCAGCTGGTCGCGGTAGCCGCCCGGCTCGTCGTAGGAGCGCCAGACGGTGAAGCCGTTCGCGGCCTGCGCCGCGGCGAACTGCTTCACGGTCTTGCCGCCCTGGACGCGTGTGAGCTTTGTCCGGACGCCGTCCGCCCGGACCTCGTCACGCTGGTCCTTGGTCATCACGAGCTGCGCGCGGAGGCCCTTGGCCGCCGCCCTGGAGCTCGCGACGTCGATCCCCTTCTCCTCGAGCGCGTTCAGCTTGGCCGCGCTCGTCACGACCGTGTAGACGTCGAGCCGGTCCGCGGCCCGCTGCTTCGCGACCGCCGCGGGCGCGGCAGCACATGTCAACGCGACCGCGCATGCGGCCGCCAGGAACCGTCCGTGCATCGTTACTCCCCTTCCAGAGCAATGAGTGCGTTGGCCGGGAAATCTTCCAGAACGTGGCCGATGCCACAAGCGGTTAGCGACGTGTCGGGAACGCGGCCCCGAGCGCGGCCGGCGCGAGCACGAGGAAGGCGAGCCACGGCCACGCGGCGCCGGTGGGCGCCGACGCGAGCGTGACCGCGAGGCAGGCGGCCGCCGCCCCGCCGAGCAGCAGCGCCCGCCGCGGCCGGCCCCGGAGCACGAGCAGGCCGGCCGCCGCGAGCAGCGGCACCGTCCCGATCGCGGTCACGGCCCGGCCGTGGCGGACCGAGGCCTGCTCCTCCTCGCTGTACGTGTAGATCACCGGGGCCGCCTCGGCGACCCCCGCCGCGACGATGACGAGCCCGCCCAGCGTCAGGATCAGGACGGCAGCCGCGAGGCCGCGCCGGCCCCGCTCAGCCACCCGCCTCCGCGCGTGCCTCCTCGAGCTCCTGCTCGACCGTCGCGCGCTGGTCGTCGGGGAAGCGCTGGAGCCGCTCCTCGAGCACCTGGACGGCCGTCGCGGGGTCGCCCGTGCCGCGGAGAGCGCGGGCGTACTCGAAGAGCGCGTAGGCGCACGGGCTGACCTCGCCCGAGCCCTGGCAGAGCTGCACGGCCCGCTCGGCGTAGGGGAGCGCGCCCGCCGGGTCGCCCGCCTGGTTGCGGTTGTAGGCCTCGAGCTGGAGTGCGGCCGGGTCGTTCCCGAGCTTCTTCAGGCGGCCGTTGCCGTTCCCGTTGCCGTTGTTGGCGGGCTCCGGGGTGGCCGTCGCCTCCGGCGTGGGCTCGGGCGTCGCCGTCTCCTCGGGCGTCGGCTCCGGCGTGGCCGTCTTGTCGGGCTTGGCCGTCTTCTCCGGCTTCGCCGTGGACTCGGGCGCGGGCGTCGAGTCGGCGGCCCGCCCGCCGGAGCCCTCGTCCCCGCCTCCGCGCGTGAGCAGCAGCGCCGCGGCCGCGATCAGGAGCACGGCGGCGGCGAGCGCGATCAGCGGGCCGGCGCCGCGGCCCGGGCGGCCGCCGCCGCGTGCGGGCGGCTCCGGGTCGTGCGGGGGCGGCGGGGCGACGCGGCCCGGCGCGGCGGCCGTGACCGGCAGCACGCGGGTCGTCCCGGCGGGGGCGCCCTCGGCGAGGGCGTCGTCGAGCGCCCGCACGAACGCGTTCGCGCTCGGCCAGCGGTCCGCGGGCTCCTTCGCCATGCCGCGGGCGAGCACGGCGTCGACGGCCGGCGGCAGCGTGTCGTCGATGGACGAGGCCGCGGGCGGCTCGTCCTCGACGTGCGCGCGGGCCTGGGCCGCGAAGTTGTCGCCCGGGAAGGGCTTGGCGCCGGTCAGCAGCTGGAACGCGACCACGGCCAGCGCGTAGCGGTCGGAAGCGGGGGTGGCGGGCTCGCCCATCGCCTGCTCAGGCGAGATGTAGGCGGCGGTGCCGAGGACCTGGCCCGTCTGCGTGATCTGGTCCTCCAGGCCGAGGCGGGCGATCCCGAAGTCGCCGAGGGCGAGGCGGCCGCGGGCGTCCAGCAGCATGTTCGCCGGCTTGACGTCGCGGTGGACGATCCCCGCGTCGTGGGCGGCGTCGAGCGCCGAGCCGGCCTCGCGCAGCCACCCGAGCGAGGTGTCGTCGTCGATCTCGCGCCCCGACTTGATGCGGTCGGCGACGGTGCCGCCCGGCAGCAGCTCCATGACGATGTAGGACTTGCCGTCGTACTCGCCGACGTCGTAGATCGTCGCCACGTTGGGGTGCGAGGAGAGGCCCGCGGCGGTCCGCGCCTCGCGCTGGAAGCGGCGGCGCGCGTTGTCGTCCTCGCTCAGGTGCCCGGCGAGGACCTTGACCGCCACGGCGCGCTGGAGCGCCTCGTCGTGCGCCTCCCAGACGCTCGCCATCCCGCCGTTCGCGATGTGGCGGTCCACGCGGTAACGGTCGGGCAGCGTGATGGTCGCTGTCGCTCGAGCCACGCCTTCCCACGGTACCCACAGGCCGGGGTCGCTATTCTTCCGCCCGCAATGGCCCGAATCTGTCACTCCTGCGGAAAGCGCCCTGCCTTCGGCCAGAGCCGCTCGCACTCCATGGTCGCCACGAAGCGGCGCTTCGACGCGAACCTCCAGAAGGTCCGCATCAGCGAGGCCGGCGCTCCGAAGCGCGTCTACGTCTGCACCCGCTGCCTCAAGGCGGGCAAGGTCACCAAGGCCTAGCGGGCCGCCCGGGTACGCCTTGGCGGATCCGAGCCTCGTCCGCTTCCGCGCGGTCGTCCAGCGCGCACTCGCCGAGCTGGAGGGCAGGCGGGAGGAGGTCAACGACCTCAACGTCTTCCCGGTCGCCGACGGCGACACGGGCGACAACATGGCGCTCACGCTGCGCGCCGTGCTCGACGAGCTCGACCGCCTCCAGGGCGAGGGCGAGATCGACGAGATCGGCCGCGACGAGATCGTCGACTCCGTCGCCCGCGCGGCGCTGCTCGGCGCCCGCGGCAACTCCGGCGTCATCCTCTCCCAGCTGATCCGCGGGGCCGCCGAGGAGCTCGCCTCGCGCCCCGGCGAGCTCGTCGACCCCGTGCTCGTCGGCGCCGCCATGGCGCGCGCCGCCGACCGCGCGTACGACTCCGTGCGCGAGCCGGCCGAGGGCACGATCCTCACCGTCGTCCGCGAGATGGCCCACCGCGTCGCCTCCGAGCTCGCGCACATGCGCGAGCCGCGGCTGGAGCAGGGCGACTCGGACGAGCGCCAGGACACGCTGCTCGCCGAGGTGCTCGAGCGGGCACTCGATGCGGGGCAGAGCTCCGTGCGCCGCGGCCCCGACCTGCTGCCCGTCCTGCGCGAGGCGGGCGTGGTCGACGCGGGCGGCTTCGGCCTCACCGTGATCTTCGCCGGCGTCGTCGCCGCCCTGCGCGGTGCCGAGGCGCCCGAGCTCGACCACCACGAGCCAGCGCGGGTCACGCATCCGCAGCACGAGTCCTCGACCCACCGCTACTGCACGAACTTCGCCGTCACCGGCTCGGGGCTGGAGCCGACGGCCTGGGTGGAGGCGCTCGAGGCGATCGGCGACTCCGTGCTCGTCGTCGGCGACCAGCGGACCGTGAAGGTCCACGTCCACACGGACGAGCCCGAGCGGGCGACCGCGCTGTTCTCCGGCGTCGGCGCCGTGTCGCGGCTCGACGTAGCCGACATGCACGAGCAGGTCGCGCAGCGCGCCGAGCGGCTCGCCGTGCCGCAGACGCGCTGCGGCGTCGTCGCCGTCGTCTCGGGGCCGGGCATGGAGGCGCTCTTCCAGTCCGTGGGCGCGACGCCGCTGCCCGGGGGCCCGACGCTCAACCCGTCGACCTACGAGCTGCTGGCCGGCATCCACGAGGTGCCCGCCGAGGAGGTCGTGGTGCTGCCCAACTCGCCCAACGTGGTGATGGCCGCCGAGCGCGCCGCCGAGCTGTCGGAGAAGAAGGTCTTCGTCGTGCCGACGCGGTCGCAGCAGGCGGGGCTCTCCGCCGCGGTCGCGCTCGATCCCGACAAGGGCGCCGCCGAGAACGGCGCGGCGATGCTCGACGCGCTCTCCGTCGTCCGCACCGGCGCGGTGACGGGCGCGGCGCGCGACGACGCCGAGGAGCGCCCGGCGCGGTTCCACCGCGGCGACGCCGTCGGCTTCATCGACGAGCGGATCGTCGCCTGGGGCGAGCCGGCCGAGACGCTCGAGGCCGTGCTCGGCGAGCTGGGCCGCGAGGCGGAGCTGCTCACCCTCATCGCCGGGGACGGCGCGCCGCTCGAGGAGCAGGTGGTGTCCGACCTCGTCCCCGCGGGCGTCGAGCTCGAGTACTCGTGGGGCGGCCAGCCGGCCTACTGGTGGCTGATTGCGGCCGAATAGGCGCTGGTGGGCCGGCCCCCGGTGACGAGTCATCGGCCGTGCGCCGAGTAACCGCGTTCGCCTCGTCGACCCCGCTCACGGACGCCGAGCTCCGGACGGGGCGCTTCCCACGCCCCTCACGCCTCGCCGAGCCGCTGAAGGCCGGCACCGCCGCCGCGGGGAAGGGCGCCGAGCGGCTCGGCCTGCACACGATCGGCGACCTGCTCGAGCACCTGCCGCGCGACCGCTCGGAGGCGCGCACGATCGCGGAGCTCGCGACGGACGAGGTGGCGACGGTCGTCGTCGAGGTCCGCTCGGTCCGCTCGCGCCCGGTCCGCCGCCGCGGGATGAAGCCGCTCGTGGAGGCCACCGTCGTCGACGCGACGGGGATCATGAAGGCGACGTTCTTCAACCAGCCCTGGCTCGAGCGCAAGTACACGCCCGGGACGCGGCTCATGCTGCAGGGCAAGTACCAGGGGCGCAACGCGTTCCGGGTGCAGTTCCACGCGCCGACGGGCGAGCAGACGGGGGCGGCGGGCGACGTCGCCACCTACCCGGCCACGGAGGGGCTCTCGACGACGCAGATCGCCGCGTTGGTGCGCGAGCACCGTGACGCGCTCCGCGACGTGGTCGAGCCGCTGCCGTCGCGGATGCGCGCCGCGGGCGGCTGGCCGGACCGCACGGCGGCGCTCGCCGCGGCCCACTTCGGCAACCAGGAGGCGGCGCGCGGGCGGCTGGCGTTCGAGGAGCTGCTGCTGCTCCAGCTCGCGCTGCTGCGCCGGCGGGCGCTGCGGCGCGAGGCCGCGCGGGCCGAGGTGCTCGACGCGCCCGGCTCGCTCTCGGCCCGCTGGCTCGAGGAGTCGCTCCCGTTCACGCCCACCGACGACCAGCGCGCGGCGATGGCGGCGATCGACGAGGACCTCGCGACGGGCCGGCCGATGCAGCGGCTGCTGATGGGGGAGGTCGGCTCGGGCAAGACCGTCGTCGCGCTCTACGCGATGCTGCGCGCCGTCGAGCACGGCGCGCAGGCGGCGCTGATGGCGCCGACGGAGACGCTCGCCGAGCAGCACTTCGCCACGCTGCAGAAGCTCATGCCCGGCGAGCTGCTGCAGGCCGCGCTCCTCACGGGCTCGACGACGGCGAAGCGGCGCGCCGACCTGCTCGGCAAGCTGGAGAGCGGCGAGCTGCGGCTGCTCGTCGGCACGCACGCGCTGATCGAGTCGGCGGTCACGTTCGACCGGCTCGCCGTCGCGGTCGTCGACGAGCAGCACCGCTTCGGCGTCAACCAGCGGCGCGCGCTGGACCGCAAGGCACCGGACGGGCTCGCGCCGCACGTGCTGCACATGACGGCGACGCCGATCCCGCGCACGCTCGCGCTCACCGCCTACGGCGACCTCGACATGACCGTGCTGCGCCATCTCCCGGCTGGGCGGCAGCCGATCCACACGCACGTCGCGTCGACGGAGCGCGAGCGGGAGCGCGCCTACGAGCGGATCCGCGAGGAGCTGCGGGGCGGCCGCCAGGCGTTCGTCGTCTGCCCGCTGGTGGAGGAGTCCGAGGCGCTCCAGGCCCGTGCGGCCACCGCGGAGTACGAGCGGCTGCGCACGACGGAGCTGCGCGACTTCCGCGTCGTGCTCCTGCACGGGCAGATGAAGCCGCGCGAGAAGCAGGAGGCGATGGCGGCCTTCGCGGCCGGCGGCGCGGACGTGCTCGTCGCGACGACGGTGATCGAGGTCGGCATCGACGTGCCGAACGCGTCCGTGATGCTCGTCGAGGGCGCCGAGCGCTACGGCATCTCCCAGCTGCACCAGCTGCGCGGCCGGATCGGCCGCGGCGCCCACGAGTCGGTCTGCGTGCTCTTCGGCCCGAAGGAGTCGCCGCGGCTGCGCGCGCTGGCCGAGTACCGCGACGGCTTCAAGCTGGCCGAGATCGACCTCGAGCTGCGCGGGGAGGGGGAGATGCTGGGCACGCGCCAGTCCGGCCTGGCGCAGTTCCGCGTCGCGCGGCTGCCCGAGGACGCGGAGCTGCTCGACGGCGCGCGGCGGATCGGCGCCGCCCTGCTGGAGGCCGACCCGGAGCTCGCCCGGCCCGAGAACGCGCTGCTCGAGTGGGCGGTCCGCAGCGCCTACGGCGAGGACGCGCTCGACCCGATCCCCGCCTAGTCGGCGGGGCGCTCGAGCGCGGGCCGCAGCCGGCCCATCACCCACACGTCGCGCAGCGCGCCCTCGCCGGCGACGTAGCCGCGCAGCCGTCCCTCGACCTCGAAGCCATGCCGCTCGTAGAGCGCGCGGGCGCCGTCGTTGCCGGTGAGGACGGTGAGCTCGATCCGGCGTAGGCCGAGCCAGTCGTCGGCGAGCTCGAGCAGCGCGGTGAGGAGCGCGGTGCCGATGCCCTGGCGCTGGCGCGCCGTGGACACGGCGAGCCCGAGATCGGCGGCGTGCCGCTGCCGGCCGCGCCGGACCGTGAGCCCGCCCCAGCCGGCCACCTCACCGTCGAGCACGGCGACGAGCGTGTGCTGGTCGGGCGAGGGCTCCTCGATCCGCTCGACGTAGTCGGTCCGCGGGCGGCTGGCGAGCCCCATCGTCGTCTCCATCACGCCGCGCTCGCGGGCGATGCGCCACAGCGCGTCGGCGTCCTCGGGGAGCGGCGGTCGGAGCTCGAGCATGCTGGGCATCATCACGGCTCGGCGGCCGCGGGTGGCGCAACGTCAAACCCAGGCTGGGTCGGGAGGGGGTTCGAACGCAGAACGTCGAGCCGCGTCGTGTCGCGGCGGCGAACCCGACGTTGATGCTGCTCTGGGACCTCAACGTCGAGATCGGGCGCGCGGCGCGCGGTCGCTCGACGTTTCACGCAGGTCGACGCGCCTCCCCACCCAGCCGGGGTTGACGTTCGTCCGCCATCCACCTGTCAGCCTGCAGCGCCGATGCGGATCATCGCGGGGAGATACGGCGGCCGCCGACTGCAGGCGCCGCCCGGCGATGCCACGCGCCCGACGTCCGACCGCGTCCGCGAGGCGCTGTTCTCCATCCTGGCCGGCCGCGTCGAGGGCGCGCGGGTGCTCGACCTGTTCGCCGGCTCGGGCGCGCTCGGGCTCGAGGCGCTCAGCCGCGGCGCCGCGGGCGCCACGTTCGTGGACAGCGCACCGGCCGCGATCCGCGCCGTCAAGGCGAACCTCGCGGCCCTCGGCGCGGAGGCCGAAGTGGTCCGCGCGGACGCGCTGCGCTGGCTCCGCGCCGCGCCGTCGAGCGGACGCCAATACGATCTCGTGTTCCTCGATCCGCCCTACCGGCGGGCGGGCGAGCTGGGGGCGCCGCTCTCGGCCGCTCTGCTGCCGGTGCTGGCGGGGGGCGCGCTGGTGGTGGCCGAGGCCGACCGCCGGGCCCCGCTCGAGCTGACCATCACCGCGACCGACGAACGCCGCTACGGCGACACCCTGATCCGTCTCCATGCCCCCTGATCCCTCCAAGCCACACATCGCCGTCTGCCCCGGGTCCTACGACCCGATCACCAAGGGCCACATCGACATCATCACCCGCGCGTCGGAGATCTTCGACGAGCTGATCGTCACCGTCGTCAACGCGTCCGTCCGCAAGGACCGCGCGATGTTCACGGCCGAGGAGCGCGTCGCGTTCATCGAGAACGCGACCGCCCACCTGTCGAACGTCCGCGTCGACACGTTCGACGTCCTGATCGTCGACTACGCCCGCCGGGTCGGCGCGACGGCGATCATCAAGGGCCTGCGCGCCATCTCCGATTTCGAGTACGAACTGGAGATGAACCAGCTCAACCGGCACCTGGCCGGCGACATCGAGTCGGTCTACCTCATGGCCTCGCCGCAGTACAGTTTCCTGTCATCGAGCGGCGTCAAGGAGAT
>JBEVIG010000024.1:0-7762 GCA_040510855.1 Solirubrobacteraceae bacterium
CGGCGTTCGCGTCGTGGACGGGCGAGGCGCTGGACCACAAGATCCCGCTGCTGCGCTCGATGGACGCGCTCTCGCGCTCCGCGCTGCGCGCGCTGAAGCTGCTGGGCACCGAGGACGCCTCGCGCGTGTTCACCACGATCGGCCCGGAGCAGGAGTACTTCCTGGTCGACGAGCGCTTCTACTTCGAGCGCCCGGACCTGGTGACCACGGGCCGCACGCTGTTCGGCGCGAAGCCGCCGAAGGGCCACGAGCTCGACGACCACTACTTCGGCTCCATCCCCGAGCGCGTGCTCGCGTACATGCTCGAGGCCGAGCGGGAGATGGCGAAGCTCGGGATCCCGATCAAGACCCGCCACAACGAGGTCGCGCCGGGCCAGTACGAGTTCGCGCCGGTATTCGAGAACTCCAACGTGGGGTCGGACCACCAGCTCCTCTGCATGCAGATCCTGCAGAACGTGGCGCGCCGCTACGACCTCGTGTGCCTGCTGCACGAGAAGCCGTTCGCCGGCGTCAACGGCTCGGGCAAGCACAACAACTGGTCGTTCGGGACGGACACGGGGATCAACCTGCTCGAGCCCGGCGACACGCCGCACGAGAACCTGCAGTTCCTGTTCTTCTGCACCGCGGTCCTCTCGGCCGTCGACACGCACCAGGAGCTCCTGCGCGCATCGATCGCCTCGCCCGGCCAGGACCACCGCCTGGGCGCGAACGAGGCGCCGCCCGCGATCATCTCGATCTTCCTCGGCGCCGAGCTGCAGAAGATCTACGACTCGATCGAGAGCGGCTCGGGCGACGCGGCGACCCCGTCGAGCTACCTGAAGCTCGGCGCGTCCGTGCTGCCGCACCTGCCGATGCACGGCGGCGACCGCAACCGCACGTCGCCGTTCGCGTTCACGGGCAACAAGTTCGAGTTCCGCGCGCTCGGCTCGTCGATGTCCCCGGGCCTGCCGAACACGGTGCTCAACACGATCGCCGCGCAGGCGATCGACCGGCTGTCGGACAAGCTCGAGGCCGCGATGGCCGGCGGCGCCGAGCTCGCCGAGGCGGTGCTGGCGGTCGTCAAGGACGGCTACGCCGCCCACAAGCGGATCGTCTTCAACGGCGACAACTACACGGACGACTGGCACTCCGAGGCCGAGTCCCGCGGGCTCTCGAACCTGCGCCAGACGCCCGACGCGCTCCCGGCGCTGATCTCCGAGTCGGCCGTGCAGGTCATGGGCGACTACGACGTCCTCTCCGAGCGCGAGCTGGAGTCGCGCTACGAGGTCTTCGTCGAGCAGTACATCGCGAAGCTCAACATCGAGTCGGAGACGACGTTCTCGATGGCCAAGACGCTGCTGCTCCCGGCGGCGGTGCGCTACCTCGGCGAGCTCGGGCTCGCGGGCGAGGGCGCCGGCGTGGCCGCGATCAGGTCCGAGGTCTCCGGCCTGCTCGACCAGTTCGTCGAGCGGATCGCGGCCCTCGCGACGGCGAACGAGGGCCACCCCGAGGGCGACGTGCTCGACGCCGCGAAGTACGTGCAGAGCGCCGTCGTGCCCGCGATGGACGCGGTCCGCGAGATCGCGGACAAGCTCGAGCGCGTGGTGCCGGACTCGCTGTGGCCGCTGCCGAAGTACAGCGAGATCCTGTTCATCAAGTAGCGCACTCCTTCTCGCATCAGGGCGAGGAAGGCGAGGGCCCCGCTCCGGCGGGGCCCTCGTGCGTTCTGGCGCGCTAGCGTGCCCGCGTGCCTTCGCGCGCCGCGCTCATCCGCCGGCACGCCCGCCGCTCGGGCTGGCTCCGGCTCCCGCGCCGATCGGCGCCCGACGGCGCGGTCAAGCCGGCGCACTACCTCCCCGTCTACGAGCGGCTCGCCGCACCGTTGCGCTTCCGCAGGTGCGCGATCCTCGAGCTCGGCATCTGGAAGGGCGACTCGCTCGTGATGTGGCGCGACGGGCTGCCCCGCGCCACGGTCGTCGGCATCGACCTCGACCCGCCGCACGTCGATCTCGGCCCGCGCGTGCACCTCGTCGCGGGCGACCAGTCCGACCCCGCCGCCCTGGCGGAGGCCCGCCGGCTCGCGCCGGGCGGGTTCGACCTGATCGTCGACGACGGCGCCCACCAGGGCGTGGTCGCGGCACGCTCGCTCCAGGAGCTGTTCGTCGCGCAGCTCAAGCCGGGTGGCGCCTACGTGGTCGAGGACTGGGGCACCGGGTACATGGCCGGCTGGGCCGATGGAGCGCGGCCCGTCCCGGTGCGCGCCGGCGCGCTCGACGAGCACGAGGCGGCGCGGCTGCCCAGCCACGACGCCGGCATGGTCGGTCTGCTCAAGCGCCTGGTCGATCACATCGGAGCCCGGCGCACGCTCGAGCGGCACGGCTACCCCGAGGCGGCGGACCACGACCCGCTGCCGATCGAGTCGATCGAGATCAGGCAAGGGCTCGCGGTCCTGCGCAAGTTGGGATGATCCGCGACATGCCGCGCAAGCCCGTGCTCCCGGACAAGCTCAAGCACAAGCTGGACAAGAAGCGCTTCGAAGCGGTCAACCGCGTCGCGAAGCCGAAGCCGCGGACGGTGCCGCAGCGCACCGGCTCCAGCCGCGGCCCGCGCGGCTGAGCTCAGCGGCCGCGGAAGCCCGCGATCGAGCAGCGCGCGGCCGTTGCGAGCGGGTCGACGGCGGTCACGGATCTTGCACCGGCGAGCGCCGCGGTGATCGCGACGAAGCCGCTGCCCGTGCACACGTCGAGCACCGTGCCGCGGCGCACCTGCGGCAGCCGCCGCATTGCGCCCGCCAGAAGGCGGGTACCGGAACGGGGCAGGAACACCCCTGGAAGCCGGACGAGCCTCATCGCCACGATCTACCTGATGCCCGAGCCCACGACGCCCACCGCCGCGGCCCTCCGCGCGGCCTTCGACGCCCCCGAGCCGCTCACGCTCGGCCTCGAGGAGGAGCTGATGCTCCTCGACCGCGACACGCTCGACCTGCTGCCCCGGGCCGCCGAGGTCGTGGACGCGGCGGGCGACGACCGCTTCAAGCTCGAGCTCCCGGCGGCCCAGCTCGAGCTCAGCCTCCCGCCGGAGCGCTCCGTCCCCGCGGCCGCGGCCGCGCTCGCGGCGGCGCGGCGCGACCTGATCGCCGCCGCCGAGCCCGTCGGGCGGCTCGCGACGGCCGGCGTGCACCCGTTCGCGGCGGTCCTGGGCGAGCTCAACCGCGGCGAGCGCTACGACCTCACCCACGACGAGTACGGCGACATCGCGCGCAGCCAGCTCGTCTGCGCGCTCCAGGTCCACGTCGCCGTCGGCGGCGCCGACGCCGCCCTCGCGGTCTACAACGGCCTGCGCCCCTGGCTCCCGCTGCTCGCCGCGCTCGCCGCCAACGCGCCGTTCCACGGCGGGCGCGACACGGGCATGGCCTCCGTGCGGCCGAAGATCGGCGAGCAGCTGCCGCGCCAGGGCATCCCGCCCGCGATCGCCTCGTGGGAGGCGCTCGCCGACGCGCTCCGCTGGGGCGCGGCCTCCGGCGCGGTGCCCGAGCCGCGGCGCTGGTGGTGGGAGCTGCGCCCGCACCCCGCGTACGGGACGCTCGAGGTGCGCGTGCCCGATGCGCAGTCGACGGTGCGGGACGCGGCCGCCGTGGCCGCCGTCGTCCACGCGCTCGTGCGGTGGCTGCGCGAGCGCGCGCTCGCGGGCGAGCCGCTCGAATCGCCCGATACGTGGCGCCTCGAGGAGAACCGCTGGCGCGCCGCGCGCTGGGGGATGGACGCCGAGCTGGCCGACCCGGCGACGGGCATGCCGGTGCCCGCGCGCGAGTGCCTCGCCGCGCTGCTGGAGGAGCTCGAGGAGCACGCCGAGCAGCTCGGCTGCGCGCGCGAGCTGCGCGACGCCGCCCGGCTCGGCGCGGACAACGGCGCCGACCGCCAGCGCGCCATCGCCGCCGAGCACGGCGACCTGCACGCCGTGACCGCGTGGCTGGCCGACGCGTACGCGCCGAGCAGCGACTACGTCATGGCGGGCTCCGGGAACCATCAGTCCCGATGACCCCTCCCTTCCCTTCCCCGCGGGGCGAGACGAGCGCCGCGCTGTTCTCCGCCCTGCACGCCCCGCCCCACCATCTCCCGCCGATCGCGCTGCCCTCCGGCGCCGACCCGCTCGCCGACGAGGACCTCCAGCTGGCGCTCTACCTCTGCTACGAGCTGCACTACCGCGGGCTGCCGGGGGTCGACGACCGCTGGGAGTGGCAGCCGTCGCTGCTCGCCCTGCGCGCCGCGCTCGAGGAGCGCTTCGAGGCCGCGCTGCGCGATGCCGTCGGCGACGTCGGACCCGCCCCCGCGCCCGAGGAGATGGACCTCGCCCTGCGCGCGATCGACGAGGCGGACGAGGCACCGTCGGTCTCGCGGTACGTCGAGCGCGACGCGAGCGCGGAGCAGGTGCTCGAGTTCGTCATGCACCGCAGCGCGTACCAGCTCAAGGAGGCCGATCCGCACTCCTGGGCGATCCCGCGCCTGGCGGGGCCGCCGAAGGCCGCGCTCGTCGAGATCCAGGCCGACGAGTACGGCGGCGGGCGGCCCGAGCGCATCCACGCGCAGCTCTTCGCCGACTCCATGGCCGCGCTCGGGCTCGACCCGGCCTACGGCGCCTATCTCGAGCATCTCCCCGCCGCGACGCTCGCCACGGTGAATCTGATGTCCTTGTGCGGCTTGCACCGCCGCCTGCGCGGGGCGATCGTCGGGCACCTGGCCCTCTTCGAGATGACGTCGTCGATCCCCAACCGCCGCTACGCCACCGGCCTCCGCCGGCTCGGCCTCGACGCGCCTGCGGCCACGGAGTTCTTCGACGAGCACGTGGAGGCCGACGCGGTGCACGAGGCGGTCGCCGCGGTCGACCTCGCGGGCGGCCTGGCGCGGCAGGATCCCTCGCTGACGCGCGACATCCTCTGGGGCGCGAGCGCGCTCGTCGCCGTCGACGGACGCTGGGCGCGCCACCTGATGAGCGCGTGGGAGCGCGGCGCGTCGTCGCTGCGCACCCCGCTCCCGGCGCGCCGCGCCGCCGCGGCCTGAGCGTGCACCCCGTCGCCGCCGCGCTGCGCGAGCGCCCGCCGGGCGCGCGGATCGCGCTCGTGGTGGAGGGCGGCGGGATGCGGGGGGCGGTCTCGGGCGGGATGGCGCTCGCGCTCGACGAGTTGGGGCTGGCCGGCGCCTTCGACGCCGCCTACGGCTCCTCGGCGGGGACGCTCAACGCGATGTGGCTGGTCAGCGGGCGCGTGCGGGAGGGGATCCCGACGTGGACGGACCCGCGGCTGATCGCGGCGCTCATCTCGCGGCGGCGGGCGCTGCTGCGGCGAGGGCCGGTGGTCGACGTCCGCGGGCTGGTGGAGGAGCGCTACGAGCAGCTCTCGCCCGGGCTGTTCGCCGCGGTGCTCGCGGGGAGCACCGAGCTGCATCCGCTCGCGACCGACGTCGGGACGGGCGCCGCCGTCGATCTGCACGGGGCGATCGCGGACGTGCGCAGCCTGCGGCTCGCGCTGCGCGCCTCGGCCGCGCTCCCGTTCCTCGCCGGCGAGCCGGTGACGCTCGACGGCAGCCGCTTCGTCGACGCGGGGCTGTCCGCCGCCATCCCGTTCCGCGCGGCGCTGGCCGACGGCGCGACCCACGTGCTCGTGCTGCGCTCGCGGATCGCCGGCGTGGCGGCGCGCCCGCCTGGGCGTGCGGGCGCCGCGCTGACGGGCGCGATGCTCGGCCGGCTCGGCCCGGAGGTCGCGGCGGCGTTCCGCACGCGCGTGGAGCGCGAGCAGGCCGACGAGGCGCTGCTGGCCGCGCACGACGCCGATCCGGCGCGCGAGCCGTGCATCCTCTCGATCCGCCCGCCGGCGGGCTCGCCCGTGCCGGGGCGGCTCGAGCGCGACGTCGCGATCGTGCGCGGCGGGCTCGAGGCGGGCCGGCTCGCCGCCCACGCAGTGCTCGCCTAGGCGTCGGCCAGCGCTTCGAGCATGGCCAGCGTCGGGACGAAGAAGGTCGCGCCGGTGACCGCCGTCGAGAAGTCGAGCAGACGGTCGTAGCCCCCGGCGGGCACGCCCACGAACATCCGCGCGAGCATCCGCTCGATCACCCAGAGCTTGCCGGCGTAGCCGATGAAGTACGTGCCGAACTCGCCCGCGCCGGGGCGGCCGAACGGCATGTTGTCGCGGAGGATCGCGAGCTCGTTGCCGTCGTCGTCCTCGATCGTCGCGAGCGACTTGTGCGACTTGCGCGGCGCGTCGTCGTCGTCGATCTCGACGTTGTCGAGCTTCGTCCGGCCGATGATCGCCTCCTGCTCCTCCGTCGACAGCTCGGCCCAGGCGGCCATGTCGTGGAGGTACTTCTGCACGACGACGTAGCTGCAGCCGGCGAACTCGGGGTCCGCCTCCGCGGCGACCAGCGCCGCGTCGGGCAGCTCGCCGCCGGTCGGGTTCGCCGTGCCGTCGACGAAGCCGAGCAGGTCGCGCGCGTCGAAGTAGCGGAACCCGACCGTCTCGTCGACGACGTGCGCGGCGTCGCCGATCAGGTCGAGGAGCTGGCGCTCGAACTCGTACGTCATGTCCGGGCGCTCCGCGCGGATGTGGAACAGCAGGTCGCCGGGCGTCGAGGGCGCCTCGTGGACCGGCCCGCGGATCGCGTTGAACGGGCGCAGGTCGACGGGGCGGCGATCGGGCGACAGGCGGTCCCACAGCACCGACCCGATCCCGACGATGCACGACAACCGGCCGCCGAGGTCGCGGAAGCCGACGTTCTTCACGAGGTCGCCGACGGCGCCGAGCACCTCGCGGATCCGGGCGAGCGCCTCCTCGCCCTCCCCGGCCTCCATCACGAGGAAGACGGCCGCGCTCGACAACGGCGCCTCGACGCTCTGCGCGTCGATCGGCACGCGCTCCCACGCTCGGTTCTCCACGGGCGCGATGCTTTCACATCGCCCGTGAAAACACTTAGGCGACTGCCTAAGTATGCGCTACGATGCGCCCATGCCGACCGCCGACGCAGCACAGCTCGACCGGGCGTTCCACGCGCTCGCCGACGAGAGCCGGCGCGCGATGGTCATCCGCCTGTCGCGCGGCGCGGCGTCCGTGAGCGAGCTCGCCGCCCCGCTGGACATGTCGCTGCCGTCTGTGATGCAGCACCTCGACGTGCTGCAGCGCAGCGGCCTCGTGCGCTCGGAGAAGGTCGGCCGCGTCCGGAGATGCCGGCTCGAGCCGGCCCCGATGCGCACGCTCGAGCAGTGGATCGCCGAGCACCGCGCGATCTGGGAGCGGCACTTCGACCGCCTCTCCGACGTCCTCGACGACGCCTTTCCCCCTGACCAAGGAGACCACCGATGAGCATCCGCCAGCACGACTTCACGATCGAGCGCCAGTTCCGCCAGACCCCTTCGCAGGCGTTCCGCGCGTTCGCGGACCCGGAGCTCAAGCGACGCTGGTTCGGCGTGCCCGGGGGCTGGACCGACGCCGAATGGGAGCTCGACTTCCGTGTCGGCGGGAGCGAGGTGAGCGTGGGACGCGATCCGGACGGGACGCTGCACGAGTTCCGCAGCCGGTACCACGACATCGTCGACGGCGAGCGCATCGTCTTCGCCTACGACCTCCTGCTCGACGGGCAGCTCATCTCCGTGTCGCTGACGACGGTCGAGGTGCGGCCCGACGGCGACGGCACGCGGCTCGTCTTCACCGAGCACGGCGCGTTCTTCGACGACCTCGAGGATCCGGCGGAGCGCGAGCACGGCACCGGCCTGCTGCTCGACGGGCTCGCCGCCTTCC
>JBEVIG010000025.1:0-15310 GCA_040510855.1 Solirubrobacteraceae bacterium
GACCCGGCCGCCACGGCCACGCCGACGCCGAGCGCGACCCCCACGCCGTCCCCGACGAGCACGCCCGACTCGGGCGGGTCCGTCGCCGAGTGGCCCGCGGGCACCGACGGCTGGACCGTCGTGCTCGCCTCGAAGTCCTCCGAGGACGCCGCCCGCGACAGCGCCGAGAGCTTCTCCTCCGAGGGCATCCCCGACGTCGGGATCCTCAACTCCGACGACTTCAACTCGCTCAAGGGCGGCTTCTGGGTCGTCTACTCCGGCGAGTTCGACTCGCAGGCCGAGGCCGCCGAGGCGCTCGACGACGTCGACGCGCCCGACGCCTACATCCGCCGGATCGCGGACGACTAGCGAAGCCGCGCGAGCGCCTGGTCCGCCAGCGGGTGCCGCGGCACCTCGACCGGCGGCGGCACCTCGGCCGCTCCCAGCACGGGCATGAGCGCCGCCACCGACGCGGCGAGCGCGTCGACCGCGTACCCGCCCTCGAGCACGAGCCCGAGCGGCGCCCCGACCTCCGCGCACGCCCGCCGCAGCGACGCCGTCATCGCGGCGTACCCCGCCTCGGTCACCTCGAGCAGCGCGAGCGGGTCCGCCCGGTGCGCGTCGAACCCCGCCGAGACGAGCACGAGCGCCGGTGCGTACTCGACCACCCGCGGCGCGACGACGTGCTCGACGAGCGAGCAGAGCACCGCGTCGCCCGACCCGGCCGGCACCGGCATGTTGAGCGTGTAGCCCTCGCCGGGCCCGGAGCCGGTGTCCGACGCCGGCCCCGTCCCCGGATACAGCGGCCACTCGTGGATCGAGCAGAACTGCACGCTCGGGTCCGCGTGGAAGATGTCGTTCGTCCCGTTGCCGTGGTGCACGTCCCAGTCGACGATCAGCACCCGCTCGGCGCCGTGCGCGGCCTGCGCGTGCCGCGCCGCGACCGCGACGTTGTTGAAGAAGCAGAAGCCCATCGCGCGACCGGCCTCGGCGTGGTGGCCGGGCGGCCGCATCGCCGAGAACCCGCACGGCTCGCCGGCCCCCAGCAGCGCGTCGACGAGCGCGACGGCCCCGCCGGCCGCCCGCAGCGCCGCCTCCCACGTGCCGGGCACGACCGACGTGTCGAGGTCGATCGCGCCGCCGCCGGCCGCCGCGAGCGCCTCGATGCGGTCGACGTGCGCGGCCGGATGAACGAGCTCGAGCTGCTCCCGCGTCGCCCGCGGCGCGTCCACCCGCTCCCACCCGAACCAGTCGTGCCGGGCCATCTCGGCCTCGAGCGCGACGATCCGCGCGGGCCGCTCGGGATGCCCGGGGATGTCGTGGGCGAGCACGGCGTCGTGGCGGAGCCAGGGCGGCACGCCGGTACCGTACCCGCCGTGCCAGAGCAGCCACGCGACCTCATCGTGGTCGGGGCCGGGGCCGCCGGCCTCTTCGCCTCGCTCGTCGCCGCCGCCGAGGGCGCGCGCGTGACGCTGATCTCCGCGCGCCCGCTCGCGGAGACCGCGTCCTACTGGGCGCAGGGCGGGCTGGCCGCCGCGCTCGCGGAGGAGGACTCGCCCGCGCGCCACCTCCAGGACACGCTCGTGGCCGGCCGGAACCTGGTCCGCCGGAGCGCCGCCGAGGTCCTCTGCGACGAGGCCCCGGAGCGCTACGTCGACCTGGAGCGCCTCGGCGTGCGCTTCGACGCCGACCGCCACGGCGACCTCGCGCTGGGGCTCGAGGGCGGTCACACCGTGCGTCGCGTCGTCCACGCCGGCGGCAGCGCCACCGGCCGCCGGATCCTCCGCCAGCTCTCGGCCGACGTCGTCGAGGACCCGCGCATCGAGGTGCTCGAGGGCCGCCGCGCCCGCGCGCTGCTCGCCGCCGACGGGCGCGTGACGGGCGTCGCCATCGACGACGGCCGCTCGCTCGAGGCCCGCGCGGTGATCCTCGCCTCGGGCGGCGCCGCCGCGCTGTGGAGCCGCACGACCAACCCGCCCGGCTCGTTCGGCTCGGGCCTCCTGCTCGCCCGCGCCGTCGGCGCCGAGCTCGCCGACCTCGAGTTCGTCCAGTTCCACCCGACCGCGGTGGCCGGCGTCCAGGGCCGCGAGGGGTTCCTGGTCACGGAGGCGATCCGCGGCGAGGGCGCCACGCTGCACGACGCCGCGGGCGAGCGCTTCGTCGAGGAGCTCGCGCCGCGCGACGCGGTCGCGAAGGCCATCCACTCGCTGCTCGCCGAGACCGGGGCGCCCGCCGTCTACCTCGACATGACCCACATCGACCCCGCACGCTTCCCGAACGTCGTGACCGCGCTGCGCGAGGCCGGCCTGGACCCCGCGACGGAGCGGATCCCGGTCTCGCCCGCGAGCCACTACGTCATGGGCGGGATCACCAGCGACCTCCAGGGCCGCAGCACCGTGCCCGGGCTCTACGCGGTCGGCGAGTGCGCGTGCACCGGCCTCCACGGCGCGAACCGGCTCGCCTCGAACTCGCTCAGCGAGTGCTTCGTCTTCGGCCGCCGCGCGGCGCTCGCCGGCCTCGACGAGCCGGTGCCCGAGGGGCCGCCGCCCCCCGCGCCCGAGCAGGACGTGGCGCCCGCGCCTTCACGCGAGACGCGGACGGCGATGTGGGTGAACGCCGGTCTGGAACGCGACGCCGAGCATCTCCGCGCGCTGCTCGACGATCCGCATCCGCTGGCCCGCCTCGTGGCCGCCTCGGCCCTCGCTCGCGAGGAGTCCCGCGGGGCCCACGCGCGCCGCGAATTCCCTGCGACGAACCCGGATCTGGACCACCGCCACAGCGTGATCCCCGCCGGTGCGGCGAGCCCCTCGCTCGTCGAGTGGCCGTGAGCGTTTAGCGCTTAACGCCAACTCAACAATCATCTCGTTCTGGACTGAACGAGAGCGCGCAATCTTGCGGCGCGTGGGTCGCACGCCGGCCTCGCCGAGCAGTTGGGGAGCGAACGCGTGGGCCCGCCACCGGAGCCGAACTTGAGGGGGGTCTGCCCATGTACCAGATCAGTCGTTCCATCTATCGCGAGCTCGAGGCCGAGATCGTCGAGGACCGGCAGTGGGCCGACGGTCCGAGCAACCACGAGCGGGTGCTGCGCGCCTGCGAGGCGGCCGTGCATCGTCTGACGACCGATCGCCACTACTTCGCGAGGCCGTCGCGGACGCTGTTCAACGACATCCGGGCCTTCTTCCCGATGTCGTCGCAGCTCCACGTCTACCGCGTCGTGGACCGCTACCTGAGCTTCGCGAGCGACTACCTCGCGACGCGCCCGACCGCCGTGCTCGAGCTGACCGGCGTGAAGCAGGAGTGCCGCGCGACCACGCGCAAGGGGACGCCGTGCCAGCGGATGCCGCTGCCGCACAACGGCTACTGCCCGTCGCACCAGCACCTGGCCGAGACGGAGGAAGTCGCGCTGGCCGCGTGAAAGCGATTTCGCCTGCCAGGCGGTCGCCTCGCGGTGCGGCGCTCCGAGCGCTGTGCCGAGCGGGCGGCTCGCACCTTCGGCGACGTTACCGGCGAAACTCCAATACGTGCTGCTCGGGGTCGACGTCGGAGGGACCTTCACCGACGCCGTGATCGCCGCCGGCGGGCGGCTGATCACGGCGAAGGCCCCCACGACCCCGCACGACCAGAGCGAGGGCGTGCTCGCCGCGGTCCGCGCCGCGCTCGAGCGCGCCGGTGCGGAGCCGCACGACGTCGAGGCCTTCGCCCACGGCACCACGGTCGCCACGAACGCGCTCCTCGAGGGCGACGCGGCCCGGACCGTCCTCGTCGCCACCGCAGGCTTCGAGGACGTCGTGGAGCTCGGCCGCCAGGCGCGCGCCGACCTCTACCGCCTGTGCGCCGCCCACCCGCCGCCGCTCGTGCCGCCCGAGCGCCGCGTCGGCGCCCCGGAGCGGATGACGCCCGAGGGCCCGCTGCGCCCGCTCGACGACCCCGCCGCGGTCGCCGAGGCGGTCGCCGCGCACGATCCCGAGGCCGTCGCAGTCTGCCTCCTGCACGCCTACCGCCACCCCGCGCACGAGCAGGCGCTCGGCGAGGCCCTCGCGGCGCGGCTCCCCGGCGTGCACGTGAGCCTCTCGCACGCCGTCGTCGGCACGTTCCGCGAGTACGAGCGCGCGGCCACGACCGAGCTCGACGCCGCGATCTCCCCGCTGCTCGCCGCCTACCTCGCGGCGCTCGCCGAGCGGTCGCGCGGCGCCGGGCTCCCCGTCCCCGACGTGATGCAGTCCTCGGGCGGCCTCGCGACGCTCGAGGAGGCCCGCGCGCACGCGGCGATCACCGTCCTCTCCGGCCCCGCCGGCGGCGCGGCGGGCGCGGCCTGGGCGGCGCTCGCGGCCGGCGAGCCCGACGCGCTGTGCTTCGACATGGGCGGCACGTCGTGCGACGTCTGCGTGATCGAGGGCGGCGCGGTGCGCGAGGCGTCGGGCCGCCCCGTCGGCGGGCGCCCGGTGGCGCTGCCGATGCTCGACGTCCACACCGTCGGGGCCGGCGGCGGCTCGATCGCCTGGCGCGACGCAGGCGGCGCGCTGCGCGTCGGCCCGCAGAGCGCGGGCGCGCGCCCCGGCCCCGCCGCGTACGGCCTCGGCGGCACCGAGCCGACGGTCACGGACGCGAACCTCGTCCTCGGCCGGCTGGGCGAGAGCGCGACGATCGCGCTCGACCGGGCGAAGGCGGAGGCGGCGGTCGGCGCGCTCGCGGACGACCTCGGCCTGTCGCTCGTCGAGTGCGCGGCGGGGATCATCCGCGTCGCCGACGCGGAGATGGTCCGCGCGCTGCGCGTGATGACCGTCGAGCGCGGCGTCGACCCGCGCGGCCTCGCGCTGCTCGCGTTCGGCGGCGCCGGATCGCTCCACGCCGCGTCGATCGCCGAGGAGCTCGGCATGACGCGGATCCTCTGCCCCCGCGCCGCCGGCGTGCTCGCCGCGCTCGGCCTCGTCGTCTCGGACCGCCGGCGCGACGTCCAGCGCAGCGTCCTGCTCGCCGGCGAGGAGCTCACGGGCGACGCGGTGCGCGCGGAGGTGGAGAGGCTCGGCGGCGGCGACCGCGTCGTGGCCGAGCTCCGCTACCGCGGCCAGGCCTTCGAGCTGGCCGTCGAGGCCGAGCCCGACGACCTCCGCGAGGCGTTCGCCGCGGCCCACGAGCAGGCCTACGGCTTCCGCGACCCCGGCGGCGAGGTGGAGCTCGTCACGCTCCGCGTCACCAGCACGGAGCACGGCCCCGACATCGACCCGGACGCCGCCGGCGCGGCCGCGCGCGGCGCGACCACCTCGACCCGCCGCGCCTGGCTCGGCGGCGAGGAGCGCGACGCCGCGGTGATCACCGGCGAGCCCCCGCCCGGCACGGCGATCGCCGGCCCCGCGATCGCCGAGCTGCCCGAGGCGACGCTCGCCGTACCGCCCGGCTGGTCGGGCGTCGTCCTGCCCTCGGGCACGATCCGGCTGGACCGCGGATGAGCATCGACCCCGTCACGCTCCGCGTCGTCTCCGGCGCCCTGCGCGCGGCCTGCGAGGAGATGGGCGCCGTGCTCATCCGCGCGTCGCACTCGGCCAACATCAAGGAGCGGCGCGACGCCTCGTGCGCGCTGTTCGACCCCGCGGGGCGGATGGTCATGCAGGCCGAGCACATCCCCGTCCACCTGGGCGCGATGCCGGCCGCCGTCGAGGCCGTCGTCGGCGAGGCGCACCGCCCCGGCGTCTCCTGGGTGCTCAACGACCCGTACCGGGGCGGCACCCACCTGCCCGACATCACGGTCATCACGCCCGCCTTCGCCGACGGCGGCGCGCTGCTGGGCTTCGCCGCCAACCGCGCACACCATGCCGACGTCGGCGGCCCGACGCCCGGGTCGATGCCCGCCGACTCGACCACGCTCGCCGAGGAGGGCGTCGTGATCCCGCCGCGCGTGCTCGACCCCGCGACGGTCGAGGAGCTCGTCGCGCAGATGCGCCAGCCCGAGCAGCGCCGCGCCGACCTGCGCGCCCAGCTCGCCGCGAACCGCACGGGCGTCGAGCGCCTGCGCGAGCTGCACGGCCGCGCCGACCTCGCGGCGGCGATGACGGAGACGATCGGCTACGCGGAGCGCCGCATGCGCTCCTGCCTTGCCGCGCTCCCCGACGGCACCCGCCACGCCGAGGACGTGCTGGAGGCGCGCGAGGGCGACCTCGTCCTGCGGCTGGCCGCCACGGTCTCCGGCGACGAGCTCACCCTCGACTTCACGGGGTCGGCGGCACAGCACGAGGGCAACCTCAACTGCCCGCTCTCCGTGACGCGCTCGGCCTGCTGGTTCGCCGTCCGCGTGCTCACCGACCCCGACATCCCGCCGACGGCCGGCGCCTCGCGGCCGATCACGGTCATCGCGCCCGAGGGCAGCCTGCTCAACGCGCGGCCGCCGGCGGCCGTCGTCGCCGGGAACGTCGAGACGTCCAGCCGGATCGCCGACCTCGTGCTCGCCGCGTTCGGCCACGCCCTCGGGCAGGGCACGATGAACAACGTGACCCTCGGGACCGACGACTTCACCTACTACGAGACGCTCGGCGGCGGCCAGGGCGCCTGCGCCGATGCACCCGGCCCCAGCGGCGTGCACGTCGCGATGTCGAACACGCGCAACACGCCCGTCGAGGCCCTGGAGCTCGAGTTCCCGCTGCGGGTGCGCGAGTACGCGATCCGCCGCGGCTCGGGCGGGGCCGGGGCGCAGCGCGGCGGCGACGGCGTCGTGCGGGAGCTCGAGGCGCTCGCGCCGATGGGCTTCTCCCTGCTCACGGAGCGCCGCCGCCACGCGCCGCCGGGCGCCGCGGGCGGCGCGCCGGGCGCGCGCGGGCGCAACCTCCTCGACGGCGAGGAGCTCCCGCCCAAGGCGCGCGGTAGTCTCGCGCCCGGTCAGACCCTTCGGATCGAGACGCCAGGAGGTGGCGGACATGGCGAATGAGCCTCTTGGCTTCATCGGCCTCGGCATCATGGGCGGGCGGATGGCGGCGAACCTCGCCCGCGCCGGCTACGACGTGCGCGTGTGGAACCGCACCCGCGAGACCGCGGACGCCTGGGCGGCGGAGCACGGCGGCACCGTCGCGGACTCGCCGCGCGCGGCGGCCGAGGGCGCCACGGCGGTGATCACGATGGTCGTCGACGGCCCGCAGGTCGAGGAGGTCCTGCTCGGCGAGGACGGCGCGGCCGCGGGCGCGGCGCCCGGCACGCTGTTCGTCGACATGTCGACGATCGCCCCGGCCGATGCGCGCCGGATCGGCGCCGTGCTGGACGAGCGGGACCTGCGCTTCGTCGACGCACCCGTCACGGGCTCATCGCCGAAGGCCGAGGACGGCACGCTCACGATCATGGCCGGCGGCGCGACCGAGGACGTCGAGCGCGCGCGGCCGTACTTCGAGGTCATGGGCGAGGTGATCCTGCACGTCGGCGAGCTGAGCCACGGGCAGAAGGTCAAGGTCATCTCCAACGCCGTCGCGGCGACGAACTGCGCGACGCTCGCCCAGGCGCTGGTCGTGGGCAAGGGCGCGGGCGTGGATCTCCGGGCGTTGCTCGAGGTCTTCGGCGCCGGCGCCGCCAACTCGACGATGGTCGGCCTGAAGGGCGGGCCGATGCTCGAGCACGACTACACGACGCTGTTCCGGCTGGAGCACATGCTCAAGGACGTCGGCATCTGCCTGGACGAGACGGCGGCCGCCGGGGTGCCGTTCCCGTCGGCGGCGCTGGCCCGCGAGCTCTACAACGCGGCGCTCGGCCGGGGGCTCGGCGACCAGGACTTCGCGGCCGTCCTCGAGGCGGTCGAGGGACTCGCCGGGATCCGCCTCTGACGCGACGTCAGCAACCGCGCTTGTATGCCAGCGGTCATACGTGATTTGCAGGGAGATTATGGGATCTCCGGAGATTGTGCATAGTATGTGACGTTCCCCGGGGTCCGCAAACGGGAAGGGGCAGCAGGACACAGGTTTGCGGGCCTGGGATCGCAGGTACGAAGCACTCTCCCTCCCCCACGGATTCCGGTATGCCGATCGCTTTCAAGGAATGGGCCGTCACGGTCCGCGCTCTCGCCGAAGGCGAGCAGCTCGTCACGCTCCGCAAGGGCGGGATCCGTGAGCCCGGCAAGCACTTCGCCCTGGACCATCACCGGTTCTTCCTCTACCCCACGTTCGACCACCAGCGCCAGGACCTCGTGCGCGCCTCGCACCAGCCCGAGCTCCGCAGGGCGCTCGAGGAGGGCGTCTGGGCCGAGGGCGAGCCGCCGGCCCGCGCGCTGACGTCGGACGGCGACATCTCGCAGCCCGACCGCGTGCGGATCCGCGCCTGGGCCGAGGTCGCGGGCTCCTGGACCGTGACGGACCGCCGCGCCGTCGACGCGCTGTCCCCGTTCTACGTCTGGACGCCCGACTACGCGGAGAAGCGCCTGCGCTGGAAGCGCCGCCATCCGCTCCACGTGCTGCTCCTGCGCACGTACCGGATCCCCCGCCCCGTCACCGTGAAGGTGCGCGACGACTACGGCGGCTGCCGCTCGTGGCTCGAGATCACCCGCGACCTGCCCTTCGAGGGCACGCCCGTCCTCTCCGACGAGGAGTTCGAGCGCGCGTCGGAGGAGATCCTGGCCATCGTCGAGTCCGACGGCGTCCCGGCCTACGCCTGATCTGACCGCCCGCCCCGCGGCGGCGGGCCGGCGCGCCCGCCGCGTCAGCATGTAGCGCGTGGCCTGGAAGGAGACCGCATCGGACACGTTCCTCGTGCGCCACGAGGAACGCGACGCCGCCGACGTCGACGCGGTGGTCGGCCAGCTCGAGCACGCGCGCGACCGGCTCGACGAGCGCTTCCCCGCCTCGCCCGGCGACCTCGTCGTCGTGATGCACGGCTCGCCCGCGATGCTCGACGCGGCCGCGCCCGCCCTCCCGTTCCAGCGGCGCCTCACCGCGCCCGCCGCGCGGCGCTACCTCGTCGGCTGGGCCGGCGAGCGCGAGCTCCACGTGCTCGCCCCGCGGCAGCTGGCGCAGCGCGCCTCGAACGTCGAGGGCTCGCTGGAGCTGCTGATGCTCGCCCCCGCCGCGCTGCTCGCCCGCCGCTACGTGGCCGCCAACCACAAGGGCATGCCGCCGCCGCTCGGCCCGCGCCGGCTCGTCCGCTGGCTGCGCTGGGCGTGGCTGCTCGACGGCGCCGGGCAGTACTTCTCCGGCCAGGTCGCGCACGTGCGCCCCGCGGTGACGCGGCGGATGCGCGAGGGCGGCACGCCGTCGTTCCCCCCTGCGCGCGCGGACGCCCCGCTGCTGGGCGGGAGCGTGTTCGACCTGCTCCGGCGCGAGGAGGGCGAGCGCGCCTGCGTGGCGCTCGCCTGCGGACCGCACCGGAACGGGCCGCGGCGCGCGCTCGAGGCCGCGTTCGGCGGCCGGTCGCTGCGGCACACCGAGGCAGAGTGGCGCGCGCATCTGGAGCGGCTCGGGGAGCCCGGGCCGCGGCGGCGGCGCGCGCGCTGATGGCCGCCGACGGCGTCTTCGCGCCGCGCTACCGCGCGATGAGCATCGGCGTCCTCTTGAGCGTCACGATCGTCGCCTTCCAGTCGCTCGGCGTCGGCACGGCGATGCCCGACGTCGCGCGCGACCTCGGCGGGCTCGGCTCCTACGGCTGGGCCTTCAGCGCGTTCATGCTCGCGAGCGTCGTCGGGAGCGTGGCGGCGGGGCGCGACGCGGACGCCCATGGGCCGCTGCGCGCGTACCTGTCGGCGATCGCGGCCTTCGCGGCCGGGAGCCTGCTCGCCGCGCTCGCCTGGTCGTGGGGCGCGCTGCTCGCGGGCCGGGCGCTCGAGGGGCTCGGCTCCGGTGCGCTCGGCGTCGTCACCTACGCCTCGGCGAGCCGCGCGTACCCGACGGAGATGTACGGGCGGATGCTGGCGCTGATGTCGTCGGCCTGGGTGTTGCCGTCGCTCGCCGGCCCCGCGCTCGCGGGGATCATCGCCGAGACCACGACGTGGCGCTGGGTCTTCGTCTTCCTGCTCCCGTTCCTGCCGATCGCGGTGCTGCTGACGCGGCCGGGACTGCGGAGCCTCGCGCCGGTGGCCGACGCGGCGAGGGGCAGCGCCCTCTCGCTCAAGCGGGCCGTCGTCCTCGCCGCCGGGCTCGCCGCGTTCCTGGCCGCGCTCGAGCTCGGGTCGCCGCTGGCGGCCGTGCCCCTGGCCCTCGGCGGCCTGGCCCTGGCGGTGCCCTCGATGCGGGCGCTGCTGCCGCGCGGGACGCTGCGCGCGGCCCGCGGCCTGCCGTCCGGGATCCTCGTGCGCGGGCTGCTCGCCATCGCCTTCCTCGGCTGCGACGCGTTCATGCCGCTCGCGCTCACGGAGCTGGAGGGCTTCAGCCTCGCCGAGGCGGGGATCGTGATCAGCATCGCATCGCTGAGCTGGAGCCTCGGCTCGTTCCTCCAGGCGGGGCTCGACCGCCGCGACCGCGGCGCCGGGCGCCGGGGACGGCTCGGGGCGGGTCTGGCCGTGCTCCTCGTGGGCGTCGCGGTGACCGGCGCGGGCCTGTTCGGGAGCGGCGGCGGGCTGGTCGCCGGGCTCGGCTGGGCGATCGCCGGGTTCGGCATCGGCATGGGCTACGCGTCCGCGGGCGCGCTCGTGCTGAGCCAGGCGCCGGGCGGCGGCGAGGGTGCGGTGTCGGCCGCGCTCCAGCTCATCGAGACGATCTCGATCGCGCTCTTCACCGGCCTCGGCGGCGTGCTCGTCGCGCTCGGGATCGAGCACGGCTGGGAGCTCGAGAGCGCGCTGGCGACGATCGTCGCGACCGCGGGCCTCGCCGCCGCGCTCGGGCTGGTGACGTCGCGCCGCGTCGTGCCGGCCTGACCTGCGGGTCAGAGGATCGCGTTGAGGATGCTCACGGCGACCAGCGCGACCACGAACACGGCGAGGACGAGCGCGAGCACCCGCACCCACGGCGTCGAGCGGGCCACCACCGGCCGCGGCTCGCGCTGGCCGAGCACCTCGCGCGCCACCTCGGCGCCGCCCTCCGGGACGAGCAGGTCGCGCGGCCCCGCGGCGAGGAAGTCGGGCACGTCGAAGCCGCCCGAGCGGCGCGCCAGCGACGGCACGCCCGCGTCGAGCAGGAGCGCCTGCAGCAACTCGGCCTCGGGCTGGTTGCTCGCGCGCGCGACCTTCACGAGCGGGCCCTCGGCGTAGGGCGGGTGGATGAGGCGCGCGCGCTCGCGCGCCGGGTCGGCCTCGAGCGGCAGCGTCGCGCCCGCGATCACGAGCGGCGAGCCGCACCGCGGGCAGAACCGCTCGTCCGCCGCCCCGCCGGTGCCGCATCCCGGGCACTCGAGCGGGAGCGACGCCACTACGTCACCTCGAGCTCGACCTCGGAGACCCGGCGGTCGACGATCCGCCAGGCGCGCACGTCGGCCTCCTCGCCCGCGATGCCGACGATCACGTACAGCGCGTCGGGATAGAAGGCGAGGTTGATGTCGGTCTGCGACGGCTCGGGCGCCGAGCGCGTGTGCGAGTGGTAGATCGCGCCGAGGTCATGGCCCGCGTCCTCGATCGCGGTCTGGATCCGGTACTGCTCCATGCCGTCGATCTCGTAGCGCAGCGGGCTGTGCGCCTTGTTCTCAGCGGGGTGGACGGCGACCGCTTCGCCGTCGACGGAGGCGATCATGCCGCAGCACTCGTCCGGGGCCTCGTCGCGCGCCTGGGCGATGATCCGGTCGAGCATGGCGCGAGCGATCCGCATGCGGCGGCGGACGCTAGCAGGGCCCCTCGGAGGGGCTCAGGCGCGCTCGGACGCCTTCAGGTGCGTGACCTCGTCATCGTCGTCATCCTTGGAGGAGCCGCTGATGGCGTCCTTGAACTCACGCATCCCCTTGCCGATGGACTTGCCCACCTCGGGCAGCCGCTTCGGTCCCAGGATGATGAGGGCGATGACGAGCACGATCACGAGCTCGAGCGGGCCGACGTTTGGCATGACTGATCTCCGCTTCCCTTCGAATGGGTTCCAGGTCAGGGTATCGGCTCACGAGCCGTTCTCGAAAACCTTCGTGAGTGGCCTCTCATCAAGCAGGTCGCGCAGCACGACGAGGTGCTGGGCACCGCCGGCCATCACCATCGCGACCGTCCGCAGGGCGTCGAGGCTCGCCAGCTCGCGGCCCAGCGCCTGCTGACCCGCGAGCGCGGCCGTCTCGAGCTCGAGCAGCGCCTCGAGCGCGCCGCGGCGGCCGAGGCCCTCGAAGCCCGGCATGAGGTTGTCGACGTCCTTCTGGACGGCGTGGCGCCGCACCTCGAGCGCGAGCGCGAGGTTCATCGTCATCAGCGCGCCCGCGTGCTCGCGCTCGTGGCCGGCGAACCGCTCCGCCACCGCGCGCTCCTCACCCTCCAGCGCGGTCTCGGCCGCGGACGCGTAGGCGAGCGCCGCGACCTCCTCGATGTGCAGCGCGGTCCGCAGCAGGCCGGCGTCCGTGCGCTCGCGGCGGTAGCGGCCCTCGATGCGCAGCGTGATGTCGCTCATGCGAGCTCCGGCGGCGTGAAGCCGGCGAAGGCGTCCGGCACGGGCTCGTCGCCCGCCTCGAGGCGCAGGGCGGCAAGATGCTCGGCCTCGGAGGCCGCGAGCTCCATCACGAGCACGCGGAGATCCGGGTCGGCGAGCTGCGGCAGCACGGCGACGTAGTCGTACACGTTCTGCTGCTTGCGCTCGAGGGCGGGCGCCGGATCAGGTTCCGGCGCGCCCGGCGTCGCGCCGAGCCCGGCGAGCACGGCCCGCAGCCGCGCCGCGTGGCGGCGGTCCTGGTCGCGGATCGCCGTGGCGCCGGCCACGGTCGCGAGCGCCGCCACCGCCGCCCGCTCGCCGGCGAGCAGCGGCGCGAGCAGGGCCGCGTCGGGCGGGACCGCCGGCTCCTCCTCGCCCGCGCAGCCGCTGACGAGCGCCCCGGCGGCCAACAGGCCACCGAGGAACTCCCGGCGCGAGTAACTGCCGGCGCGCAGGCGGGAGGCAGCCCTATCGATGCGGTCGGCCTTCGACACCGATCAGCCGGACGCCGAGCACCGGCCTACCACCAAACTGTGGAGTCCAGGTTCTCGATCTCCTCCACCGGCCGGGTGTAGATGCCGGAGGAGAGGTACTTCCAGCCGTCGTCGCAGACGATGAAGACGACGTTGCCCTCGTCGAGCTCGTTCGCGATCCGCACGGCGATCGAGGCGATCGCACCGGACGAGACGCCGGCGAAGATGCCCTCCTCGTCGAGCAGCTTGCGGGTCCAGACGATCGCGTCGTGGTTGGTGACGAAGATCTTCCGGTCGAGCAGCGAGATGTCGATGATCGGCGGGATGAAGCCGTCGTCGAGCGAGCGCAGGCCCTGGACCGGCTCGCCCTGCATGGGCTCGGCGGCCACGATCTTGACGGCGTCGCCGTACTCCTCGCGGAGGCGCCGGCCGTTGCCCATCAGCGTGCCGCCCGTGCCGAGGCCGGCGACGAATGCGGCGACGTCGTCGAGCTCCTCGATGATCTCGGGCGCCGTGCCGTTGTAGTGCGCGTTCGGGTTCGCCTGGTTCCCGTACTGGTAGGGCATGTAGTACCGGGCGTCCTTCTCGGCCATCTCGAGCGCCATCGCCACCGCGCCGTTCGAGCCCTGGTCGCCGGGCGAGTAGACGATGTCGGCGCCGTACATCTGCAGCAGCTGCGTGCGCTCCGGCGTGACGTTGTCGGGCATGACGACCTTGAGCGGATAGCCCTTCCGCGAGCAGATCATCGCCAGGGAGATGCCGGTGTTGCCCGAGGTCGGCTCGAGGATCGTCTGGCCGGGCTGGATCGCGCCCTTCTCCTCGGCGTCCTCGATCAGCGAGCGGGCGACGCGGTCCTTGACCGAGCCCGTCGGGTTGTGGGACTCGAGCTTGGCCCAGATCCGCACGCCGGGCTTGGGCGAGAGCCGCTTGAGCTCCACCAGCGGCGTGTTCCCGATGGCCTGGACGATGTCTCCATACCGACCGCCGCAAGGGCGGTTTTTCAACAGATCGGCCATTGCTTCACCAAAGATAGCGTCGGGCCCTTCCCTTCGCTCGCAGCGAACCTACAGTGGCTTGACAGGGGAAGCTGCACGGAGGTTCACATGATGTCGAGGAGCTGGGCCGTGGCGGCAGGAGCCGCAGCGGCCCTGACGGTGGCGGCGGCCGCGCCGGCGGCTGTGGATGCGCCACCTACGGTGGAGAGCGTGACGATCGCCGGCACGCCGGCCGTGGGCGGGACGCTGACGGCGGTCGCGGCGGTGACGGGGGATCCGGCACCGGCGCTCGCGTACCGCTGGGCGCGGTGCGAGGCCGACCGGCCGACCAAGTGCGACTGGCTGAACAGCGCGACCGCGATCACGTACGTCCCGACCGCGGCGGATCTCGGGTCGCGGCTGCGGGTGCGGGTGACGGCGACCAACCCGCTCGGGAAGGCCGAGCTGCGGTCGGAGCCGAGCGGCGTCGTGGCCGCGGCGGATCCCGACCCCGAGCCGACGCCGACGCCGACGCCCGAGCCGACCCCGGAGCCGACGCCCACGCCCACGCCGGAACCGAGCCCGACGCCCGAGCCGAGCCCGACGCCCGAGCCGTCCGCCACGCCGGCGCCGTCGGCCACCCCGGCGCCCTCGGCCACCCCGGCGCCCTCGGCGACCCCGAGCTCGCCGGCGCCGTCCAGCTCGCCCGTTCTGACCGGCGGCCCGACCCCGTCGACGGTCACGGACGCCGGCGGCGGGCCGCGCTACCTGCAGCCGTTCCCCGTCGTGAGGATCCGCGGCGAGCTCGCCACGGGCGGCGTGCGCCTGTCGCTCCTGCGCGTCCGCGCGCCGCGCCGCGCCACCGTGCGCGTGTCGTGCCGCGGCGACGGGTGCCCGGTCGAGCGCCTCCGCCGCCGGCCCGGCCGGATCGCCGCGTTCGAGCGCTTCCTCCCCGCGGGAATGCGGATCGTCGTCCGGGTGACGCGGCGGGAGCGGATCGGCAAGTACGTCCGGCTGCGCATCCGCGAGGGCCGCGCGCCGGCCCGCCGCGACGCCTGCCTGCTGCCCGGCAGCTCGCGACCCGCGCCGTGCCCGGTGCCATGACGCCCGCGCTCGACTCACGCTGGATCGGGCTTCCGCTGATCGCGGCCGTGCTCGCCGCGCTCGTGGTGACCGTGGTCGCGAAGGACCGGGTGCCTCGCCAACCGCCGGCACGCGCCCCGGCGCAGGCGATCGCCGCCGAGGCGACGCCGGCGGCCGGAGCGACGCAGCAGCTGCGGCTCGCCGGCGTCGCCGCACTGCCGGCGCCCCCGCAGCGCCGGGCGGGCCGGGCACCCGCGCCGCCCGCGCTCACCACGGCGCCGCCCGCGGCGGCGACCCCGGCCCCGGCCGCGACCGCTGC
>JBEVIG010000026.1:0-36168 GCA_040510855.1 Solirubrobacteraceae bacterium
GCCTCGTAGCCGCGGCGGTCGGCCATGTCGTAGAACTGCGCCTCCAGGCGGTCGAGGCGGGTGTCGCAGACGTCCTGCGGAGCGCTGGCCTGGGCGGTGGCCGCCGGGATCAGGGCGGCAGCGAGGAAGGCGCCGGTCAGGAACGGCCGGGCGCGGGTGGGGAGATGCATGCGAGATCCTCTCGTGGAGAGTCGTTGGTCCCTCCGGAGACGGGCGCGACCGCCGGCTTCTTCCCGCGTCGGTCAGCCCGCGAGCGCGAGCTCGTAGGTCTGGCCGACGAGGTCGTGGCCGAATGAGTGGTGCGGCTCCTCGCCGGTGAGCGCGAAGCCGCGCTCGAGGTAGAGGTGCCGCGCCGCGGCGAGCGGGTGGTTGGTCCAGAGGCGCACGCGCTCGTAGCCGACGTCGCGGGCGAACGCGAGGCAGGTGTCGACGAGGCGGCCGCCGACACCGTGGCCGCGCCCGTCGGGGTGGACGAGGAGGATCCGCAGCTTGGCCGTCCGCGCGTCGTCCGGATCGGCGACGCAGAAGACGCAGCCGACGCGCCGGCCGTTCCGCTCGGCGATCCAGGCGGCCTCGCGCGCCGGGTCGCGCTCCGCGGCGTAGTCGGCGACGATCCGCGCGACGAGCGCCTCGAACTCCGTCGTCCAGCCGAACTCCTCGGCGTAGACCTCGCCGTGGGCGAGCACGACCCAGCCCAGGTCGCCCGGGGCGCCGAGCTCGCGGATGCGGATGTGATCGTCGGCCATCGCGTCGTCTCCTCGCACTGAAACGTTCGTTTCAGTAGCGTACCGGACGCCGATGCCCGCCGACTCCCCACGTCGTGACGAGCTCCTCGAGCGCGCGTACGGGTACGTGCTCGAGCACGGGCTCGTGGCGATGTCGCTCCGCCCGCTCGCCGCCGCCATCGGCTCGAGCCCGCGGGTGCTCCTCTACCTGTTCGGGAGCAAGGACGGCCTGACCCGCGCGCTGCTCGCCCGCGCCCGCGCGGACGAGCTGGCCGCGCTCGGCACCCTCGAGGCCGGCGACCTTCCCGCCGTCGCGCGCGCCCTCTGGGACTGGCTCTCGGCGCCCGAGCACCGCGGCCTGCTCGCGCTCTGGCTCGAGGGCTACTCGCGATCGCTGATCGAGCCCGACGGCCCGTGGGCGGGCTTCGCGCGCTCGACGGTCGACGACTGGCTCGCGCTGCTCGCCGCCGCCCAGCCGCCCCGCGCCCGGCGCACGAGCGCCGGCGAGGCGGAGCGCACCGCGGCGCTCGGCATCCTCCGCGGCGGCCTGCTCGACCTCCTCGCGACCGGCGACGAGCGGCGTGTCGGCCGCGCGGTGGAGGAGCAGCTCGCGCGGCTGGCCGGCTAGGGGTCGCGCCAGTGAATCCGCCGGTCGACCGCCGCGCCGCACTGCTCACACAGCAGGCGGTCGTCGAGCTCGAGCGGGCCGACGATCCGCGCGAGCTGCGCGCCGCCGATCGACTCGTACGGCAGCGCCGGGTCGTGGCCTTCGCGCCCGCAGGCCACGCAGCGTACGTACCAGCGCGCGGTATCGGGATACATGGCGATGAATCCCTGGGCCTCGGACATCGGCTCACCGTGGCGCGTGACGCCGTGCCGGCGATGATGCCCACCGGGGCTCATGGTGTGGAGTATCCGTCCTCGCGGCCGGCCAGGCCAGCGACGCCCGGCCGGCTAGGGGTCGCCCGCGTGCGCCTCGAGGACGCTCGCCGCGTCCATGAGGTGCGTGTGGAGCGCGGCCGCGGCGACCTCGCCGTCGCGCTTCTCCAGCGCCTCGAGCACCGGCCGGTGGCTCTCGGCCAGGTGGCCGAGGTCGGTCCCCGCGCGCGAGACCGTGACGTAGGTGCGCAGGTAGGGCTCGAGGAACGACCACTGGCGCTCGAGCGTCGCGTTGCCCGCGCCGCGCACGATCGCGCCGTGGAAGGCGGCGTCGGCCTGCGACTGCTCGTGGGCGTCGCCGGCCGCCGCGGCGGCGAGCATGGTGTCGAAGAGCGTGCGCAGCTCGCCGAGCTGCCCGTCGCCCATCCGCGCCGCGGCGAGCCGCGCCGCGAGGCTCTCGAGCGCCGCCCGCACCGGGAAGGCCTCGAGCAGCTCCTCGACGGAGATCTTGCGGACCGAGCAGCCGCGATAGGGCTCGTAGACGACGCAGCCGATGTGCTCGAGGTCGCGGAGCGCCTCGCGGATCGACGCCTGCGAGACGCCGAGCTCCTGCGCGATCCGCGTCTCGACCAGCCGGGAGCCCGGGGCGTAGACGCCCTCGAGGATCCGCTGGAGCATCACGTCCTTGATCCGCTCGCGCAGGCTGCTGCGGAGCAGGGGCGAGTCGGGCTGGTCCAGCGCACCGGAGACCATCGAAAATCGATTGTCCCTGAGGCCCCGGCACCGCGCAACAGGACCGCCGGATCTCAGGCTCCTCGGGCGGACTTTCGTTCGACGCTTGACAGAAGTAGCTCAGGGCCGTAGAACGCTCACGCGCGGCATCAGCGGGATGCGCGCATGGGAGAGGAGAGAGATGTCCCGTCGGTTCCGGCTGCTGCCGTGCGCGCTCGTGCTGAGCGTGCTGGTCCTCGTCGCCCCTGCGTGGGGTCAGGCGCCGCCCGACGGCGACTTCCAGGTGACGACGCTCGCCAAGGGCGCCGACAAGACCGGCGAGCCGATCGCCATGACCGTGCTGCCGGACCGCAGCGTGCTGCACACCTCGCGCGACGGCCGCGTCTGGCGCACGACCGCGAACGCCACGACCGCGCTGGCCGGCACGATCCCCGTCTACTCCCACGACGAGGACGGCCTGCAGGGCATCGCGATCGACGACGACTTCGCGACCAACCGCTGGGTCTACGTCTACTACTCCCCGCCGCTGAGCACGCCCGGCGGCGACGCGCCGAGCAGCGGCACCGGCCCCGCATCGTTCGACGCGTACAAGGGCGCCAACCGCCTCTCCCGCTTCAAGCTTGCCGCGAACAACACGCTCGACCTCGCCTCGCAGCAGGTGATCCTCGAGGTCCCGACGGACCGCGGCATCTGCTGCCACAACGGCGGCGAGATCGACTTCGACGCCGCCGGCAACCTCTACCTCTCCACCGGCGACGACTCGAACCCGTTCGAGTCCGACGGCTACGCCCCGATCGACGAGCGCCTCACCCGCAACCCCGCCTTCGACGCCCAGCGCTCCTCGGCCAACACGAACGACCTCCGCGGCAAGCTGCTGCGCATCAAGGTCGCGGCCGACGGCACCTACACGATCCCGGCCGGCAACCTCTTCGCCCCCGGGACGATGGGCACGCGGCCCGAGATCTACGCGATGGGCTTCCGCAACCCGTTCCGCTTCGCCGTCGACGACGAGACGGGCTGGGTCATGCTCGGCGACTACGGCCCGGACGCGGGCGGCCCGTCGGCGACCCGCGGCCCCGGCGGCCAGGTCGAGTTCAACCTGATCAAGGGCCCGGGCAACTACGGCTGGCCCTACTGCCACGGCAAGAACGACGCCTACAACGACTTCGACTTCGCCACGAACGTCTCCGGCGCGAAGTACGACTGCGCCGCGCCCGTGAACAACTCGCCGCGCCACACGGGCCTGGCGAACCTCCCGCCGGCCCAGCCCGCGTGGATCGCCTACGACGGCTGCAACGTCCCCGAGTTCGGCTGCGGCAGCGAGTCGCCGATGGGCGGCGAGACGTACCACTTCGACGCCGCGAACACGTCGCCGACGAAGTTCCCCGAGTACTACGACGGCAAGAACTTCTCCTACGAGTTCGGCCGCGGCTGGATCCGCCTCTTCAACACGGACGCGCAGGGCGCGCTCCAGTCGATCGAGCCGTTCATGGACTCGTTCGACTTCAAGCAGCTGATCAACGCCCAGTTCGGCCCGGACGGCTCGTTCTACGTCCTCGACTACGGCACCGGCAACTTCAACGGCGACGCGAACTCGGCCGTGTACCGGATCGACTACGTCCAGGGCACGCGCAGCCCGACGGCCGTCGCGACCGCCGACAAGACCACCGGCCCCGCGCCGCTCACCGTGGCCTTCTCCGCGGAGGGCTCCGCCGACCCGGACGGCACGCCCGTCACGTACGCCTGGGACCTCGACGGCGACGGCGAGACCGACTCGACCGCCGAGAAGCCGACCTTCACCTACGAGCAGGCCGGCCGCTACACCGCCACGCTCGCGGTCACCGACGGCGCCGGCCAGACCGGCAACGCGTCGGTGAACATCGTCGCGGGCAACACCGCGCCGACGGTCACGCTCACCGTCCCGCCGCACGGCGGGATGTTCGAGTACGGCGACACGATCACGTACTCCATCTCCGTCACGGACGCCGAGGACGGCGCGATCGACTGCGACCGCGTGCGGCTCGACACCGCGCTCGGCCACAACGAGCACACCCACGGCGACCAGAGCCGGACCGGCTGCACCGGCACGATCACGATCCCGGGCGCCTGGGAGGACAAGACCCAGCACATCTACTACCTGATGTCCGCCAGCTACACGGACGACGGTGGGTCGCAGCCCGGGCTCGAGCTCACCGGCCGCGCCGAGGTCCACCTCGAGTGGAAGAACCAGCAGGCCGAGTTCGCCGACGCCCAGAGCGGCACGCAGACCGTGAACAACGGCGGCGCCGCGGGCGGCATCCGCGTCGGCTACATCGAGGCCGGCGACTGGCTCCGCTACGACGACGTCAACCTGAGCGGGATCGACAGCGTGATCGCGCGCGTGACTTCGACGTCGACGAGCCAGTTCCAGCTCCGCTCCGGTTCGGTCGACGGCCCCGTCGTGGCGACCGTGAACCTGCCCAGCACCGGCGGCGTCGACAACTACGTGAACCTGCCCGCGGTCCCCGTCGACGACCCGGGCGGCACCCATGACCTGTACGTCGTCTTCACCGACGACCAGCAGGACCTCGACGAGCTCACGTTCGTCGGCCAGGGCGTCACGGGCAACGCGAGCCCGGTCCTGACCGCGAGCGCGACGCCGACCTCCGGCTCCGTTCCGCTCACGGTCGACTTCGAGGCCGAGGCGACCGACCCCGAGGGCACCGCGGTGACGTACGCGTGGGACTTCGGCGTGACGGGCGCACCGACGCCGGCCACGCCGACGGCCTCCTACACCTACACCCGGCGCGGCACCTACCTCGCGAGCGTCACGGCGACCGACGCGGACGGTCGCAAGAGCGTCCGCACGTTCACCGTCAGCGTGCTCGCGGACTGCGACACGGGCACGGACCAGTTCGACGGCAACGCGCTCGACACGTCGACGTGGAGCATCGTCCGCGAGGACGCGAACGAGTACCGCGTGCAGGACGGCGGCCTCGTGATCGACGCCGTCGCCGGCGACATGTACGGCGGCAACACGAGCGCGAGGAACCTGATCGGCCAACCCGCGCCCGCGGGCGGCTGGACGGCGACCACGAAGGTCTCGCTCGCCCATGTCGGGGAGTACGAGCAGGCCGCGATGCTGCTCCGCGCGAGCGACCAGCAGTTCCTCAAGCTCGCCTACATCAGGACGCCGAACGGAAGGAACATCGAGTTCATCCGCCAGCGCGGCGGCCAGCCCGACGACCAGGGCGCGGTCGAACGCTCGAGCGGCTTCCTGACCACGGACACGATCTTCCTGCGCATGCAGTCCGACGGCACGAACGTGACCGCGGCGTACTCGCCGGACGGCGCGACGTGGACGCCGGTCGGCCGCACGCAGCCGCTCGACGCGCTCGCGGGCGCGACGATCGGCATCTCGGCGTTCAACGGCGTCGGCACGCCGGCGACGTTCGACTTCTTCACGCTGACCGACGCCGCGAGCGGCGGCGGGAGCGACGAGTTCGACGGCACGGCGCTCGACGTCTGCCGCTGGACGGACATCGTGCGCGAGGACCAGAACGAGTACCGCGTGCAGGACGGCAAGCTCGAGATCGACGCGCTCGACGGCGACATGTACGCCGACAACACGGGCGCGAAGAACCTGATCATGCAGCCCGCGCCGTCCGGCGCGTGGGAGGCGGTGACCAAGGTCACGCTCCCGCAGGGCGAGGAGTACGAGCAGGCCGGGCTGATGGTCCACCAGTCCGACGACGACTTCGCGAAGCTCGTGCTGATGGACATCCCGAACGTCGGCTGGCGGGTCGAGTTCGGGCAGAACATCGGCGGTGGCGCGGTGTTCGACGAGGCCCTCGACCGCTCGGGCGCGCTGCCCGCGAACGTCAACGTGAACGGCCTCTGGCTCAAGGTGGTCAACGACGGCTCGTTCCTCACCGGCCACTGGTCGGCGGACGGCACGACGTGGACCCGGCTCGGCCGCGCGCGCAGCGTCTCGAGCCTGCCGAGCCCCAGCGTCGGCCTCGCCGCCTACAACGGCAACGGCCAGGCGGCGACGTTCGACTTCTTCCACATCGAGGAGTCCGACGTCGAGCCCGCCTGCCAGGAGCCGGCCGCGCCGGACGCGGGCTACCGGATGCTCTACGACAACACCGCCGCGGGCCTCGCCGAGTGGCGCATGTCCGGCCCGGGCGGCTTCTCCCTCCAGCCCGACTGCTCGATCCTGTCCTTCGGCGGCCTCGGCCTGCTGTGGCATCCCGAGGCGCTGCGCGACTACAGCCTGAAGCTCGACTGGAAGATGGCCGGCGACGACAACGCGGGCGTCTTCGTCGGCTTCCAGGACCCGGGGAGCGACCCGTTCAACGCGGTCAACTCGGGCCATGAGATCCAGATCGACGCGACGGACGACGCGGACTCGACGACGGGCGCGATCTACAACTTCAAGGCGCCGGACGCGGCCGCGCGGGACGCGGTGCTCAACCCGCCGGGCGAGTGGAACGCGTACGAGCTCGTCGTCATCGGCCAGCGGATCCAGGTCTTCCTCAACGGGGTGAAGATCAACGACTACGTCGACACGGATCCGAACCGGATGAACCAGCCGAGCTTCGTCGGCCTCCAGAACCACGGCACGGGCGATGACGTGTACTTCCGCGACGTCCAGGTGAAGGACCTGGACGACCCGGGCACCGAGCCGCCCTCGCTCAGCGTCACGGCGCCGGCCGACGGGACGGTCGTGGACGGCTCCTCGGTGACGGTGACGGGCACGACCGACGGCGAGCGCGTCGAGCTGCAGGTGGGCGCGACCGTGGTCGAGGTCACGCCCGCGGCGAACGGCTCGTTCTCGGGCCAGGTGTCGCTGGCGCTCGGCGCCAACCAGGTCAACGTGACCGCCTTCAACGCCGACGACGTGCCGACGTCGGTCTCGAGGTCGGTCGTCTCGCGCGGCTTCGGCGCGCGCATCGGCGGGCTCACCGACCCGGAGGGCGACGACGACGGGCCGGGCACGTACGTCTACCCGACGGATGCGGTCTTCGTCGACGGGGCATTCGACCTCGCGGCGATGGACGTCTACGACGCGGGCGACCAGGTCCGCTTCGTCACGACGCTCCACGGCGACGTGACGAACCCGTTCGGCGGCAACCAGCTGTCGCTGCAGCGGGTGAACATCTACGTCGGCGGCGGGGACGGCGCCGCGGTGCCCGCGCTGCCGGGCACGAACATGAACGCCGCCTCGCCGTGGGACGCGGTGATCGTGCAGGACGGCCGCTTCGACTCCTGGGGCGTCTTCGGCGCCGACGGGACGCGGCGCGCGCCTGGCACGCTCCTCGCGATCCCGCAGACCGACGAGATCGTGCTGACCGTGCCGAAGTCGGCGCTGGGCGGGCTCGACCTCGCCTCGGCGCGCTACGGCGTGGCGATGTTCGGCAACGCCGAGGGCGGCGAGGGCATCGGCTTCGTCCGGCCCGTGTACGACTTCGACTACTGGAACACCCCGCCCGGCGACAAGCCGTGGATCAAGCAGTGGCGGTTCGGCGGCGGCGCGGGCGAGTGGGTCGACACGCCGGCCAAGGACACCGACACGCGCGACCCGAACGCCTTGGACGTGATCGTCGGCGAGGGCCAGAACCAGGCGGAGGTGCTCGACTGGGAGACGGCGTCACCGACCGCGGTGCCGATGCTGGCGCTGCCCGACGAGGGCGAGGCCGGCGCGCCGGTGCTGCAGGCGTTCGCCGACCCGACCTCGGGCGAGGCGCCGCTGGCCGTGAACTTCACGGCGACGGCGATCGACCCCGACGGCGGCGCGATCACCTACCGCTGGCAGCTCGCCGACGGCGCGGTGAACGGCGCGGGCTTCTCGCGGACGTTCACGCAGGCCGGCACGTACGAGGCGACGGTCACGGCGACCGACGACCAGGGCCAGACCGCCTCGAAGACGGTCTCCGTCACGGTGACCGGCGGCGGCGAGCCGGAGAACGGCCCGCCGGAGATCGTCGAGGCGGAGGCCGACGTGACGAGCGGGCCGGCGCCGCTCGACGTGCTCTTCAACGCGGTCGCGGACGATCCCGACGGCGACGCGCTCACGTACTCGTGGGACTTCGACGACGGCGGCTCGGCGTTCGGCGCCGAGGCGGACCACACGTTCGACGCCGCGGGCACGTACGACGTCACGCTCACCGTGAGCGACCCGGACGGGGCGTCCGACAGCGCGACGATCACGATCACCGCGACCGACCCGCCGGGCAACCGCCCGCCGTCGGTGCAGGCCGGCGCGCTCCCGGCCTCCGGGCCCGCGCCGCTGGCCGTGCTCTTCACCGCGGCGGGGAGCGACCCCGACGGCGACGTCCTCACGTACGCGTGGGACTTCGGCGACGGGTCGGCCGGCACCGGCCGCCGGGCGCGGCACACCTACGCCGCGAGCGGCACGTACACCGCGAAGGTCACGGTGAAGGACGTCGCGGGCGCGACCGGCACGGCCATGGTGCAGGTGGTGGTCGGCAATCCCGCCGGCAACCAGGCGCCGACCGTGCAGATCGCGGCCGACCGCGTCGCGGGCACCGCGCCGCTCCTCGTGCGGTTCTCCTCCGCCGGGGTCGACCCGGACGGCGACGCGCTCGCGTACGTGTGGGACTTCGGCGACGGCGGCAAGGCCGGCGGCCCGAAGGCCAACCACACGTACACCGCGCCGGGGACCTACACGGCGAAGGTGACGGTCACCGACGCGGGCGGGAAGTCGGCCTCCGCGACGACGACGATCACCGTCAACCCGCGGACGCAGGGCGCGGGCGCCGCGCCGCCGCGCGGGGCCGCGGCGCTGGCGAAGGTCGGCCGTCCGTCGCTCGCGACGTTTGTCAAGCGCGGCATCAAGGTCGCGGCGACGTGCGGGACCGGCGGCGGCGGGCGCGTGGCGCTGTGGGCGACGAAGGGCACGAAGCGCAAGCTCGGCCTGCGCTCGCGCGGCATGGGCCGGGCGACGCTGGCGTGCGCGGCGGGCGGGAGGGCCACCGTCCGGGTGCGGCCGTCCAGGGCGGTCCGGCGGGCGATCAGGGCGGCGCGGCCGGGGTCGCTCAAGGTCACCGTCGTGCTCGGCGCCGGGGACGGCGTCGCCGCGAGGCGGACCGTCGTGCTCCGCTAGGGATCGCGGCGGGCGGGCGCCCCGCGTTGCGCGGGACGCCCGCCTCGCCGGTCAGTCCTCCCCGAACGTCCGGATGTCCGTGTGGGCGGCCTCGCGGATCAGGTCCAGGCCGTCGCGCGCGGTGATGTAGCGCTGGGCGACGAGCCGGAGGACGTCCTTCACCACGGCGCTGACGTACGCGCCGCGGGTCGGGTAGAGCCGGTCGAGTGTCGCCTGGTCGAACCGGTCCTCGTGCCCGGCGATGCCGCAGAAGGACGCGCCGGTGCTGCTCCCGAACCACGTGCTGGTCGGGACGTCGAGGTACGGCGACCGCAGGCCGCCGACGACGTTGCCGAACTCGTCGAGCACCGGCTGGCCGTTCTCCACGAGGATGTCCCGGCCGGGCGGCGCCGCGATGCCGTGGCGCGACCACAGGTCGATGTTGCGCAGCGCCGCGTCGACGAAGATCCGGCTCGGGAACCGGCTCCGCGGGCCCTCGTTGCAGCTCATGGGCGGCACCTCGCGGCCGGCGCGCAGGATGTCCGCCGGGCGGGCGGAGTAGAAGAGCTCGTCGGGCGTCGCGTGCCCGGCGCCCGCCATCTCGTAGTGGCGGTAGAGGTCGGGCGGCGTGCTGCCGTCCGGCCCGCGCGAGGCGATCCCGGTCAGGTAGTCGGACTGCGACATCATCTGGATGACCGGGACGCCCGCGTTGCGGATCGAGCGCCGCGGATCGGTGAGCGATGACGGCACCGGCGTGCACTGGTTGAGCGGCGCGGCGCCGATGAAGCGCCCGCCCGCGACGCCGACGAAGTAGCCGTCGAAGATCCCCTTGCCCTCCGCGGCGACGACGCGCGGCTGGATCGCGTTGATGTAGGTGATCAGCATCGAGCCGGTCTGCGAGTAGCCGAACGCGTACGCGCGGTCGACCTGGGAGCCGCGGTGCTTGCCCTTGCCCGCGACGAGCGGGTTGGACGCGTCGTCGCTCCGTAGCCACGTGCCGACCTGGCTGAGGATGTCCCACACGAGCCCGTCCTCCGTCGTGCGCGAGCGCTCGGCGGCGGGATCGACGATCGTCTGGATCGCCGTGCAGTTGCGCGGATCGCTCAACGGCAGCGGGTTGGCCCAGTTCAGCGAGCCGTAGCGGCCCGCGTCGAACGTCTTCAGCGGCTTCACGGCGACGGGCTTGGAGGTGAAGCCGACCCAGACGTCCCCGTTGCGCATGAACTGGTCGCCCGAGAGCGCCCAGCCGATGTTCAGGTCGAAGAGGTTCGACGGGTTGAGCGGCTCGACCACGACCGTCCCGCTCAGCTTCTGCGGCTTCGCCGGCCGCCGGACGAGCACGCGCGTCGTGTACGGCGCGTCCGGCGTGCGGATCACGGCCTTGTTGTCGGCGCCCCACTCGTACACGTTGGCGGTGCCGCTGATCAGGTACTCCTCCTCGACGTAGCCGTGGTCGGCGAGGTCCTGCGGCCGGAGCTGCCACTTCGCTCCGCCGAACGGGTGCGACGTCTCCGTCGCCGGGAGCGGCCCCTCGACCTCCGGGACCGGCGTCGCGGCCGTCGCCGCCGCTGTTGCCACGAGCAGCGAGGCGAGCGTCAACGCGACACCACAGCACGTTCTCTTCATGTCCGACCCCCTGATCGGCGCCCGTTCGAGGCGCGTGATATATCCCGCTCCCTCTTTGTACCGATCGTTCCGATACGCCGGATTTGCGGCGTGCTGAGGCGCCGGGGACGCTCGCCGGAGGACGCGCGACGGCTCCGCGACGCGGTCGGGGACTGAATGCTGGTCGCGGTCTTCGGCGATGCGCACGCGCACGCCGAGGCGCTCGACGCGGTGCTCGCGGCCGCCGGCGCGGCGGGTGCCGAGCAGTGCTGGTCGCTCGGCGACATGGTCGGCAGCGGGCCGGATCCGTCGCACGTGGTCGAGCGCACACGCGAGGCGTGCACCGTCGCGCTGCTCGGCAACCACGACTTCGGGGCGACGGGGAGCATCGAGCCCGAGCGGTTCGGGGAGCCCGGTTCGCTCGCCGTGCGCTCGCTCGAGCTGGCGCGGGCGCGGCTGGGGGAGGCCGAGCTCGCCTGGATGCGATCGCGGCGCCCGGCCGCGCGGCGCGGGGACGTGCGGTGCTGGCACGGGAGCCCGCGCAACCCGGTCCACGAGTTCGTCGGCGCGGCGAACGCCGCCGCGTGCCTCGCGGCGCAGCGCGGCCCGCTCGGGCTCGTCGCGCACACGCACGTCCCCGCGGCGTTCCAGGCAGGACCGGACGGCGGTGCGCGGCAGGTGGCGGTGCGACCGGGCGAGCCGCTCGCTCTCGGCGGCGGCAAGTGGCTGCTCAACCCGGGCGCGGTCGGGGCGCCGCTCCCGTCGCGGCTCGGCTGGTGGGACGGGCTCGACGCCCAGGCCGCGGCGTTCTGGCTCCTGCTCGACCTCGAGGACCGCGTCGCGACGTGGCAGGTCGCCCCGTTCGATCCCGCGCCCGCGCGGGCGCGGGCCCGGCTCTCCGGGCTGGACGCCGGCTAGCCGAGTGCGTCCGCGAGGTCGCGGAAGCGCGGGACGCCGAGCCCGCTCGCGAGGTCGTAGCCCGGCCGCGCGTGGCGCGCGGGGACGGTGCGCGTGTAGCCGTTGTCGCCCTCGACGACGTCGAAGAGGAGGTCGGGCGCGGTGGCGCGGACGTCGTAGAGGAGGCCGTTGACGTTGCCGAGCGGCGGCCGGCCGGCGGCGCGCTCGCGCGCGCTCACGATCGCGAAGCCCGCGGCCGAGAGCGGGGTGGCGGCGCTGGTGCCGCCGTCGGGCTCCCAGAAGCGGCCGAGGTTCACCGGCCAGCCCGGGAGCAGCGAGGCGTGGGCCGCGATGTCGGGCGCCGCGCGCCGGTCGCGCAGGCCGAGCCCCGCCTGGTAGGGCGGCTGCGGCGAGAACCGCGCGTACCCGCCGCCGCCCGCGCCGCCGCCGGCGTCCGTGGCCAGCCAGCGCAGGTCGTTCCAGACGACCTCGCTCGTGCGCAGGTTGTCCTTGCCCACCGTGAGCCGGGTGCCGCCGACCGCGGTGACGAAGGGAGAGGAGGCGGGCCAGGCGATGCCCGGGTGGGGCTGGCCGTTGCATGTCGAGCCGAAGTCGCCGGTGGCGGCGAACGCCGACACACCGGCGAGCCCGACGCGGACGAGCAGCGCGTCCATCAGCCGCGCGCCAGCGCGCGTGGCGCGCGTGCCCTGGCGCCCGCGGATGATCGGCTCGCAGACGCCGTAGGAGATCGACAGCGAGTCAGGCAGGCGGCCGGCGGCGAGCACCTGCGCCGGGCCGAGGAACCACAGCTCCTCGGCGAGCCAGACCTGCGTGAAGGTGACGGAGTCGAGCCGGGGCGCCATCCCGCGCACGAGCGCGAGGTCCTCCTGCGGCTCGAACGAGCCGCGGCCGAACGGCTTGGCCTGGCCGTCGGTGAGCAGCGTGCGGGTCTTGACCTCCGCCAGCCCGAAGCACTTGGCGTACGCACGGCGGTCCGCGCGCGGGACGCCCTCGCCGGCGTTCAGGATCGCGACGCTCGCCCCGGCGCCGCTGCCCGCGTCGTCGATGCCGTACGCGTGGCGGACCTGGCCGAAGCTGTACGAGCCGGTCTTGCGCGCGGCCTCGCACCCGCCCGTCCACGTGCCCTCGTTCTTCGGCGGCGTGGCCGCCGCCTGCGCGGGCGGCTTGCGGGTGGAGCGGCTGTAGGTGGCCACGACGTCGCGGACGAGCGGCTTGAACGCGGCGGGGAGCTTCAGCCGCCGGTCGCCCTTCACCGTCCAGTCGTGGGCGAAGACGTCGTTGTTGAAGCTGCGGACGATGCGGACGCCGAACACGCGCTCGAACCGGCCGACGGGGCCGGACAGGCGCGCGAACACGCCCGAGGCGTCGATCCGCGCGCGGAGCCCGCGCTCGCGCGCCTCGCGCCGGAACGCCCGCCGCGTCGCGGCCGTCGCGCCGTAGCGCGCCTTCACCTGCGCGGGCGTGAGGAACCGCCGGTACGCCGGCGAGGCGGGATCGCCGGCGGCGAAGAAGGCCTGCCGCGCCGCTCCCTCCGGCCGCTCGAGCCCGAAGTAGTACGTGATCCGCGGCCCCGCCGCCGAGGCCCCCGCGGGCAGCAGGGCGAGCCCGATCGCGGTCAGCAGGATCACGCGGAGCGTCGGCATGCGCGCGATCCTCTCAGACCGCGCCGGCCGCGGCACGGAGGCGGGCGGCGTCGCGGCCGGGCGGGAGGCCGAACTGGCGGCGGTACTCGCGGCTGAACTGGGAGGCGGAGTCGTAGCCGACGCGGTAGCCGACGGTGGCGACGTCGTCGGCGCCGGTGAGCAGGAGCAGGCGCGACTTGTGGAGCCGGATCTGCTTCTGGAACTGGATCGGGCTGAGCGCGGTGACGGCGTGGAACGCGCGGTGGAACGCGGAGGTGCTCATCCCGCACGAGCGGGCGAGGTCCTCGACGCGGTACGGCCGCTCGTAATGCTCGCTGATCCGCCGGACCGCGCGGCTGACGTGCGTGAGGCTGCTGTCGGTCATGCCGATCTGGCGCACGCTCTCGCCGAGCGGGCCGGTCATCAGCCGCCAGAGGAGCTCGCGCTCGAGCATCGGCGCCAGGACCTCGCGGTCGGAGGGGCCGGCGTCGAGCAGGCGGAGCATGCGGATCGCGGCGTCGAGCAGCTCGGGCGACGCGTCCGCGACGCCGAGGCCGGCGGGGGCGGGGGCGGGGCGCCGGGGCTCCGGCGAGTCCGCGTCGAGGATCAGCGCCGCGATCGCGGACGGCCGGAGCACGAGGCCGAAGCCCAGCGCGGGCTCGTCCGCCGAGGCCCGCGTGTAGTGCCCGGTGATCGGGAGGTCGACGGAGGCCACCAGGTACTGGCCGGGCCCGTACTCGTGGACGCGATCGCCGATCGCGAGGCGCTTCGCGCCCTGGGCGATGATCGCCATGACCGTGCCGGTGGTCGACGCGCGCGGCTCGCCGGGGCGGTCGGCGGCCGACAGGAGCACGCCGTCGATCGCCGTCGTCTCATCCGGGCGCACATGCCGGGCGATCAGGGCGCGGAGCTCGATGAGCCGTTCGGTCACGAGCAGGAACTTACACGTTCATCGCCGCCCTCACAGGGCGCGCGACCGCATCGATCACGCCATCGAGCAGGATCGTGCAATGACGCGCGACTTCCGTTCTCACGCTCGAGGCCCGTTCGCTGGTTCGCTCGAAGGCATGACCGACACCACCACCTCCAAGATCGCCATCGTCACCGGCGCCAGCTCCGGCATCGGCCGCGCCGCCGCCCTCCGCCTCGCCGAGCGCGGCGAGGGCGTGATCCTCACCTACAACTCCAGCCCCGCGGGCGCCGAGGAGGCCATCGCCGCCATCGGGGCGCGGGGCGGCACGGCCGTCGCGCTCCCGCTCGACGTGGGCGACAGCGCGAGCTTCGCCGCGTTCGCCGCGCAGGTCGCCGCCGCGCTCGACGAGCGCTGGGGACGCACCACGTTCGACCACCTCGTCAACAACGCCGGCTTCGGCGGGATGGCGATGTTCGCCGAGACCACGGAGGAGGCCTACGACCGCTTCCACCGCGTCCTCCTCAAGGGCCCGTTCTTCCTGACCCAGACGCTGCTCCCGCTACTCGCCGACGGCGGCGCGATCGTCAACACCACGAGCAACTCCGCGCTCCCGACCGGGGTCGAGGCGGGCTACTCCGCCTACGCGAGCATGAAGGGCGGCCTCGCCGTGCTCACCCGCTACCTCGCCAAGGAACTCAGCCCGCGCGGCATCCGCGTCAACGCGGTCGCGCCCGGCCCGACCCGCACGGGGATGATCTCCGACGACGTCGCCGCGCAGTTCCCGGAGGTGATCGCCTCGCTCGTCGACCGCACCGCCCTCGGCCGGCTCGGCGACGGCGACGACGTCGGCAGGGCGATCGCCGCCCTGCTCTCCGACGACGGCGCCTGGATCACCGGCGAGCAGATCGAGGTCTCGGGCGGCTTCCGGCTCTAGCGGCCGCCGGACCCGTAGGATCGCCGCATGCAGCTCGCGCGTGCCCGGGCGATCGTCGACGAGGTGGTGGCGAACGCCGCCGGCCCCGTCACGGTCTACGTCGCCGACGCGCACGGCGAGCTGGTCGCGGCGGCGACGATGGACGGCGCGGCGCCCGACACGCGGCTCAACGCGCAGCGCAAGGCCTACACCGCCGCCCGCAGCGACGCGACGACGACGCGGGAGCTCGCCGAGAAGGCGCGCGCCGACCCCGCCGAGCGCGCGAGCTTCGACCCCTTCTTCACCTTCTTCCTCGGTGGCGTCGCGGTGTTCGAGGACGGCCGGCGCATCGGCGCGGTCGGCGTCAGCGGGATGCCCGGCGACGTCGACGAGCAGCTCGCGCTCGACGCCATCCGGCGCACCGCCTGACGGGGCGGGTTGCCCGGCCGCCGCGCTTCTGGGAGAGTCGGCGCGGGGTTGGTGTCGGATGCAGGCGAGCCTGACCATCGTGAGCGACGAGCGGCTGTTGGCGCTCGCCCACGCGTTCGGGCGCGAGTTCGCGGTCGCGGCGGGCGTGCCGGAGGGGGAGTGCGCGGCGCTCGTCGGCGCGCTCGACGGGGCGCTGCGGTTCGTCTGCCGGCGCGCGTACCCCGGTGACCCGGGCGGGCGGATCGAGCTGACGCTGGCGGTCGCGGAGCGCGGTCTGCGCGCGTCGCTGCACGACTGGGGACGGCCGCTGACGTCGGCCGAGGGTCCGGACGTGCTGCTCGACCTCGGCGAGGCGATCGAGGACCTCCGGCTGATCAACCTCGGCGCGCAGGGGAAGCGCCTCTCGTTCGTGTGGCGGACGAGCCACGCCGGTGACGTCGCGAGCGGGGTCGCCGATCCGCCGGCGGTCGTCGCGGCGGGTGTCGACGCGGACGCGATCGTCGTGCGCGCGGCCACGCCCGACGACGCGGAGCAGATCGCCCAGGTCCTCTACGAGAACTACTCGCTCTCGTACGTCCACCCCGACTTCTACCGGCCGCGCTGGGTGCGCGAGGAGCTGCTCGCCGGCCGCGTGCTGTCCTCGGTCGCCGTGCACGGCGGCGAGATCGTCGGCCATCACGCGCTGCTGCCCTCGCCGGACGGCCCGGCGGCGGAGACCGGCGTCGCGGTCGTCGCGCCGGCGTACCGCGGGCTCGGCCTGTTCGGGCGGCTGAGCGACCACACGCTGGAGCGGGCCGGGGCGCTCGGGCTCGAGGCCGTCTACGGGCGCGCCGTCACGATGCACCCCTACAGCCAGCGGGCCGAGCTGGCGCACGGGTACGTCGAGACGGCGGTCTGCCTCGCGGGCTCGCCCGGGCGCGTCACGATGCGCGGCCTCGCGACCGGCCCGGACGCCGGGAAGCGCACGGCGCTCATGGTCTCCTTCCTCCCGCTGCGCCGGCCGCCACGCAGCGCCGCGCTCCCCGCCCGCTACCGCGACCAGCTGCTCGAGACCTACGCGGCGCTCGGGATCCCCGCCCCGGAGCCGGCCGGGGCGTCCGCGAACGGGCCTGGCTCGATCCGCGTCGCGCGCGACCCCGAGGTGGCGACGGCCGAGATGACGATCAGCGGCTGGGACGACGACCTCGCGGCACGGGCGCTCGCCACGTTCCGGCAGCTCCTCGCCGAGCACTGCGACGTCGTCTACGCCGACCTCGACCTCGCGGCCGGCGCGGAGCTCGACGGCGCGGTCGAGTTCCTCCGCGGCAAGGGCTTCTCCTACGCCGGCCTGTGGCCGCACGGCCCGGGCGACCGCGACCACGTCCGGCTGCAGCGCCTGAACTGCACCGCCGTCGACATCGACGGCATCGCGACCGCCTCACCTCGCGGCGACGCCCTCGTCCGCTACGTCCTCGACGACCTCGAGCACGTCGCGGCGTGACTCACTGCGCGAGCGCGATCCGCTCCTTCGCGATCTCCGCGAAGTCGCGCTCGGCGCGGTCGGACCGCTCGAGCGCCTCCTGGAACTCCTGCCAGCTCAGGCCGATCAGCTCGACGTCGCCGACCGCGCGGACCGTCGCCGTCCGCCGCGTCTCGGCGAGGATCCCGACCTCGCCGAAGAACTGGCCGCGGCCGAGCTTCGCGAGCTTGACCTCGTCGCCCTCCGGGGCGCGCCGGGTGATCGCGACCTCGCCCCGCGTGATGACGTAGAACCGGTCCGCGGCGTCGCCTTCGGCGATGATCGTGTCTCCCGGGGCGAACGTGACCCGCCCGGCGCGCTCGCGGAGCGACTCGAGCTGCGGGCCGACGAGGTCGGGGAACACCCTGGCGAGCCAGTCGTCCGCGTCGGTCAGCGTCGGCTCGCCCGGCGTCCAGTCCGCCGGGCACATCGCGCCCGTCTTGAACGCGCGCAGGACCCGGAGCACCTCGTCGACGCTCCGGCCGACGTCGTGCCCCGTGATGCTCATGTGCAGGAGCACGCCGTCGGGATCGATGATGAACGTGCCGCGCTGCACCTTCCCGTCCTCGAGCAGCACCCCGAACGCGCTGCTCAGCTGCCGCTGGCTGTCGGCGATCACGGGGTAGCGGATCCCGCTGAGCCGCGGATCGGTGTCGAACCAGGCCTTGTGGCTGAAGCAGCTGTTGGTGCTCGCCGCGAGCAGGACGGCGCCCTCGTCCTTGAACTCGTCGTGTCGCTTCGCGAACGCCGCGAGCTCGGTCGGGCAGATGAACGTGAAGTCGCCCGGATAGAAGAACAGGACGATCCAGCTGCCGCGGTGGCTCGCGAGGTCGACCATGATCGGCGCGGCCTCGCCGCGCAGGTACGCCGGCACCCGGTGGTCCGGAACGGTCCGGCCGACTGTGACGGTCACATCCTCACCCCTAGTAGATGTGCAGCTTGTCGAGAAGTGCGAACGGGTCGTCGAGCAACTGGAACAGGTCCTTGTTGTTCTTGATCATCTTGCTCTGCATGTACACGCGCAGCCACTGCTTGTAGATGAACTGCTCGTGGCGTTCGAGCATCTCCGCGACCGGCAGGTCGCGCTGCGCGATCAGGCCCGCGAGGAAGATCGCGCACTCGAAGCCGAGCGTGATCGACTGGAAGTACGGCGAGCCGATCGCCGAGTCGCCGACGAGGAACGCCGGCGAGGCCGCGAGCGGATGGCCGCCCGCGCCGTCGGCCGCCCACCGCCGGCTGGTCGCGTTCCGCGCGCGGTAGAGGTTGAGCGGGATCCGGATGATCCCGAGGTCGCCGACGACCTCCCCCTGGGTCTCCTGCTTGACCTTGTCGATGAAGCGGTCCATCGAGCCGGCCACGTCCGGGAAGTGCTCGCGCAGCCACTCGCCGTCGAACCGGCTCGGCATCGCCTCGAACTCCTCCGCGCTGATCGTGACGATGCCCGTGACGTGGCTCACGCTGCCGTCGTAGGAGACGCGCGACACCATCGGGATGAACTTGTAGTGCGCGTTCTCCACGTTCTTGTAGTACTTGCAGTACTCGTTGCAGGAGTACGTCTGGCTGTAGAGGAACGTGATGACGAGGGCGTGCTCGAAGAGGAAGCTGAGCGTGTTCGCGTCCTCGCCGGCGTCGGGCACGAGCTGGTCGCGCATCAGCGACCGGGTGCCCGTGCAGTCGACGAGGACGTCGCCCGGCTCGAGCATCGCCAGCGCCTCCTCGGCGGTGAGCGCGGCCGCCGTGCGCTCCACGGGATGAGCCTCGCGCGTGTCGATCAGGTCGCTCAGCGCGCGCTCGATCGCGTTGAGCTGCACGAAGCCGCGCGTCCAGCCGCGCAGGAGCTCCATCAGGTCCGGGGGGATCGACCGCGACTCGAGGAGCTGCTCGAGCTCGGCCGGATCGAACACGGCCTCGACGTTCTCCCGGTCGAACTGGTCCGCGCGGTACCCGTCGACGGAGTCGGCGACGAGGTAGCTCGCCAGCCGGACCATCCGCGTCCGCGTGTACTCCGTCCGCTTCTCGTAGAGGCGCACGCGCACGCCGTCGAGCGGCTGGAGCATCGCCGTCAGGAGCAGGCCGACCGGCCCGGCCCCGAGGACGTGGACGCGGCCGCCGGGGTGGGAGCCATCTGCGGGTTCGACCACCCGTTGCGGGAGCATCCGTCTCCTGGCTCGATCTGGGCCGCCTGACCCTGGCGGGCCCCGAATGTATCAGCGTCCCGCGGCCGCGGTGAGGCGTTGCAAGGCGCTCCGCACGCAGCCCGGGCGTTCGAACCACGGGAAGTGCCCGGCGTCGGCGACGACGTCGAGCCACGCGCCCGGGATGGCGCGCGCGGTCGCGCCCGCGGCCCCGTCCGACGGCATCGGGCTCGCGTCGCCGGCGACGAACCCGAGCGGCACCGCCACGCCCGCCAACCCGGCGGCCAGCCGCGGCAGCTCCTCCTGCAGCGATGCGAACAGCGCGGCGTAGGCGGGCACGGACGCCTCCGTGTCGCGGAACGGCATGACGTGGTCCGGCGATGCGAAGTACGCCGGCCACGCCAGGCGCATGCTCTCTAGCGCCGCCGCGGCGTCGCCCTCGCCACGCAGCGCCTGCGCGTCGAGCGCCTCCGCGCGCTCGCGATCGGCTTCCGGGATCCGCCGCGTCATCTCGGCCTCGAACGCGGCGAGCCCGCCGTCGCCCGTGCCGCCGAGCGGCTCGATCGCCAGCCCGCCGTGGAGCCGCTCCGGCGCCGCGACCGCGAGATGGAGGAGCAGGTGCCCGCCCCACGAGTGCCCGGCGACCCAGGCGCGCTCCCACCCGAGGGCGTCGAGGACGGCCACCGTGTCGGCCACCTCCCGCGCGACCGCGAACGGCCCCGCGAGCGTCGACGGCGGCACCCCGCGCTGCTGGTAGGCGGCGACGCGGAAGCCGCCGCCGATCTCCTCCGCCAGGTCGTCGAGGTAGACGAACGACATGCCGGGCCCGCCGTGCAGGAGCAGCACGGGCGGGCCCTCCGCGCCGCACAGCCATCCGCACAGCGAGCCGCCGGGAACCTCCGCCGCGAACGAGGACCGCTCCACGGCGCAACACTACCCGCGTCAGACCAGCTGCTGGCCCCCGTCGACGTCGTACGTCGCGCCGGTCAGCGCCGTGTTCGCCATGAGGTGGACGGCGAGCGCGGCGACGTCGGCCGGCCCGACGACGCGGCCGATCGGGAGCGTCTCCCGAAGCTGCCGGCGCCGCGTCTCGAGCCCCTCGCCGAGCAGCGTGGCCGACAAGGGGGTGTCGACGAAGCCCGCCGCGACGAGGTTCACGCGCACCGGAGCGAGCTCCACCGCGAGGTTGGCGACGAGCGCCGGCAGCGCGGCCGTCACCGCACCGATCAGGGTGAGCCCGCGCGCGGGCCGCCGCGCGCCGGTGCCGCCCATGAACACGAGCGTGCCGCCGGGGCGCACCCGCTCGGCGGCATGGCGGGCGAGGCGGAGCGGCCCGAGGAGCTCCCCGTCGAGATGGCGGAGCGCCTCCGCGAAGTCGATCTCGTCGAGAGGCGCGTAGTAGGGCCCGCCCGCCGTGACCATCACGTGGTCCACCGGGCTTGGCAGGCCCGCGAAGAAGTCCCGGAGCGCGTCGGGGTCCGTCGCATCGAACGCCGCCGTGCCGCGCGCCCCGAGCTCGCCCGCGGCACGCTCGAGCTTCGCCGGATCGCGCGCCGCGAGGATCACGTCGGCGCCCTCGGCCCGCGCGCGGCGAGCGGTCTCGAGGCCGATCCCGGCGCTGCCGCCGATCACGACGACGGTCTGCCCTGCGAGCTCCGGGGCGTGCGCGGGCGGGGAGGCGGCGGATGCGGTGGTCATGAGGAGGGCTCCGGGTCGGGGATGGGCGGTGCGCAGCCGTGGTGTGGTGCGGGCGGCGCGAGGTGGGGCGTGCGGGCGGCGCGATCGTTCGAGACGAACAGCGCGGTGACGACGGCCGCGGCGGCGCACAGTCCCGCCACGGCCAGCATCGCCGGCTGGTAGCCGTCCGCGAGCGCGTGCTCCAGGCTGCTGCCGCCGGTCGCCCCGATCAGCGCGGGCACGAGCGCGACGGCGACCAGCGCGCCGACGCGCGCGGCGGCGTCGTTGATGGCGGCGGCCTCGCCGAGGTCGGGATCGGCGACGGCGGCGAGCACCGCCGCCGTGAGCGGCGTCACCGCCAACCCGAGGCCGAGGCCGTAGAGGAGCACTCCCGGCAGGATCGCATCCACGTAGCCCGAGCCCGGCCCGGCCGCCGACAGCCAGGCGAACGCCGCCGCGACGGCCGCGATCCCGGCGACCATCAGCCAGCGCGGGCCGACGCGCGCCACCAGCGCGCCGCTGAGCGGCGCCACGAGCAGGAAGACCGCCGACTGCGGGATCAGCGCCGCGCCCGACTCCGCGGGCGAGTAGCCGAGCTGCAGCTGGCACTGCAGCACGATCAGGTAGCCCGCGGCGCTGACCGCGCCGTAGAAGAGCACGGTCGTGCCGTTGATCGCGTCGAACTGCCGCGACGCGAACAGCGAGAGGCGGAGCATCGGTGCCCGGACGCGCCGCTCGACGGGCGCGAGCGCGACGAGCGCGAGCACGCCGACCACCGCGGCGAGCACGACGGACGCGCTCGCCCAGCCGTGCGCCGGGCCGTCGTTGAGCGCGTAGATCACGCCGGCGAGGCCGAGGACCGCGAGCAGCCCGCCGACCACGTCGAGCGAGAGGGTCGTGCGCCGTGCTCCGGTCTCCGGGACGTGTCGCAGGACGACGAGGCCGGCCAGGATCAGCGGCACGTTGAGGAGGAAGACCCAGCGCCAGGAGGCGTGGTCGACCAGCCAGCCGCCCGCGAACGGCCCGACGGTCGTCCCGATCGTGGCGAGCCCCGCCCAGATGCCGATGCCGCGCGCGCGGTCCTCCGGGCGCAGGGTGCCGTTGAGGAGCGCGAGGCTGCTCGGCACGACGAGCGCCGCGCCGGCGCCCTGCAGGACACGCGCCGCGATGAGGACGCCGATCGAGGGCGCGACCGCGCAGAGCGCGGAGCCGGCGAGCATCACCAGCAGCCCGCCGCCCATCACGCGGCGGCGCCCGAAGCGGTCGGCGAGCGCGCCGGACACGAGCAGCAGCGCCGCGGCCGTGAGGAGGTAGCCCGTCACGCTCCACTGCAGCGTCGTGACCCCGGCCTGGAGGTCGCGCCCGATCGCCGGCACCGCGACCTGGACGACGAAGGCGTCGAGGAACGCGATCATCGAGGCGAGCACGGTCGCGGCGATCAGGGCGGTGCCGGTCGTGCTGCGCAGCGCGACCAGCGTGCGGGCGCCGGCCGGCGCCGCGGGCGCCTCGGGCCGCGCGAGCCCTTCGGCGAGCGCCTCGCTCATCCCTGCGTTCCGGCCGGCCGGAGCGCGGCGCCGATCTCCGCCTGCAGCGCCTTGAGCGCGCCGACGTAGATCTCGGAGAACGTCGGGAACGGCTGGATCGTGTCGCCGAGGACGTCCAGCGGCACCCGGGCGCGGATGGCGAGCGTGGCCTGCTGGAGCCACTCGCCCGCCTCGGGCCCGAGCGCGTACGCGCCCGTCAGCCGCTCGCCGTCGCTGAGCAGCGTCAGGAAGCCGTTGGACTCGGCGTAGTCGTGCGTGTACGTCGCCGTCTTCGCCACCTCGGCGACCCGCGCGCCCCCGCTGAACCGCGCCTCCGTCGCGCCGACCGCCCCCGCCTGCGGGTCCGTGTAGGTGACGCGCGGCACGGCGTCGTAGTTCGCGGTGCGCGGCTCACCGAGGATGTTCGCCGCCACGACGTCGCCCTGGTACTTGCCGACATGGGTCAGCGGCCAGAGCCCCGTGACGTCGCCGATGGCCCACAGCCGTTCGCCGGCGCGCAGGTGCGCGTCGACCGGGACGCCGTGCGGGTCGGGGTCGATGCCGACGCTCTCCAGGCCGATCCCGGCGACCCGCGGGCGCCGGCCCGTGGCGACGAGCACCCGGTCGCCGCGCAGCTCGCGGTCCCCGGCGAGCTCGAGCACGTACTCCTCGCCCTCCCGGCGCGCGCCGCCGACGCGCGAACCGAGCTCGAGCTCGATGCCGTCACGGCGCAGGACCTCCGCGAGCGCGTCCCCGAGCGGTGCGGGCTCGCGCGCGAGGACGCGCGGGCCGCCCTCGACGAGCGTCACGTCGCCGCCGAGGCGGCGGACGGCCTGGGCGAGCTCGACCCCGACCGGCCCGCCGCCGAGCACCAGCAGCCGCCGCGGGACGGCGCGCATGGCGGTCGCCTCGCGGTTGGTCCAGATCCCTTCCAGCTCGCGCAGCCCGGGGATCGGCGGGATGAAGGGGTCGGCGCCGTTGGCGAGCACGACGTGGCCGGCCGTGTGGCGCACGCCGTCGACCTCCACCGCACCGAGGCCGGCGAGCCGGCCGGCCCCGCGCAGCAGCGTGATGCCCTGCTCCGCCAGCCAGCGCTCCTGCCCCGCGTCCGTGTGGTCGGAGACCATGAAGTCGCGGTACGCGAGTGCGGCGTCCACGTCGACCTCGGCGGTCGCCGCGGCCGCCCGCGCGGCGTGGACGGCCTCGCCCGGGCGCAGCAGCGTCTTGGACGGGATGCACGCCCAGTACGAGCACTCGCCGCCGACCAGCTCCCGCTCGACGACGGCGACCCGCAGCCCGCCCTCGGCCAGCGCTCCGGCGCAGTGCTCGCCGGGCGAGCCGCCGCCGACGACGATGACGTCGAAGTCGCTCATCGCGCCACCGCCAGCCGGGCCGCGGACGCGAAGAACGCGCGGTAGGCGGCGAGCAGGTCCTCGTTCGCGGGCAGCGTCGCGCGGTCGACGAGCGCCTTCGCGGACGCCAGCGTCTCGCGGTCCAGCTCGGCGAGCCGGCCCGCGAACGCGGCCACGAACGCGTCGAGCTCGCCGTCCGGCACGGCGCGGTTGACGACGCCGTACTGCTCCGCGGTCGGACCGTCGAGGACGACGGAGCCGAGGATCAGCTCCAGCGCGCGGGCGCGGCCCGCGAGCGCCGGGAGCCGCGCGATCGCGCCGCCTCCGGGCACGAGGTCGTGGCCGACCTCGGGCTGGTCGAGCGCCGCGCGCTCGCGGCTCGCGAACCGCAGGTCGCAGGCCAGCGCGAACTCCAGCCCGACGCCGCGGGCCGCGCCGCGGATGCGCGCGATCGAGACGACCGGCAGGCGGCTGAGGCGGATGGTGAGGTCGAGCCACGGCGCCATTCCCGTCGGACCGGGATCGGCCGGGGTGTCGGCCGCCCGCGACATGTCGTACGGGCCGAGGAAGTGCCCGGGGTCGTCGCTGGCGAAGACGACCACCGTCACGTCGGGGTCGCGCTCGAGCTCGTCCACGAGGGACTGGAGCTCGAGGATCATCTCAGGGTCGACGAGGTTGCCCGGCGGGTTGGCGAACGTGACGTTCCACCGGGTCGCCGAGCGGGTCACGGTGAGCGCTGGCATGCGCGCAGCCTGCGGCCGGGGGCCGCCGCTCGCGCCCGGGTATCCCCGGGTCGGACTCCCTGGCTAGGCGGCCTCGCGGCCCTCGCGCGGCAGTGCGTCGTGCAGCGCCATACGCGAGCTGATCCCGAGCTTCGTGAAGACCTTCTTCAGGTGCCACTCCACGGTCCGCGGGCTGAGGAAGAGCCGCGCGCCGATCTCCGGGTTCGACAGCCCGTCGCGGGCCAGCCGCGCGATCTGCTCCTCCTGCGCCGTGAGGTCGTCGCGCGTCTCGATCGTGCGCCGGCGCGCCTTCCCGCCCGTCGCCACGAGCTCGCGGCGCGCACGCTCGGCGAAGCTCTCCATGCCGAGCGCGGTCAGCTGCTCGTGGGCGGCGCGGAGCTGCTCGCGGGCGTCGACCCGGCGGCCGCGGCGCCGCAGCCACTCGCCGTAGAGCAGGTGCGAGCGCGCGAGCTCGGGACGCAGCGGCGTGCGGCGCAGCTGGTCGATCGCCTCGCGGAACAGCGCCTCGGCCGAGTCCTCCTCGTCGAGCGCCGCGCGCGCCCGCGCGATCAGGCCGAGCGCCCAGCCGGCGTCGCTCCCCCGCGCGTGGACCTCGAGCTGCGCGAGCGCGCGGGCCGCGCGCGGCGTGTCGCCGGTGCGGATGGCCGCCTCGACCAGCTCGCTCAGCGACCACATCGAGACGAACAGCTCGGGCGTGTCCTCGCTCGCGGTGGTCGCGGCGACCACGGCCTCGTCGTAGCGGGAGAGGCTGTTCATGAGCACGGCCCGGGCCCACTGGGCGTACTGGACCGCGGTGCCCTGGCCGCCCAGCGTGGCGTCGCGGATCGTCGCGGCGATGAGCCGCGACGTCTCCGCCTCCCGGCCGCGGAGCGCTCCGAGCACGAGGGCGCCGTAGGGAGCGACGCGCGCGCCCGTCGCCTCCGTGATGGAGTCGGCCTCGGCGATCAGGAACGTGGCCGCCGGGAAGTCGCCGCCGAGCGCCACCGCCTGCGCGAGCACGTTGACGGCCACCACGAGCACCTCGAGCGCGCCGGCGTCGCGCGCGAGCTGCGCCGCCCGGGACGAGACGGCGAGGCAGCTGTCGTAGTCCCACCCGTACACCGCGGCGGCCGTCGCCAGCCAGCCCCAGCGCAGCACCTCCTCCACGGAGACGTCCGGGCCGGCGAACGCCGCGGTGGCCTGCTGCAGCACCGGGCCCGCCTCCGGGCGCCCGGAGGTGAAGACGAGCGCGAACCCGTCGAGCAGCAGGTCGCGCGGGCGCGGCGGGTCGTCGGCGGCCGGCCCGGCGACCACGGCCCGGGAGACGTCGTGCAGGTCGCCCGCGCCCGCGAGCCGCCCCGCGAACAGCGCGGCGCCCCACGCGTCGAGGTACGTGTCACGCGCGAGCCGTGCGTCGAGCCGCTCCAGCGTGCGGCCCGCCCGCAGCAGCAGGGCCGGCGCCTCGCTGCCCCGGTCCTGCGCGTACGCGAGCTCGGCGTGCAGGAGCTGGACGCGGGCGCGCGGCAGCTCGTCGAGCTCGTCGGGCTCCACGGCCGCGAGCAGCTCGACGGCGGCGTCGAACCGCCCGGCGTGGAGGCAGGCCTCGGCCGCGGCCAGCACGCGGTCGACGCGCCGCACGGGATCGCGCGTCAGCGCCACCGAGCGGCGGAGGAACGCCGCGCCGGCGGCGAGCCCGCCGCGCGCCTGCGCCCGGCCGGCCGACCGCTCGAGCTCGGCCGCCACCTGCTCGTCCGGCCCTGCCGCCGCCGCGGCCAGGTGCCACGCGCGGCGGTCGGCGCCGGAGCCCGCGTCGGTGACCTCGGCCAGCGCGAGATGCACCGCGCGCCGCTCTGCCGCCGACGCCGAGCGGTAGACGGCGGAGCGCACGAGCGGGTGGAGGAACGCCACGCGCTCCCCGACCTGGAGCAGCCCCTCCGTCTCGTCGGCCGTCGACTGGGCGATCCCGAGCCGGTCGATCGCGCTCCACACGAGCAGGGGATCGTCGATCGGCTCCGCCGCGGCGACGAGCAGCAGCATCCGGGCGTCGTCCGGCAGCGCCTCGAGCCGCCGCAGGAAGCTCTCCTCGATCCGGCCGGGGAGCTCGTTCGCCCCCTGCAGCCCGAACGTCGCCGGCAGCTGCGTGGGGGCCAGGGCGCGCGGCAGCTCCAGGATGGCCAGCGGATTGCCGCGCATCTCGGTCACGAGCCGCCCGAGCACGCGCTCGTCGAGGCGTCCCGGGATGACCTTGGCCAGCAGCGCCCGGGCGGCCTCGTCCGGGAGCGGGCCGAGCTCCAGCTCCGGCAGGCCGGCGAGCTCGTGCGTGTCCGACGGCGCGCGGACCGCGAACACGATCGCCACCGACTCCGCGAGCAGCCGGCGCGCGACGAAGCCGAGCGCCTGCGCCGACGCCGCGTCGAGCCACTGCGCGTCGTCGATGAAGCACAGCAGCGGCCGCTCGGCGCCCGCCTCCGCGAGCAGGCTCAGCGTCGCGAGCGCGACCAGGAAGCGGTCGGGGGTCGCGCCGGGCGCCAGGCCCAGCGCCACGCTGAGCGCTCCCCGCTGCGCGTCCGGGAGTGAGCCCAGCCGCTCGAGCATCGGCGCGCAGAGCTGGTGGAGCCCGGCGAACGGCAGCTCCATCTCCGACTCCACGCCGGTCGCCCGCGCGACGTGGAAGCCGGAGGCCCGGCCCGCGCAGTACTCGAGCAGCGCGGTCTTCCCGACCCCGGCCTCGCCCCGCACGATGAGCACCGCGCTGCGGTGATCGCGCACATCATCGAGCAGCCGATCGAGTGCCTCGCGCTCGGCTGCACGGCCCAACAACACCGGCGGGCGATGCGCGGTCATTGCCGACGCAAGCCTAAAGGACCAGGGAGCCCGGCCCGGGTGTCCCCGGGCGCGAACCCCGCCCCGCCGGAGCGACGGTGCCGTGGACACCGACCATGGAGGTACCGATGAGCACCGCGGAGGTGCAGTCGCCGGGCACGACGCCGGCCGGGAGCACCACGACCGAATTCAAGCTCGAGGTGGTCGTGCTGCCCGTCAGCGACGTCGACCGGGCGCGCGAGTTCTACGAGCGCCTCGGTTGGCGGCTGGACGCCGATCTCACCACGGACGAGGACTTCAGGGTGGTGCAGCTCACGCCGCCCGGGTCGCCGGCCTCGATCATCTTCGGCACCGGCGTCACCGACGCCGTCCCGGGGGCGGCCGACAGCCTCGTCCTCGTCGTCGACGACATCGAGGCCGCGCGTGCCGAGCTGGTCGAGCGCGGGGTGGACGCCAGCGAGGTGTTCCACGACGCCGGCGGCGTCTTCCACCACGCGGGCACCAAGGACCGGGTGCCCGGGCCCGACCCCGGGCGCGGCTCGTACGGCTCCTGGGTCTCGTTCAGCGACCCGGACGGGAACGGCTGGATGCTGCAGGAGATCACCACGCGGCTCCCCGGGCGGTGACGGCCGTGGACGGCAGCGGGGTCGACGTCGCCACGCTCGCCGGTCTCCTGCACGAGACCGCGGAGCACCACGACGGCTTCGAGAAGGCCTCGCCGCCGCACGACTGGTGGGACTGGTACGCGCCCTACCTCGCCGCGCGGCTGTCCGGCGACACGTCCGAGCAGGCGACGGAGGCCGCCGACCGGTACATGAAGGACGTCCGGGGTGTGGTCCGCCGATGACGCCGGCGCGCCGGTCCTGGCGGTGGCGGCCCTCGCGGCCCTCGCCCTGGCCGGCGCCGCCGACGGGCACGAGGCGCGCGCCTCCGCGCGCGCGGCGGTGACGACGGAGGAGGGGCTCCGCCGGGCGTGGGCGGACCCGCTGCGCCGCCGGATCGACCTCGGGGCGGACATCGTGCTGCGCGACTGCGGGAGCGGCGATCCCGTGCGCGAGTCGCCGTTCCCGCTGCTGCTCGAGGGCCACGGGCACACGCTGCGCCAGACGTGCTTCGAGCAGCGCCTGCTGCGCCAGGACGGGACCGGCTTCCTCGAGCTCCGCGAGGTGACGCTGACCCGGGGCGGCGCGGACGGGCCGGGCGCGGCGCTCGCCACGCGCGGCGAGCTCGCATTCACCGGCGGCGCGGTGACGAAGAACCTCGCGGAGGGGCCGGGCGGCGGGCTGTTCTCGATGCGCGGCGTCACCGTCATCCGGTCGCACATCAACGGCAACCTGGCGAACGACGACGGGGGCGGCGTGTACGCCCGCCGCGGCGGCGTCGAGATCCACGACTCCGTGCTGAGCAACAACCTCGTCGACGGGTCAGGCGGCGCCGTCGGATCGACGGGCGACATCCTCGTGGTCCGGTCGCAGGTCGACGGCAACACGACCGACGGCGACGGCGGCGCGCTGTACGCCGACGAGGACGGCGACGTGACCGTGATCGGCTCGCTGATCGACGGCAGCACCGCCGACGGGCCGGGCGGCGCGATCTTCACGCTCGACGGCGACGTCGCCGTGCTCGACTCCTCGCTGATCGGCAACCGGGCCGACGACCGCGGCGGCGCGGTGGCCGGCGAGGCCGACGTCCTGATCGTCAACTCCACGGTCGCCCGCAACCTCGCCGTCGCGCACGCCGGCGGCGGGCTGTGGGCGCGCGGCGACCTCGTGCTGGTCAACGCGACCCTGACCGACAACTACGCCGAGGGCGAGGGCGGCGGCGCGCTCGCGGCCGGGCGGATGATCGTCCTGGGCTCCACGGTCACGGCCAACATCGCGTCCGTCGCCGCCAACCTCGGCTCCGCGGGGACCCTGCACGCCTTCGGGTCGGTCATCGGCCCGGCGACGGTCGACGAGACGACCGGCGACACGCGGCCGACGCGCCGGAGCTGCCGGGTCTACGAGGCCGTCTCGGCGGGCTTCAACTTCGTCACGGACGCGAGCTGCGAGCTCACGCACGCGACGGACGTCGCGGGCGGCGATCCGCTGCTGCGACGGCTGGAGGACGACCCGAAGGGCTTCGTCCTCACCCCCGTCGACGGCAGCCCGGTCCGCGCCCGCATCCCGTCCGGCCGCTGCGCGCTCGCGCTGCCCGCGCCGCTCCCGGCCGGGCATCTGCTCGACCGGTTCGTGGACTGGGAGGAGGTGCGCACCCACGACGCGACCGGCACGCCGCGCGTGCGGGGCGTGCCGTGCGACATCGGCGCGGTGCAGTCCCCGCCGCCGCCGGCCGCGCGTGCGACGGCCCGGACGGCCTCCGTGGCGGAAGTGCCGCGCCGGCCGCCGTCGCTCGCGCGGGCGCGCGCGGCGCGCGAGCGCCGGGCGCCGGCGGCCGGGGACCCGCTGGAGCGGCTCGCGCGGCGCCTCCGGGTGCTCGACCGGCGCAGCCGCCGCATCGACCGCCTGCTCGCGTGCACGTCGACCGTGCCGGCCGAGCAGGCGGGCGATCCGCGGTACCGCTGGGGGTTCCGCTACGACGAGCGCGACGGCACGGGCGCGTTCGGGCGCACGGCGCTCGTCCCGGCGCGCGCCGGCTCGGGCGCGCGCCTCCGCTTCCTCCGCCTCGCCCGCCGGCCGCGCTGCCTCAGCGCCGCGCCGGACCCGAACGGCACGGGGCACGCCGCGGCCGTGCCCACCCGCCGCGCGCTCGCGCGGCTCGCGGCACGCGTCGAGCGGCGGACGGAGCGCTTCGACGACTGGGAGTCGTGCCTCACCTGGGTGCCGGTGACCGAGCTCGGCGACCCGGACCAGCAGCTCGGCTTCCGGCGCGGGGACGGCTACGCCGCCGCGCTCGACCTCGACGCGACCGAGTGGGAGGACCCCGATTACGAGCTGGCGGCGTTCGCCGGCCGCGACCGCCCGTTCGCGGCGCGCGCGTGCGGCACGGAGCCCGGCGAGGGCCCCTTCCGGCTCCCGCCCCGCGCCCGCCGGCGGAGCGCGGCCTTCGCGAAGCCCGGGCGCCTCGCCCGTCTCCGCGAGCGCGTGCAGGACCTCGCCGAGCCCGTCGCGGAGATCACCCGGTTCGACGAGTGCCTGTACACCGTGGGCGTGCGCGTCGCGCGGGGCTACGACTACGAGCGGCGCGGCGGCGGCCGCGAGCGCCGCGCGGTGTTCGCCTTCGACATGGACGGCCACCGGCCCGCGCAGCTCGACCTGCTCGCGTTTCCCGGCGAGGAGCCGCCGCAGATCGAGTGCAACGAGGACGCCGGGGGCGACGTCGAGGACGACGACTGAGCGTCAGCGGTGCGCGAGGAGCGCGTCGATCACGGATCGGGTCAGCGGCCGGTCGGTGAACTCGCGGACCCACGCCTCGTTGTCGGCCCGGTCCGCGTCGGTCGTGGCCGCCGCCCAGCGCCGGCAGCCCTCGGCGAGGATGTGGGCGAGCTGCGCGATCGGCATCGCGAAGTCCGCCGGAGCCTCGACGCGCCCGGGCCCGCCCGCCTCGGCGTACGCCGCGCGGAGCGGAGCCGCCCGGCGCGGATCCGCCGCGCAGTACTCCACGAGGACGAGCGCCAGCTCCTGGGACGGATCGGCCAGGCCGGCGTCGTCGAAGTCGAATACGCACAGGCCGCCGTCGCGCGTCCGCCGCAGGTTGTCGGCCCAGAGGTCGCGGTGGCAGGTCCGGAGCACGCGCGGAGGGCCGCCGGTGAACCCCTCGAGTGCGACCAGCTCCGGGACGAGCGCGTCGAGCGCGTCCGCGAACGGGGCGCGGCGCGCGCGGAGGTCGCGCACGAGCGCGGACCAGCGCGCCGCGCCCAGCGGTTCGGCGTACCAGGGGTCGACGCCGATCGCACCGGCGAAGTCGACGCGGTGGAGGCCGGCGACGAGCCGGCCCGCGTCGCGCGGATCGAGGTCCGTGTCCGCGTCGTGCAGATCCACCCACGCGTGGACGCGGACCCGGACCCCGAGGCAGTCCGCGACGGGCTCGCCCGTCCGCGTGCGCCGCACCGCGGGCGTCGGCACGCCCGCGGCGAGGGCTGCCTCCTGGAACGCCGTGCCCTCGAGCAGCCCCGCGAGCTCCCCGGCGGCGAGGTCGCCGACCTGCTTGACGGCCCAGCTCCCGCGGTCGGTGTCCAGCCGCCAGATCGATCCGATCCGCCCGCTTGCGACGGGCCCGTCGGAGAGGCGTCCCTCCGACCCGAGCCCGAACGCGGCGAGGATGGCGGGAACGTGCGCGTCCGTGATCACGTCGCGGGCAACCTAACGCCGCACGGGGTCCAGGGTGAGGACCAGTGCCTCACGGGCGCGAACGGCGCGTGCGGAGCGCAGACTCGCTCCGTATGACCGACCCGACCGACCGGCCCGCGAGGATCCTCGTCGCCTACTACAGCGCCACCGGACATGTCCACGCGCTCGCCAAGGCCGTCGCCGAGGGCGCCGCCGCCGCGGGCGCGGAGGTCCGGCTCCGCCCCGTCGAGGAGCTCGCGCCGGAGCTCGTGATCTCCCGCAGCCAGGCGTGGGGGCGGCACCGCACCGAGGTCAGCGACGAGCCGACCGCGTCGCTCGCCGATCTCGAGTGGGCCGACGGCCTCGCGTTCGGCACGCCGACCCGGTTCGGCAACGTGGCGGCCCAGTTGAAGATGTTCCTCGACCAGGCCGGGGAGCTGTGGGAGGCGGGCAAGCTGGTCAACAAGGTCGCGACCGCGTTCACGGCCTCGCAGACCGTCCACGGCGGCCAGGAGTCGACGATCCTGGCCCTCAACAACACCTTCTACCACTGGGGCGCGATCGTGCTGCCGCTGGGCTACACGGTCCACGAGGCGTTCAACGGGGGCGGCAATCCCTACGGCGCCTCGTTCACGAGCGGGACGCGGGTGGGCCCGCCGGACCGGGAGACGACGGTCGTCGCGATCGCGCAGGGCCGCCGGCTGGCCCGCGTGGCCCGGGTGATCGCGGGCGCGCAGGAGCGAGGGCTGCTCGACCCGCGCGCCGGCTCCGTCGTCTCGCTCTGAGCATGTGCCCAACCTGCGGGAGCCGCCGCGGGTCCAAGGGGCGTACCCAACCCCAAGGACGGATCTCATGCCCAGCAGCACCCTCAAGCGGTCGGCCGCCACCCTCGGCGTCATCGCCGGCCTCCTCGCCTCGGCCGGCTCGGCCTCTGCCGTCGTCACGGACAACACGGATCCGGAGCGGAAGCCCGCGAGCACCGTCACCTGCCTCGACCAGGACCTGAACACCCTGAAGCAGCCGGTGCCGTCCGTCAGCCTCGGGCGCGAGAACTCGATCGAGTGCCTGCGGCGCTGACGTGGTAAGCGCGAGCACCAAGGGTGGCGCGCGGCCCCGCGATCGGCAGTCCAAGCCGGTCGCCGGCCGGCCGGGGCCGTATGGCACGATCCCGCGCATGGCGGAGGCACTCGCGCGATTCCGGCACGTCAGGCCGGCGGAGGTCGCCGCGTGCCGCTCGGCGGCCGACGTCGCCGCCGCGCTCACGCGCGCACGGGCGGAGGGGCTGCGCGTCGCCGTCCGCGGCGGCGGGCACTGCTTCGCCGGAACCTCGTCGACGGACGGGCTGCTGATCGACCTGAGCGGGCTCGACGAGGTGCGGCTCGAGGGCGACGTCGCCGTGATCGGCGGCGGCGCGACGCTCGGGCGGATCTACGACGCGCTCGAGCAGCACGAGCGGACGCTGAACGCGGGCTGCGGCACGACCGTCGGGATCGGCGGGCTCACGCTCGGCGGCGGGCTGGGGATCCTCGGGCGGATGCACGGGACGCTGAGCGATCGGCTGCACGCCGCCGAGGTCGTGCTCGCGAGCGGGGAGATCGTGCGCGCCGGCGACGACCTCCTGTGGGCGCTGCGCGGCGCGGGCCAGGCGCGGTTCGGCGTCGTCACCCGGCTCTCGTTCGCGACGGTCGAGGCGCCGCAGTCGACGGCCTTCGAGCTGCTGTGGGCGCCGGAGGCGCTCCCCGCCGTGCTCCACGCCTGGCAGCGCTGGGCGCCCGAGGCGCCCGAGGCGATGGCCGCGAGCCTCGTCGTGACCGCCGGCGATCGGCTGCAGGTGAAGGTGTTCGGCTCGATGGCGGGGTCGGAGGCCGAGACGTCGCGGACGCTCGCCGGGCTCTGCGACGCCGCCGGCGCGCCGCCGCGGGCCGCCGTCCACCACCCCGGCTCGTTCCGCGAGGTCAAGCGCTTCCTCGCCGGCCCCGACGCGCAGCCCGGGCAGGACACGCCGATGTGGTGCAAGTCGGAGTACTTCCGCGCCGCGCTCCCCGACACGGCGGCCGAGGCGCTGATCGCCCACCTCCACCTGCGGCCGGACGGCATCGAGGCGGAGCTCGACTTCTCACCCTGGGCGGGCGCCTACACCCGCGTCGCGCCCGGGGCCACCGCGTTCGCCCATCGCGACGCGCGCTTCCTCCTCAAGCACGCGGTCACCGTGGACGGCGACCCGGCCGCCGCCCGCGAGTGGCTCGCCGCCTCCCACGCCATCACCCACCCGCACGGGACCGGCGGCGCCTACCCCAACTTCCCCGACACGGACCTCGATCCGTGGGACCCGGCCTGGCACCTCGGCAACCGCGAGCGGCTGCTCGAGCTCAAGCGCCGCTTCGACCCCGGCGGCACCTTCGGCGCTACGCCGTGACCGGCCGCGACTGCAGGACGAAGAGCTCGTCGTCCTGGATCGCCCACTCGATGTCCTGCGGTCCGCCGAGCCGCTCCTCGAGCTCGAGCCCGACCGCCGCGAGGCGGGCGAGCTGGTCCTCCGTCACGCACGCCGCGGCGCCCGCCCCGGCCTCCAGCTCCACCTCGACCGTCCCGCCCGACGGCCCCGCGACGATCTTGTAGGGCTGCGGCGAGAGCTTCGTCCGCTTCACCCGCCCGTCGCGCGCGAGCACGAAGTGGTCGGGCGTGAGCTGCCCGGAGACCACGCCCTCGCCCAGCCCGAAGACGGCCTCGACCAGCATCCGGTCCCTCCGGCCCCGCGTCGGGTCGATCGTGAAGAGCACGCCTGCGACGTCGGGCTCGACCATCCGCTGCACGACGACGGCCATGCCGAGATCGCTCAGCGACCCCTTCTTCGACCGGTAGAACAGCGCACGCTCCGTGAAGAACGAGCACCAGCAGTCGCGGATCCGCTCGACGATCCCGTCGACCCCGTGGACGTGCAGGTAGGTCTCCTGCTGCCCCGCGAAGCTCGCCGCCTCGGAGTCCTCGGCCGTCGCGCTCGACCGCACCGCGACCGGCACGTCGCCGAGTCGCGCGTACGCCGCCTCCACCTCGGCGGGGAACGCGCCGCCCGAGTCCGCCGCGCGCACGAGCGCGATCGCCTCGGCGGAGATCGCGGCGAGGTCCTCGCCGGACTCGCCGCGCGCGAGCACCTCCCGGATCGAAGCCGCCGTGCCGGCCAGCGCCGCCTCCAGCGCATCCGCGGGCACCACGAAGCCCGGCGGCACCGGCATGCCGAGCGCGGTCATCCGCGCCAGCGACGCGCCCTTGCCGCCGGCGACCTCCACGTCCGCGCAGGCCGCCTCGTCGAAGGCCAGCAGCATCAGTCCTCCACGATCGCGATCGCCCGCACCGGCGCCGCCGTCGTCGCCGTCCACTTGATCGGCAGCACGCAGAGCTTGAACCCGTGCGGCCGCCCGATCAGCTCGAGGTTCATCAGGTTCTCGAGGTGCCAGTACTCCTCGTCCCACATCACCCGGTGCGCCTCCCAGAACTGCTTGCGCTCGAACATCGCCCAGACCGGCGGGTCGAAGGTGATCGCGTCGATCCCCATCATCCGCACCCCGCGCGCGATCAGCCAGCGCACGGCCTCGGCCGTCATCCCCGGGTGGTCGGTCTTGTAGCGCTCCTCGCCGTTGTACGCGCCCGCGCCCGTGTGGATGAGGACGATGTCGCGCGGCTTGACCTCGTAGCCGATGCGGGCGAGCTCGGCCTCGACCTCCGCCGCCGTGATCCCGTGCCCCGGCTCGAGCGCGGTGAAGTCGAGCAGCACCCCGTCCGCGAAGCAGTAGTCGAGCGGGATCGTCTCGGGGCCGCCCGCGTCGGGGACGATGTGCTTGCGCGCGTCGCAGTGGGTGCCGACGTGGTCGTCCTGGATGACGACGTAGTGCGCGGTGCCCATGTCGAGCCCGTGCGCCTTCGTCCCGATCCGCTCCGCGAACTCCTCGTGCGTCTCGTTGACGAGCAGCATCGGCGGCGGGACCCGCGGGAAGGTCATCATGTCGGCGTGGACGGGCATCGAGAGGTCGACGATGCGCTGCCCGCCCGTCCCCGTGAACTCCAGCGGCACGCTCATGCGGCCCTCCTCCTCCAGACGACGATGACGGCGCCGAGCGCCGCGGCGGCGACCGCGACGGGCACGGCCCGCTTCAGCACGGCGCCGCGCGACGCGGCGCCCAGGTCGAGGACGTCCGCGCTCGGGCGCGCCCGAGCCGAGGGCGACGACGCGGCCGCGGCGGCCAGCGCCGCGTCGGCGGCCGGCCCCTTCGGCAGCCGCCCGACGGCCGTCTCCTCGTAGTCGATCGCGGGCGCGGCCGCCGCAGGGGCGTGCACCGCGCCGTTGCCGCG
>JBEVIG010000027.1:0-13732 GCA_040510855.1 Solirubrobacteraceae bacterium
TGGATGCGGAACGGGTTGCGGAAGCCCATCGCGTAGATCTCGGGACGGGTCTTGCCGCCGCCCTCCTCCGTGCCGTCGAACAGGTTCCCGGCGACGGACGTGTACGACCCGTTCTCGTTCACCTTGATACGGAGGACCTTGCCGCGCAGGTCGTTCGTGTTGAGCGCGCCGCGACGGGCGTCGAACCACGGCGGCTGGAACAGCCCCGCCGCCACCGAGGTGGTCACCGCCACGGCGGGCGCCGTACCCGTGAGGCCGGTGATGTCCGCCGTCATCTGCGGCACGTCCGACTCGTCGAACTGCCCTGTGAAGACGACGTTCTGGTTCGCCGCGTTGACGGTCTGCGCCGCCGTGCACGGCGAGGCGCCGCACTGCACGAGGACGTCGCCCGCTTCAACGCTCGACAGCCCCTCGATCGCCGCCTGCACGGCGTCGCCCGTCGCGTTCCATGCGATCGGCGCCGTGGTCTGGCCGTCGAACGTGAGGGTGAACGTGCCGCCGGTCGAGCCGTTGACGCGCACGACCTGGGTCTCGTCCGTCTTCATGTCGTTGAACGGGCCCCAGCCGCCCGAGTTGCCTCCGCCCGCGGGCGTGTCGTCGCCCGTGACCAGCCAGAGGTTGTTGTCCTCGTCGAAGTCGATGTCGCCGGCCACGTGGCAGCAGGCACCGCGGTTGACGTTGACCTTCATGATCTTCTGCTCCGACGCCAGGTCCAGCGACGGCGTGGCACCGTCGACGAACTTGAAGCGCGAGAGCTGGAAGTAGCCGCGCCAGTCGTCCCACGCGTCCAGGCTGGCCTGGGGCGCCGTGGGCGCCGCGCCGGCCGGCGTGCTCGCGGGGTAGGGCTTGCCGCTCGGGTCGTTGCCCTCCATCGCGAGCGGCGAGTAGTAGAGGTACACCCACTTGTTCTCCGCGAAGTTCCGGTCGACGGCCGGCCCGTAGAGGCCGTCCTCGCTGTGCGTGTACACCGGGATGTTCGCGATGATCTGCGAGGTCTGCGACTCCGGGTCGTGGAGGCGGACCTGGCCGAGGCGCGCGGTCTGCAGGATCCGGCCGTCGGGCAGCTGATCGAAGCCGATCGGCTCGTTCAGGTTCGGCGGCGCCGAGATCTTCGTCTGCTGGTAGTTCGCGAGCACGGTCGCGCCGCAGTCGCTGTAGACCGGGTCGGACTCGCCGGCGGCCCACTCGATGGCGCCGCTCAGGTGCTTGCGCGTGTCCGCGTCGCCGAACGACGCGGCGGTGTGGCCGACGCCGGTGTAGAACGAGCGACCGCCCTGGTAGTCCTGGCACCAGGCGACGGGATGGTCGGCGCCCATGTCGCCGCCGTCGTAGGTCGACTCGTCGACCGTCGCGAGGACGTGCGAGAAGCCCCGCACGTTGTCGGCGTAGTTGTAGAAGCCGTCGGCGTGCTGCCAGCGCAGCGGGAGCTCCTTGCTCGCGTCGTGCCCGCGGTCGGCGACCTTGATCGTCGCCGGCTCGACCGCGGACTCGGCGCCCTCGGCGCGCGTGCCGAGCAGGTCGCTCAGGAAGTCCCAGCCGGGCTCGGTCGCGATCGCGCCGTGGACGGCCAGGAAGCCGCCGCCGGCCTTGTAGTACTGCTCGAACGCGTGCTGCTGCGCAGCCGTGAGCACGTTGCCCGAGGTGTTGAGGAAGACGACGACGCGGTAGTCGTCGAGCGCCTCGTCGGTGAAGAAGCCGTCGGAGTCGTCCGTCACGTCGACGAAGAAGTCCTGCTCCTCAGCGAGGTCCTCGATCGCCGCGATGCCCGCGGTGGTGGAGGCGTGGTACTCCGAGTTCGCGTCGTCGACGCCGGTCTCCGTGAAGACCAGCACGCCGAAGCGGCCCTCGGGGTCAGGATCAGGACCGGGACCGCCGGGCGGTCCCTGCGGGCCCTGCGGACCGGGAGGGCCGGCGGGACCCGCGGGTCCGGCGGGGCCCGGAGGACCGGCGGGGCCGGCGGGGCCGGGCGGGCCGACGATCAGCGAGAGGTCCACCGTGACGCAGACCTTCGTGCCGCGGGACTTCGCGCACACCTTGATGTCGTAGGTGCCGGGACCGACCTGCTTGGGCACACGCGCCTTGAGCGCGACCGTGGCCGCGCGTCCGGCCTTCAGCTTCGCCGTGCGGCGCGAGGCGATCCTGCGCCACGTGCCGCCCTGGTCGGCGCGCAACTGCGCGCTCAGACGCGGCCGCAGCGCCTTGCCCGACCGGTTCTTCAGCTTGGCCGACAGCTCGAACGCCGAGCCGCTCGCGACGACCGCTTGCGGTACGTCGACGCTCTTGATCTTGACGGCCGGCTTCGCCGCCGCCGTCGCAGGCAGCAGCGCGCAGATCGCCAGCGCGAGCAGCAGCGCTCCGCCCGGACATGGGCGGGCGTGCAGGGTCGCACGCATGGGGGTGTCCCTCCTCCGTTGAGTTGCTCATGGCCACGTCGTGCCGACGCGGCCTTGAGCCGACTCTCCCCTCGGCCCGAACGGGATAGGTAGCCCTTCGAACGCCGCCTGTCAAGCATTAGTCCGACTTCAAGCGGCGACGGATTCCGGACTTTTGCGTAATCAGACAGCAAAAGCCGTTGACTCCGCATCCACATGGGTCTATGTTCCTCGCGGGTTTTGGCACGTCGCCCCGAGCGACCGAGCCGGGAGAGAGGGCCCCTTGTCGATCAGCTGGCGTTGGAGAGAGCGCCACGAGAGAAGGGGAGTGGAATGAGGAGAGGAAGTGCACGGACGCTGGCCTGCGCGCTGGTGGCCAGTGCGGGTCTGTCGCTCTTCGCTGCCGGCGCGGCCCAGGCACAACGCCCTGAGAAGCTGGGCAACGGCATCAAGACCGGCCAGTTGGGCGTGCAGATGTTCAACTACGGCGGGTACATCTCCAACGGCGGCAACACGGGCGCCGCCAACCCGATCACGAGCGTCTCCGCGGCCTGCGCCACGTCGACGACGACCGAGTGCCGCCTGGAGCGCCTCGAGGCGCTCTTCGCGTTCCTCCGGTCGGAGGGCGTGACCAACATCGAGCTCTTCGGCCACGCCGGCTTCCCGGCGAGCACCGACATCGCCGGGCTGCAGGCGTACCGCGCGCTGATGGACGAGTACGGCCTCCACGCCGGCGGCTGGCACGGCTCCACGAACGAGGCCCAGTGGGACGCGCGGGTCAACGCGGCGAAGATCCTCGGCGCCGACTACATCGGCTCCGGAGGCGTCGCCGACCCGGGCATCGCCACCTACGCCGCGACGCTCGCCTCCGCCCAGGCGCTGAACCGCATGGGCAAGAAGGCCGTCGAGGCCGGCGTCGGCCCGGCCTACATCCACAACCACACGGACGAGTTCGATCGCAAGTACGTCGAGAACGGGGTCACCAAGACGGCGTACGAGGTGATCATGGACAACACCGATCCGCGCTACGTCGCGGCGGAGCTGGACGTGTTCTGGTCCTCGGACGCCCATGACGACGTCACGGGCACCGCGTCCGCGGCGATCATCAACAAGTACCCGACGCGCGTCCAGCTGCTCCACATCAAGGACGGCATCAACATCACGGCGCGCGGCACGGGCATCTCGAGCCGCGGCGGCTCGCCGCGCGCGACGGGCACGGGCGAGCTGGACTTCCGCCCGATCCTGACGGCGGCGAACAACCGCGTCCGCTACTACCACCAGGAGCACGACGGCGGCACGATCACCGATGCCGACACGTCGCTCTCCAACCTGAAGGGCGCCGGCCCGACCTCGGTCGGCACGCTGCTCGCGCTCCCGGTCGCCTTCCCGGCCGCCGCGGTGGGCACGACGACCACGGTCCCCGTGGTCGTGCAGAACACGGGCGAGCAGCCCCTGACGATCACGAACATCACGATCGGCCAGGAGGCCGTCGACGCCCCGTCGTCGGCGGACTTCTCGATCGCGAGCCAGAACTGCACCGCCGCGCCGATCCCGGCCGGCCGTGTGGCGACGGCGGAGCTGCCGGCGATCCCGCGTGGCACGTGCACGGTGCAGGTGGCCTTCAAGCCGCTGCGCTCGGGCGCGACCTCGCTCGCCCGCCTGCAGTTCACCTCGAACTCCGACGACGCGACCGAGCGGGTCACGCTGGTGGGCAAGAGCCTGCCGGGCCCGGTCTCGCAGGACGTGCCCGTCGGCGGCGAGGTGGGCGGCGACGTCGCCGGCCAGCTCGCCCTCAGCATCCCGGCCGGCCCGTGGAGCTTCGGGACGTTCGTCCCGGGCCTCGCCCGCGACTACGACCTGAACCTCGCGGCCCAGGTCACCAGCACCGCGGGCAACGCGCTGCTGACGGTCACGGACCCGAGCGCGACGGCGACCGGGTACCTGGTCAACGGCACGTTCGCGCTGGCCTCGCCGCTCCAGGTCCGCTCGCCCACGGCGGCGAACCCGAACCCGGCGTACGCGACGCTGCCGTCGACGGCGGGCGCGCCGCTGACGCTGCAGAGCTACAGCGGCCCCGTCTCGAACGAGGCCGTGCAGATCGCGCTGCGGCAGTCGATCGGCGCCAACGAAGGCCTCCGGGCCGGGACGTACGGCAAGAACCTCACGTTCACGCTGTCGTCGTCCACGCCGTAGGAGCAGGTCGTCCCGCTGGGACGGGGCGCCGGCCATCGCGCCGGCGCCCCGCCCGACGGGCACCAGGGAGAGACCGCATCACCACCACCAGCACCACATCTCGACTCCGCGCGCTCGCCGCGGCGGCCGCCTCCGTCCTGGCCCTCGCCGGCTGCGGCGACGACGAGCCCGAGGTCGCGAAGGCCCCGCCGGCGGCCACCGCGTCGCCCGCCGCCGCGGACAGCGAGCTGCCCGCCGCCGTGCGCGACTACTACGGGGACGCGCCCGAGCCCTCGCACGACGACGAGCTGGCGACGATCGAGGCCGAGTACCACACGCCCCCGCAGCCGCCGCGCGCCGCGACCGGCGAGGTCATCACCCTCACCGGGACGAACATCGGCGTGCGCCTGCGCGTGAAGCTCCTCGGCCCGCTCGAGCCCGTCGAGGTCGGCGGCCGCGAGTACCTCGCGGCGAACCTCCAGCTCCGCAACACCGGCATCACCATCTTCGAGGCGGAGCTCGCCCAGGCGCGCCTGCTCGACGGCTCCGGCAAGGCCGCCGAGCCCGCGCTCGGCGTGAAGGCCGCGTGCTCGCGCGGCTTCCAGGGCCTCATGCGCCTGGACGTCGCGCGCCAGGCACGCGGCTGCGTGCTCTTCCCCGCGACGACCGACCCGCGGGAGCTCATGCTCTCGCTCGAGCAGGTCCCGCCCGAGGCGGGTGGCCGGTGGGCGCTGTGATCCGCGCCGCCGTGCTGCTCGCGCTTTCGCTCGCGCTGCCCGCGGCCGCGGCGCCGGCCGCCGTCGCGGCCGGGCCGGAGGGCGCCGTGAGCGGCGTGCGCGACCCGGCCTCCGGCGTCCTGCGCCTCGTCGTGCTCGCGTCCGCCGACGAGGGCCTGCACTCGGCGCGCGCCGGGCTCGACGGCGCCGAGGGCGCCCGCGCCTCGTTCGGGTGCGACGGCGAGCCCGCGACCTGCCCGTCGGCGGGCGAGGCGACGCTGCTCGTGCCCACGACCGGCGTCGCCGACGGCCCGCACCGGCTGACCGTGACGGTGACCGACGCGGCCGGGCAGGAGGCGCGGCTCGTCGATCGCGTGGTCACCGTCGTGAACGCGCCCGTGACGCAGCAGACGACCGTCGTCGTCGGGGTCGGCACCGGCAACGGCGCCGGCGACCCGCCCGGCGGCAGCGGCGGCCCGCCGGCCGGGCCGGGCGCGTGCGCGAGCCCGCGGCTGAAGGTGAAGGCCGCATGGCGCGCCCCGCGCGTCCACGGCGTGCGGCTCGTGCTCCGCGCCGGCCGCCGCTACGCGTTCGCCGGGCGGCTGACCTGCGTGCGCGGCGGCCGCCGGGTGCCCGCCGCGCGCGGCACCCGGATCGTGCTGCTGCAGAAGCGCGACGGCGTCGTCCTGCGCCGGCGGTCGGTGCGGGTCGGCGCCGACGGCCGCTTCGCGGTCCGCCTGAAGGCGCGCACGCGGCGCACGCTCGTCTTCCGGTTGCGTGCCGGCGGGAGCACCGTCGCCGACGTGCGGCTCCCGGTGATCGTCGTCCCGCGGGGGCGGGCGCTGTGATCCGGCACGCGCTCGCGCTCGCCGCCGCGCTGGCGCTCGGGTACCCCGTCGCGGCCGCGGCGCAGGACACCCCCGTCGGCGGCGAGGTCGCGGAGACGCTGGCGCTCGGGATCGAGCCGGTCTCGGGCTTCGAGACGTTCCCGGCCGGGCCGCGGACCGAGACGCTGGCGATCGACGCCGAGATCACCTCGACCGGCGCGCAGGCCGTGCTCGACGTCGAGGACGAGGCGGCGCCGGGCAGCCGCGCCGCGGGCCGCATGCGCAGCGGCGCCGGGCTGCTCGACGCGCCGCTGGAGGGACGCGTCGAGGGCGCCTTCCAGCCGCTCGACGCCCTGCTCGCCGAGCCGCTCGCCACGTTCTCGCGCCCGGTCACGCGCGCGCCCGCGCGGATCGTCCTGCGCCAGCGCATCGGCGCGGGCGAGCGGCCGCGCGGGACCTACGAGAAGACCCTCCTCATCACCTTGAGCACCGGAACACCGTGAAGCGACACCGAAGGAGCAGCATCGTGAATCGCAGGACACTGACCATCGCGACAGCCGGCCTCGCCGCCGCCGTCGCCATCCCAGCCCACGCGGGGACCGCGGGGCCGAAGGCCGCCGCCGCGCAAGGGACGGTGTCCGTCACGCCGTCGATCATGGAGACGACGGCGCGCCGCGCGGCGAGCACCTCGGCCGTCGTCCGCAACACGACGAGCCGGCCGCTGAAGTTCACGGTCAAGGCGCGGCCGTGGCGGCAGTCCAAGTCCGGCGGCGTGCGCGCGATCCGCTCGCGGACGCTGCGCGGCGTCGGACTGAGCACGAAGAAGTTCAAGCTCGGCGCGGGCAAGAGCCGCCGCGTCTACGCGACGCTCGGGCGCGTCCCCTCGGGCGGCTCGCTCTACGGCGCGCTCGAGGCCGTCGGCAAGCCCAAGCGCGGCTCGGGCGTGAACGTCGCCTACCGGCTCGTGGCCAGCATGCGCTTCAACCCGTCCTCGAAGCGCTACCGCCTGCGGGCCGGGACGGCGAGCTCGAGCGGCGGCGCGCTCGGGCTGCTCGTCCGCAACGCGGGCAACACCGCGGACGCGGTCGGCGGCAGCGTGCGGATCACGGGCGGCGGCGGCGCGCGCAACGGCACCGCGACCGCGGTGCGGATCCTGCCGGGCAAGCTCGTGCGGGTGAAGCTCGCCTCGACGCGCGGACTGCGCCGCGGCACGTACTCCGCGCGGATCACGCTCACGCAGGGCGGCAAGCGGCGGCTGACGACGACCAAGCGCTTCACGGTCGGCTGATTCCGGGCCGGGCCGCCGGGATCGGGCCGGGCCGGCCGAGGCCGGCGAGGCGACCGGTCAGGCCGCGCCGGACGGCGCCGACGCGGCGGCGGCCGCGTCGGCCGCCGCGGCGATCAGCTGCGCGCGGGAGCTGACGCCGAGCTTGCTGTAGATCCGCGTGAGGTGGACCTCGACGGTCTTCGTGCTCACGAGCAGCTCGGCGGCGACCTCGCGGTTGGACATCCCGGTCGCGACGAGCCGCCGGACCTCGCGCTCCTGGGGCGTCAGCCGGTCGCGGTCGACGCTGCCGCGCCGCGCGGGCGTGAGGCCGCAGGCGACGAGCTCCCGCTCCACCCGCTCGACCGCGCCGACGGCGCCGAGGCGGGTGAGGGCGCCGTGCGCGCGGCCGAGGACGTCGGCCGCGGCGCGCCGCCGGCCCTGCCGGCGCAGCACCTCGCCGAGGGCGAGCTGGTCCACCGCCAGCTCCAGCGGCATCGCGACCGCCGCGTGGTGGTCGACCGCGGCTTCGAGCTGCTCGATCGCCTCGGCGGCATCACCCCGCGCGCTCGCGAGCTGCCCCCGCAGCCGTGCCATCCGGCCCTGTGCGGAGCGCAGCCCGCGGCGGTCGGCGCGCTCGGCGTGCACGGCGGTGAACGCCTCGAGCTCGTCGAGCCGCTGGAGCGCGAGCAGCGACGCGCCCTGCACGGACTGCCAGGGCCAGAAGCCGGGCTCGGCGAGCGCGTCGGGCGCGTCGGGCGCCGCGACGGGCTCGAGCACGCGCAGGACCGCCTCGTGGTCGGCGGCCGCCGCGTACACGAGACCGCGGGCGATCGCGGCCGCGGCGCGATGGCCGGCGAGCACCGCGGGCGCCGCGTCGAGCTCGGCCTCCAGCGCGCGCAGCATCGGCCCGTCGCGGCGGGCGGCGGCGAGCATCGCCCGGATCCACGGCACGTACGAGCGCGCGGCGAGGCCCTTGAAGTCGGCGGCGATGGCGGCGGCGCGCTCGACGTGGACGAGCGCCTCGTCCCACGCGCCCGCCATGTACTCGGCGCGCGCGAGGTGGGCGTAGGCGAGGCAGGCGAAGTTGAACGAGCCGGCCTGCACCGCGCTGCGCGCGGCGTCGTGCAGCACGGCGCGCGCGGCGGGCAGGTCGTCCGTGGCCAGCGCGAGCCAGCCGTGGACCATCCGCAGCGGCACCGCCTCCTCGGCGGAGAGGCCCGCGAGCCAGTGCTCGACCTGGGCGGCGGCCAGGGCCGCGTCGCCGCGGTAGCCGAGCGCGAGCGCGCGGGTGCCGCGCGCGAACCCGTGGTCGGGCTCGCCGGGCGCGGTGCGCTCCAGCGTGCGGTCTGACCACACGAGCACGTCGGCCATCCGGAGGTCGGCGATCTGCAGGTGGACCATCGAGCGGCTCACGCGCGCCGCCATCACGCGATCGCCCTCGCTCTCGCACGCCGCCCACGCGCGCTCGAGCAGCGCGTGGGCCTCGGCCGGCCGCTGCTCGTAGAGCGCCAGGTGGCCGAGCACCGCGTCGCGCAGGACGCTCTCGCCCGGCGGGAGCTCGTCCGCGAGCGCCCGGGCGCCGACGCGGTCCCCGGTCAGCAGCCGCAGGTCGATCGCGTGCAGGAGCCGGGACGCCGCCGCGGCGGAGTCGGCGCTCAGGCGGCCCGCGGCGGCGAAGCTCTCGGCCGCCGTCCCCCACGCGCCGCGCGCGGCGTCGCGGTCGGCGAGCTCGACGAGCGCGGCCGCCAGCTCGTCGTCGTGACGGTCGGCGGCCTGCACGCGGTGGCGGAGCGACACGGCGGGGTCGTCGGCGGCGCGCGCGGCGGCGTGGTGGAGCGCCGCGCGGGTCGCGGCCGGGATCCGCTCGTAGATCGCCGCAGCGCTCAGCGCGTGCGAGAACGCGACCGTCTCGCCGCCCGTGGGCGCGGCGCTGCGGTGCATGAGCTCGTTCGCCTCGAGCGCCTCGAAGGCGTCCGTCGGCTCGGCAACGGCGGCGAGGGCGGCCATCTCCGCGAGCCGGGTCGGCCGGCCGAGGACGGCGGCCGCGAACGCCAGGTCGCGAGCCGCGGGCGGGCAGCCGTCGAGCCGCCGGCGGACGATCTCGACGTAGCTCCGCGGCACGGGCAGCGGCGCGGGCGGGGGCGGCCAGCGCTCGGGCGGCGTCTCCGTCAGCACGGCGCGCGCCAGCAGCGGGTTGCCGGCGGTGTGCTCGGCGAGCCGCTCCGCGCAGCCCGTGCCCAGCTCGATCCCGAGCCCGGCCGCGAGCTGCTGCAGCGCGCCGGCGCCGAGCGGGCCCAGCTCCAGGACCGGCCCGCCGCGCCGCTCGGTCAGCCGCCGCACGCCCTCCGGGACGTGGGCCCCGCCGGCGTCGCGGCAGGCGAACACCGCGAGCACGCGCTCGGCGACGAGCCGGCGGAGCGCGAACAGCAGCGCGTGGAGCGACGGCGCGTCGACCCACTGGACGTCGTCGATCACGAGGATCAGCGGCGCCTCGGCCTGCAGCTCGCCGAGGACCTCGAGCACGTCGAGGCTCGCCTCGACCGGGAGGACCTCGTCGTGCGCGGCGCTCAGGACGTCGCGCCGCGGCCCGCCCGCGGCGCGCAGCAGCTGGTCGACCACGCCGAGCTGCAGCTCCTGCTCGAACGACTCGCCGCTCAGCCAGAGCGTCGCGCAGTCGCCCGCGGCGTCGGCGAGCTCACGCACGAGCGCGGTCTTGCCCGCGCCCGCGGCGCCGCGCACCAGCGCGACGGAGGGCTCCCCGCGCCGGGCGCGGTCCAGCTCCGCGCTCAGGCGCGCTCGCTCTGCACTGCGCCCCGCTAGGGAAGGGGCAGGCGGCCGGTCCGTCGGGGGGTTCAGGGCGGCGCGGGACACGGAACTCGTTGCGGCGCACACTATTCGCGCGGCGCGATCGTGTCTATTTTGTCGTGCGCTCGGCGAAAGTGAAGGCCGATTGGTGACAAAGTCGCCACGCGGCAGCGGATCAGGGTACGGGCTCGCCCAGCCGCCGCGCGATCGTCTCGTCGGCCGCGGCCCGGCTCGACGCGTAGCCCGTCACAGCGCAGAGGAAGCGCTCACGCGAGAGCGCGCACACCTCCAGGTCCGCGTCGTCGGCCGCCCGGATCGTGTTCGCGCGCGGCCGGTCGCGCAGCAGCGCGATCTCGCCGAAGCCCTCGCCGCTGCCGAGCCGCGCGATGCAGGCGCCGCCGGCGAGCACCTCCGCCGTGCCGCCGGCGACGACGAAGTAGCGGTCGCCCTCGTCGCCCTCGCGGAAGACGAGCGCACCGGGCGGGAAGCGCGCGCGCTCCTGCCCGGCGGCGAGGTGCTCGATGGTCGCCTGCGGCAGCGGCGCGAGCATCGGCACGTGCTGCAGCCGCCGGATGTCCGTGTCGCGCACCGCGATGCGCCGGTCGAGGGCGCGCAGCCGCGGCCACGCGGCCACCGCCGCGAGCGGGCCGACCAGGCCGACCGCGATCAGCGCCCCCTCGTCGCCGAGCAGCGCGATCAGCAGCGGTGTGATCGCGGCGCCCGCGGCCACCGCAAGCGTGAGCGCCGCCTCGAACGCCGCGAACACCCTGGCCATCACCCGGTCGTCCGCGAGCCGTGCGACCAGCGTGAAGGCGCCGATGTCGACGAGCGCGTTGCCGACGCCGACGATCGCGAAGGCGAGCGCCGCGCTCCACTGCTCCGTCAGCAGGCCGAGCAGGACGAGCGGCGCGCCCCACAGCGTCACGCCGGCGGCGAGGCAGCGGGCGAGCCGGCCGTGCCAGCGCACCGCCGAGGCGCCGAGCGACCCGGCGAGCGCCCCGAGGCCGATGGCCGCGTTCAGCAGCCCGACGTCCGCGTCGTCGCCGGCGAGAAGCTCGATGGCGACCACCACGAGCAGGACCGTGACCGCGCCGCGGATGAACGTCTGGGTGGCGGTGAGCAGGGTGAGCGGCCGGATATCGGGGTCGCGCGCGATCGTGCGCAGGCCCTCGCCCAGCCCTGGGCCCCGCCGCGGCGCCGCGGGCGCGTCGGCGTGCTCGTAGGGCAGGCCGATCACGACCAGCCCCGCCACGAGCGAGGCCGCCGCGCAGCCGGCGAGCGCAAGCGCGGGCCCGTCCGCCGCCAGGAGCGCCGCGGCGCCGAGCGGGCCGAGCAGCGTGGCGAGCGAGTCGAGCAGCCCGCGCACCACGTTGGCCGAGGTGAGCTCGTGCGGCGTCCGGCACACCGAGGGCAGGAGGGCCGAGTGGGCCGGGCGGTACAGCGTCTGCGCCACGGTCGCGAGCGCGATCAGCACGTACGCCCACACGACCGGCGCGCCGGCGGCGAGCACCGCGGCCGCGGCGCCGAGCGCCCCCGCGCGCACGAGCCCGACGGCCGCGAGCGTGAGCTCCCGCCGCGCGCGGTCGGCCAGCACCGCCGCGAACGGCGCGAGGAGCGCCGCCGGCACCATCCGCGCCGCGGCCACGAGCGCGACGGCGCCCGCGCCGCCGTCCCGGAAGGCGATCACGGCCAGCACCACGGTCGCCGCCCACTCCCCCGCCCACATCAGCCCGAACGAGAGCTGCGCGCGCCGCAGGGCGGGCGAGCGGAGGTTGATCCGGAAGGCCGCGGCGCTGCCGCGCAGCGCGTCGCCCGCCCGGCTCACGCGCGTCTCCGCTCACGTTCCAGGATCCTGGCGACCTGGACGCGGGAGGACGCCCCGAGCTTCATGAAGATGTTCCGCAGGTGGGTCTCGATCGTCTTCTCGCTCAGGAAGAGCGTCGCGGCGATCTCGCGGTTCGTCCGCCGGTCGGTGACGAGCTCGGCGATCTCCCGCTCGCGCCGGGTGAGCGAGCCCACGCCCCCGTCCTGCGACGTGCCCGGCCCGCGCGGCTCGGCGCGCGCGTTGAAGCGCCGCAGCTCGCGGCGCATCTCGTCGCGCGCCCGGACCGAGCCGTATTCGTCGAGCTCGCGCTCGGCGTGGCGCAGCGCGGGGATCGCGGCCTCGCGGTCGCCCGCTGCCGCGAGCGCGCGGCCGGCGAGCGCGGCGGAGAACGCGGCGGGGAGCCGCGCGCCGATGCCCGTCGCGATCCGCTCGGACTCGCGCGCCAGCTCCACGGCCCGCGCCGCCTCGCCGTCGTGCAGGAGCAGCGCCGCGCGGGAGCGCACCGCGAGCGCGCGCGGGAGCGCGAGGCCGAGCGCCTCCGCGTGCGCCTCGGACCGGGCCACGTAGCCCTCCGCCGCGGCCCGGTCGCCGCGGGCGAGCGCCGCGAGCGCGAGCACCTCCCAGTCGAAGCACCGCTCGACGGGGATCTTGTGCAGCAGGTCGTCGCTGCCGAGCGCGTGCATCAGCTCCCACGACCGCTCGACGTCGCCCGCCTCGAAGAGCGACATCCCCAGCACCCAGCCCGGCCCGCCGCCCGACGCGGGGATCGTGGCGCCCGCGAGCCGGCCGCCGACCTCCGCGCTCTCCTCGGCCGCGGCGATGGCGCGCTCGAGGTCGCCCGCGAAGTAGTGCGCGTGCGCGAGCTCCATCAGCGCCCACGAGAGCTCGTGCTGGTGGGCGGAGAGCCGCGCGGCGTCGACCACGCCGTCGCACAGCTCCACCGCGGCGCCGGCCGGCCCCGTCATCTCCAGCGTGTAGCCGCCGACGAGCGAGAGCGGGACGACGAGGCCGCCCTCACCGGTGGCGCGCACGATCGCGAGCCCGCGCTCGACGCGCGCGGCGGCCGCCTCGTAGTGCTCGAGGTAGTTCTCCGCCCAGCCGAGGAAGAAGAGCGTCTCCAGCCGCGTCGCGAGCTCCAGGTCGTCCATCCGGTCGACGTGCGCGACGGCCTCGTCGCGGTGCTCGCGGGCCGCGGCCGCGTCGCCCGCCGCCACCTCCCCGAGGCACAGCACGGCGGCCGCCGCGGCGGTGAGCGCGCGGCCGCCGGTGGCGCGCGCCGCGGCCAGCGCCTCCCGGCCCATGGCGATCGTGCGGTCGAGGTCGAGCGTGTAGAGGCCGTCGACGGCGAGCTCGAGCTGGAGCGCGGCGGCCGCGGGCGCAGAGCGGTCGCGGACGTCCTCCCAGGCGCGCGTGAGCCGGCGGTGCGCGTCCTCGTGGCGCCCCATCCAGTGCTCGACCGCCGCGCAGCGGGCGATCAGGCCGGCCCGGCGCTCCTCGTCGCCGGGCGGGAGCAGGTCGAGCGCCTCCAGCAGGGCAGCGCGGCAGCGCTCGAGCTCGCCGAGCGCGCGCAGGCTCGCGGCGAGCGAGACGAGCACGGTGGCCCGCCGGTCACCGTCGCCCGCGGGCAGCAGCCGCAGCGCGGCCTCGAACCAGTGCGCCGCGGTCGCGGGCGCGCGCGTCGCGGTCTCCTCGCCCGCCAGCAGCAGGAGCGCGATCGCGTCCTCGTCGCCGCGCACGGCGGACTCGTC
>JBEVIG010000028.1:0-30344 GCA_040510855.1 Solirubrobacteraceae bacterium
CGAGCCGCGAGATCGACTCTTCCATCAGCGTCCCGCCGAGGTCGTTGACGCCCCAGCGCAGCGCCTCCGTCGCGGCCTCCAGCCCCATCTTCACCCAGCTCGCCTGCAGCGACGGGATCGTCCTGCCCAGCGCAAGCCGGAACGCCGCGGTGTGCTTGAGGTTCTCGGCGACGGAGATCTCCTCGATCCCGTGCGTGCGTCCCAGCAGCGTCTGGAAGGGGATGAACGAGAGCGGCACGAACTCGGTGAAGCCGCCCGTCCGCTCCTGGAGCGCCCGCACGACCCGCATGTGCTCGGCCAGCTCGTGAGGCTCCTCGATGTGGCCGAACATGACGGTCACCGTCGAGCGCAGCCCCGCCCTGTGCGCCGCCTCGACGATCTCGACCCAGCGCGCGACGGGCAGCTTGTTCGGGCTGATCCGCGCGCGGACGCCGTCGTCGAGCACCTCGGCCGCCGTGCCCGGGAGCGAGCCGAGGCCGGCCTCCCGCAGCGCCGCGAAGACCTCGCCGAGCGGCCGGTCGCCCGCGAGCGCGTCGATCTCCATCGGCGAGTACGCGTGCAGGTGCAGCTCGGGCGCCTCGTCCTTGAGGACGCGCAGCGCGCCGAGGTAGTCCTCGAACGTCCAGTCCGGGTGGATGCCCGACTGCATGCAGATCTCCGTCGCGCCGTACGCGACCGCCTCGCGCACGCGCCGCCGCATCTCCTCCTCGGAGTGCGTGTAGGCGTCGGGCGAGCGCTTGCCCTGGCCGAAGCCGCAGAACGCGCAGCCGACGATGCAGACGTTGGAGACGTTGATGTTGCGGTTGACGACGAACGTCACCGTGTCCCCCGCCAGCTCGGCGCGGAGCTCGTCGGCGGCCTGGCGCATGTCCTCGATGACCTCGGGCCGCGTCTCGGCGAACAGCGCCGTGAGCTCGTCCGCGTCGAGCGCCCGCCCGTCACGGCCACGCGCGATCGTGTCCGGACGCAGCGCGCCCTTCGGGCCGTCGAGCCGGCCGGACCCGCGCCGCGGGATGAAGCTCCAGAAGCGCGCCTTGACCACGTCGAGCACGCCCTGCGCCATCCACTCGGGGTCGATGTACTGCGGGTAGACGCAGAGCCGCTCCGTGAGCGCGTAGCCGTCCACGGCGAGCCGCTTGCGGACCTTCGACGGCGACGGGAAGGGGTGCTCGGGCGAGATGTGGTCGCCGTTCGCGCTCAGCCCGCCCAGGTCGGTCGCGCCCGCCGCGACCAGCCGCGGCCACCAGTCCGCCAGGTTCGGCGGGATCTGGATGCCGACGCCGGGCATCAGCCGCCGCGTCTCGCGCACGAGCCGCTCCATGTCGTCGACCGTGACCGGCGAGGCCCAGGCCGGCGCGGGCGCGTCGGGGCCGTCGTGGAGCCCGGTGCGCCAGTAGCGCTCCGCCGCCTCCGTGGCGATCTCGGCCGGCTCCTCGCCGTAGTAGCGGCGGTGCGGGACGAAGTTCTGGAGGATGACCTCCTGGAGGTTGGAGAAGCCGGCGAGCGCCTCGAGCGCCGCGATCCGGTCCTCCTCGGTCTCCCCGATGCCGACGAGGATCCCGCTCGTCCACGGGATCCGCAGCGCCTCCGCGTCGCGCATCGTCGCCAGCCGCAGCGCCGGGTCCTTGGTCGGCGAGGCCTGGTGGGCCACGAGGTCGGGCCGCAGCGACTCGAGCATCAGCCCCTGGCTGGCGGTCACCTCGCGCAGGCGCGCCAGGTCGTCGCGGCCGAGCGCGCCGAGGTTCGTGTGCGGGAGCAGCCCGCGCTCCAGCGCGCGCTCGCAGCACCAGGCGACGTAGGCGACGAAGTCGTCGAACCCGAGCGCGGCCAGCCGCTCGCGGACGCCCGGATGGTGCCCCGGGTCGTCGCCCGTGAGCACCAGCAGCTCCTTGACGTTGCGTCGCGCCGCGCCGTCGAGCAGCCGCTCCACCTCGTCCGGCGTGTGCAGGTGCGGCTGGTGGGTCGCGAAGGCGCAGTACTTGCAGTGCGAGATGCAGGTCCGCGACAGCGACAGCGTGACGTTGCGGGAGAAGGTGACCCGTCGGCGCATGTCCGCGCGAAGTCTATGGACCTCGCCCTTCTAGCCTGCTCCCCGCCCGTGCGCCGCCTGCCGCTCATCGCCGCCGCGCTCGCCTGCCTCGCCGCCGGCTGCGGCTCGACGACCGGCGAGGACCGCCCGGGGAAGGAGGCGACGCTGCTGCTCGACTTCACCCCGAACGCCGTCCACGCCGGCGTCTACATGGCCGTCGACCGCGGCTTCGACGACGCCGAGGGCGTCTCGCTGACCGTGCGCAAGCCGGGCGCCTCGACCGATGCGCTGAAGCTGCTCGGCAGCGGCCGCGCCGACATGGCGATCCTCGACATCCACGACCTCGGGCTCGCGCGCCAGGAGGGCGAGGACGTCGTCGGCGTGATGGCGATCGTCCAGCGCCCGCTCGCGGCCGTGCTCGCCCAACCGGGGATCGCCTCGCCCGCGGACCTCGAGGGCAGGCGCGCGGGCGTGACCGGCCTGCCGTCCGACGACGCGGTGCTGCGCTCCGTCGTGGCGGGCGCGGGCGGCGACCCCGACGAGGTCGACCTCACGACGATCGGCTTCCGCGCCGTCCCCGCGCTGCTCGCCGGCCGCGTCGACGCCGCGACGGCGTTCTGGAACGTCGAGGGCGTCGCGCTCAAGGCGGAGAAGCCCGGCATCCGGGAGTTCCGGGTCGACGAGTTCGGCGCGCCCGCCTACCCCGAGCTCGTCCTCACGGTCACGCGGGACACGCTCGACGACGACGCGCCGCTCGTGCGCGCGGCGATCCGCGCGCTGCAGCGCGGCTACGGCGAGGCGCAGACCGACCCGGAGAGCGCGGTCGCGACGATGGTCGCCGACGAGCCGGAGCTCGACGCGGACCAGCTCACCGCGCAGTTCGATGCCGTCGCCCCCGCCTTCACCGCCGGTGCGCGCGCCTACGGCGAGCTGCGCCGCCCGGTGCTCGAGCGATGGGCGGACTGGGACGTCGAGTTCGGCATCCTCGAGGAGCGCCCCGACGTCGACGCCGCGTTCGACACGACGCTCGTGGGCCCGGCCGGCCGCGACTGAGCAGGCTACTGCGAGCGGATGCGGCGGAACTCCTGCCGCACCGACTCGGGCCGGCCCCACATCTGGACCGTCTCCACACGCCCCGTGCGGAGCTGGCGGAGGACGAGCTCCCCCTCGATCCCGGCCTTGTCGAGCAGCGCCAGCGTGCCGTGGACGACCGGCGCCGCGGTCGCGTGCCCGAACTGGTGCGCGACGAGCAGCCGCCAGTGCCAGTCGTGTCGCGAGTAGGGCTGCGGGTTGACCTGGACCAGCAGGATCGCCGCGTCGATGTAGCGCGTCTCCTCGACGCGCAGGTCGAACTCGAGGTCCGTCCAGTCGGACGGCAGCGAGTCGACGATCTCCTGGAAGGTCTCTGCGAGCGCCATGATGTGACCCGCAATCTAGCGGTTGTCATGGCCGATCCGCTCCCCCCACTCGACCCCTCGGATCCGCTCGCGCCGGCGCGCGGGCTGAATCTCGACGGGCTGCTGGAGCTGCTGGAGCGGCTGGACGGCGCGGAGGAGGCCGCCGTGGCCCGCGGGGCGCTCGCGGCGGCGGTCTCGCCGATGCTCGTGCTCGAGGAGGTCCAGCGGGAGGTCGAGCGGCGGCTGATCCGCACCGCGCGGTTCTACGATGAACACGAGTGGTGAGCCTGGCCGACACGACCGCCGACGCCCTCCGGGCCATGACCGAGGCGTGCGCGCTCGTCGACCGCTCCGAGCGCGGCAAGCTCGCGCTCACGGGCGGCGAGGCGAAGGAGTTCCTGCACGGGCAGGTCTCCAATGACATCGAGGGCCTTGAGCCCGGCCAGGGCTGCTACGCCGCGTTCCTCACGCCCAAGGGCAAGATGCTCGGCGACCTGCGCGTGCTCGACACGGGCGACGAGCTGCTGCTCGACTGCGAGCGCGTCGCGCTGCAGGAGCTCTTCAACATGATCCGGCGCTTCAAGCTGGGCCGCGACGTGGAGCTGCACAAGCGCACGCTCGAGTCCGCGCTGCTCTCGCTGATCGGCCCGCGGGCGCGCGCCGTGGCCGGTGACGTGCCGGCCGAGGAGCACGCCCACCGCGTCGGCGAGCTGGGCGGCGCGCCGGTGCGGCTGATCGCCACCGACCTCGGCGTCGACGTGCTGTGCGCGGCCGAGGACGCCGGCGCCGTGCGCGCCGCGCTGCTCGCCGCCGGCGCCGTCCCGGCGGACGAGGACGCCGCGGAGATCCGCCGCGTCGAGACCGGCCGCCCGCGCTACGGCGTCGACCTCGACGACTCGGTCATCCCGCAGGAGGCCGGGCTCAACGACCGCGCCGTCTCGTTCTCCAAGGGCTGCTACGTCGGCCAGGAGACGGTCGCGCGGCTCCACTGGCGCGGCAAGCCGAACCGGCACCTGCGCGGGCTGCGGCTCGACGGGCCGGTCGAGACGGGCGAGCCGCTCGTGCTCGGCGAGCGCGAGGTCGGGCGCCTCGGCACGGTCGTGGAGTCGCCCGGGCACGGCTGGATCGCGCTGGCGCTGGTGCGCCGCGAGGCGGAGCCCGGCGCGGAGCTGCGCGCCGGCGAGCGGACGGCCACGGTCGTCGAGCTCCCGTTCCCGCAGGCGTAGACTCGGTCGCGACACCCCCGGTTCCCACGCGATGGGAGGGCCCCATGGCCTCGCACGTACTCGTCGTCGCCACCGTGACCGCCGCCTCGGACGACCTCTTGGCCGCCCTGCAGGAGCGTGCTGCCCGCGGTCCGGCCGACTTCCTCCTCGTGATGCCCGCCACCGGCCCCGGGCTCGCCGGCCGGCGGGAGACCGAGCCCCGGCTCGAGGAGGCGCTCGCGCGCTGGCGCGAGGCCGGCCTGAAGGCCGAGGGCGTCGCCGGCCCGAACGACCCGATCGACGCCGTCGACGAGGTCTGCGCACCCGGCCGCTTCGACGAGGTGATCGTCTCCACGCTGCCCGGGGCGACCTCCCGCTGGCTGCGCTCCGACGTCCCGTTCCGGATCGGGTCGCTCACCGACCTGCCCGTGACCCACGTCGTCGCCATCAGCATGTCCAAGCGGCTGCCGCAGGCGGAGGCCGTGCAGCGCAAGGAGCGCGACACGCTCGGGATGCTCAACGTGATGGCCTACGGCGGCTCGAAGCGGCCCGTCGGGCCCTGACTGCATGCACATCGTCCACCGCTTCGCGACGCCGGCCGCGCTGGCGCGGTGGGGGGACGATCCGCGCCACCGCGAGCTGATCGGGAGGCTCGAGGAGGTGGGTGAGCGGCGCGGGACGCCCGAGCGGCTCACGGGCCTCGAGGCGTGGTTCCGCGAGCAGGCGCCGCCGCCGCCGCGCTGGAAGATGTGGCTCGCGTCGTTCCTCGGCGCCTACCCGCTGGTCGTGCTCTTCCAGTGGCTGCTGGCCCCGCACGTCGAGGACCTGCCGCTGCTGCTGCGCTCCGCGGTGCTGCCGCTGATCCTGCTGAGCCTGATGACGTACGTCGCCATGCCGGTCGTCACCCGGCTGCTGCACGGGTGGCTCACCCGCTGATGCGGGCGACGAAGCGCCGCAGGCGGTCGCCGTCGACCGCGCCGCCCAGCTCGATCACCGGCGGGGCGTTCGCCGCGATCCAGGCGCCGACGAGCCGCATCTCCGGGATCTCCTCCGCCGGCAGCCAGCCGCCGACCTCCGGCCGCGGCGCCGTGCGCAGTGCGGCGGCCGTCCGCATCTCGAGCTCGTCCGGGTCGCGCGGGAGCGGGCCCCAGTCGGCGATCCGCCCGCCGGCGATCCAGAACGCGTCGAAGCGCCCGCGCGCGCTCGGGTGCGGCGCGAGCACGAGCCGCGCGCCCGCGTGGGTGGCGCGGAGCACGCCGCCGAGCCGCCGGATCAGCGCGTCGAGCCGCGCCCGCCGCCGCTCGAGCCACGCGGCGCGCTCGTAGTTGCGCGCCTCCACCGCGGTCCGCAGCTGGGAGTCGAGGTGGGCGAGCAGCGCGCCGCCGCCGTCGCGGCGGTCCACGAACAGCCGCAGCGCCGCGTCGAGCCGCTCGCGGTAGAGGTTCGGGTCGAGGTCGCGGAGGCACGGCGAGAGGCAGCGCCCCATCTGCCCGTAGGCGCTCGGGTGCTCGCGCCGCGGCAGCTTGCGGCCGCAGTGGCGCAGGCCGAAGAGCGAGTTGAGCTGCTCGACGAGCTCGCTCGCCGCGGCGCGGCCGCGCACCGGGCCGACGGTCACCGCGTGCCCGCTCGCCGGCTCGTGCGCGACCTCGAGGATCGGGAACGGGATGTCGAGCCGGCAGCGCAGGTAGACGTAGCCGTCGACCGTGCGCTTGCCGCGCTTGTTGCCCGGCGGGCGCATCGTCTTGATCAGCCGGTCCTCGAGCAGCAGCGCGCCCAGCTCGGACTCCGTGGCCTGGTAGTCGACGTGCTCCGCGTGGCCCGTCCACTCGGCGGGCGTGGTGAAGTGCTGGCGGGCGCGGGTGCGCAGGCTGACGGACTTGCCGACGTAGAGCGGGCGGCCGTCCGCGTCGCGGAAGACGTACACGCCGGGGTCCTTCGGCAGCGACGAGAAGTCCGGCCGCTCGTTCGGCGGCCGCCGCTTGGCGCCCGCGCGGGGCCGCCGGGTGCCGGGCGCGCTCCGCCGCGGGCCGAGCAGCGCGACTGCGTCGCCGACCGTGGCCGCGTGCGCGGTGAGGCGCGAGAAGAGGGCGCAGAACACGCGGGCGCAGGTCTCCGCGTCGGGCAGCGCGCGGTGCGTCTCCTCCACGTCGATCCCGAGCGCGTCGGCGAGCGAGGCGAGGCCGCGCCGCTTCTGCAGCGGCGCGAACCGGCGCGCCATGGCCACCGTGCAGAGCACGGGCGGCTGCGGCCAGTCGAGCCCGGCGCGGGAGAACGCGCCGCGGAGCACGTCGAGGTCGAAGCGCGCGGAGTGCGCCACCAGCACGCGGCCGTGCATGCGCCGCGCCAGCTCGGGCAGCACGGACTCGGGCGGCGGCGCCTCCTCGACCATCGCCTGCGTGATCCCGGTGAAGCGCTGGATCCCGCGGCCCAGCGGCATCGACACGCCGACGAGCGAGCTCCAGCGGTCGTGCAGCTCGCCGCCGCCGACCAGCACCGCACCGACCTCGGTGAGCTCGCAGCGCTCGCGCGCGAGCCCGTTCGTCTCCGTGTCCACGGCGAGGAACTCGGCGGAGGCGAGCGGCTGGGAGTGGAGGTTCTCGGCGGCGAGCAGCATCGGAACGGACGTTCGTGTCATACGCCTGCGACCGGACGGCATGAACGTGCGCTCCCATGACCGCCGCCGGTGTACGCTCCGCCCGCCATGCGCGCGCGTCTGCTTCCCGCCGGCCTGCTGCTCGCCCTCGGGGCGGCGGGCTGCGGCGACGAGTCGACCCACGTCAACGACGACCGCCCCGCGCCGGCGATCAACGTCACGGCCTCGATCGTCGACGGGCAGCTCAACGTCTCCCCCACCGAGTTCGGCGCCGGCCCGGTCCGCTTCCTCGTGACCAACCAGACGCCCGAGGCGATCAAGCTGACGTTCGAGACCGCCGACGGCGAGGCCGGCACCACCCGCTCGGGCACGGTCGCCCCCGACACCGTCGCGACGATCCAGGTCGACACGGAAGAGGGCGACTACGAGCTGTCCGCCGACGACGCGCAGATCGAGCCCGTCGCGATCACCGTCGGCGCGCCGCGCCCGTCGGGCCAGGATCGGCTGCTCGAGCCGTAGCCTGGATCCACAGATCCAGGCTTCGCGGCGAGGCGTGGCCGCCCCCGCGGCCGGGTAGGGCTGGCCGCACCACAAGAGTCGGGTTGGTCCTTAGGGAATCCTGAGGCCTGCTTCATCGTCCACATGGGCAGACGGTGGCAATCTCCTCATCACTCCCCGACCCCACTTTCCCGGAGCCTCCCCATGTCGCAAGCCCTCGAATCCGCCAAGAGCCACCTCGCCGATCTGCGTGAGGAGCTCGCCGCCGCCCGCGAGGTCGGGCTGGCCGACCACCCCGCCTACTCGGCCGATCTCGCCGAGGAGATGGCGTGGGCCGAGGCCGCCTACATCACCGCGGCGGTCACCGAGATCGCCTCCTTCCGCGCGCAGCTCAGCGGCCCGCAGGTCGGCTGAACCACGAGGGCGCCGCGGCACCGCCGCGGCGCTGCGCTACGCCTCGACCTCGTGCGGCGCCGCGAGGCCGCCGCGCGCGACCAGCTCGTGCCACACGTAGAGCACGGGGACCTGGTAGTAGCTCGAGTAGCGCGCCCGCCAGTGGTTGAAGTCGGCGCCGTACCAGTACGCCTCGAAGTCCGCCTTGTCGGCGAACGTCGCCATCTGCAGGAACTTGTACTGGTCGTCCTTGGAGCGGTAGATCTCCCACTCCGTCGCGCCGTAGCGCACGGCGTGCGGCGCGATCTCCAGCAGCGCCGCCTCGAACTTGTCCCCGCGGAACACGGTCGCGTACCAGGGGATGTGCACAACGCCGGCTGCCATCAGGCTCCTACCTCCGCGCGGATCGCGCCCGGCCCGTCACCGGTGCGCCCGAGGCCCTCGGCCTCGGCGCCCACAAGGATGGCGATCTTGCCCAGGTGCTCGTTTCTGTACATCGACTGGTGCGCCTCGGCGACCCCGTCGAACGGCATGGTCTTCCACAACACGGGACGTATCTTGCCGGATTCGATCAGCTCGTTCGCCTTCGTCGCCTCGTAGGCGTTCGCGAAGTGGCTCCCGATGATCTGCTTCTGGCGCATCCAGAGGTAGCGGACGTCGAAGTCGAGCTGGTAGCCCGACGTCGCGCCGCAGATCACCACCTTGCCGAACGGCTTCACGGCCAGCACGGACGTGGGGAACGTGGCCTTGCCGACGTGCTCGAAGACGACGTCGGGCGGTGCGCCGAGCAGCGCCGCCACGTGCTTGGCGAAGCGCCGCGACTCCTTCGCCCGGACCGCCTCCTCCTCGGGCGTCTCGTCCCCGCGCCGCATCATCCCCGTGAACTCGTTGCGGTCGAGCACGTGGGTGGCGCCGAGCGAGCGGCACAGCTCGCCCTTCCCGGCCGAGGAGACCATCGCGACCGTGTCGGCGCCCATCAGCTTGCAGAGCTGCAGCGCGAAGACGCCGAGGCCGCCGGCGGCGCCCCAGACGAGCACGCGGTGGCCGGCCTGGATCTTCGCCTGGTCGATCAGCATCCGGTACGCGGTGAAGTAGGTCAGCGCGTAGGACGCCGCCTCCTCCCACGACAGGTGCTTGGGCTTGGCCAGGCACTGCTGCGCCTGGACCTTGCAGAACTGCGCGAACGAGCCCCAGGTCGTCTCGTAGCCCCAGATCCTCTGCGACGGCGCGGCGAGCGGGTCGAGCCCGTGGACCTCGACGTCCTCGTACGAGGCCTGGTTGCAGTGCAGCACGACCTCGTCGCCGGGCTTCCAGCGGGTGACGCCCTCGCCGACCTTCCAGACGATCCCGGACGCGTCGGAGCCGCCGATGTGGTGGTCCTCCTCGCGCCCGCGGAGCACGGAGACCGGCTTGCCCAGCGCGGCCCAGACGTTGTTGTAGTTCACGCCCGCCGCCATCACGCGCACCACGACCTCGAACGCGCCCGGCTCGGGTACCTCCATCTCCTCCAGCTGGAAGGCCTCGAGCGGCTCGCCGTAGCGCTCCTCGCGGATGACCCAGGCGGCCATCGTCGGAGGCAGCGTGCCCGGTTCGACGTCCAACTGCGCGATGGGGGTGGCCATGGGGCGATCGTAACCCCGGGCGCTAGCATGCCGCGCCGGTCCGAGCAGGAGGAGAGAGGGATGACACGGAGGTTCTTCGCGGCCGTGGCCGCGGGGGTGGTGACGGCCGCGATCGCGACGCCCGCGGAGGCGGCGCCGAAGCGCTGCGACCCGCTGGGCGGCGGCGAATGCCTGCTGCCGTTCCCCAACGACTACTTCACGAAGCGCGACCGCAGCACGGAGACCGGCCGCCGGCTGGCGCTCCCGCGCGCGGGGATGCCCGCCAACAAGGACGGCGTGCGGATCGACCCGCGCGACTGGAACCGCGCCGACGGCTTCAGCCCCGGCCAGCAGATCACCGTGTTCCTGAAGGGCCTCAACACGGAGCGCGCCGCGAAGCGCAACAAGCTCGTCCCGATCACGGACATCGCGCGGTCGCTGGACCGCAAGCAGCGCGTCGTCCTGATCGACGCGAAGACGGGCGAGCGGCAGCTCATCTGGGCCGAGGTGGACAGCGCCGCGCCGAAGGCCTCGCGCCGCGCGCTGCTGATCCGCCCGGCGGAGAACCTCACCGAGGGGCGCCGCTACGTCGTCGCCCTGCGCAACCTGCGCACGACCTCGGGCAAGCGCATCAAGCCCTCGTTCGCGTTCCGCGTCATGCGCGACGCCAAGACCACGCGCTCGAAGTCGATCGAGCGGCGGCGCAAGTCGATGAAGCGCGTGTTCAAGGCGCTCAAGCGGGCGGACGTCGCGCGCGGGAACCTCGTCCTCGCCTGGGACTTCACGGTCGCGAGCGCCGAGTCGACGGCCGGCGACATGCTCCACATGCGCGACACGGCGTTCGCGCAGCTCGGCGACACCGACCTCGCCGACCTCGAGGTGCAGGGCCGCTCGCCCGCGTTCACCGTCGTCAAGAACGAGGCCACGCCCGCGGACGAGACGGAGATCGCGCGCATCGTCGAGGGCACGATCGCGGTCCCGTGCTTCCTCGAGAGCGACGGCTGCACGGTCGGCGCGCGGATCCACCGCAACGAGGCCGGCCGCCCGGCGCAGAAGCCGGGCAACGTCTACACCGCGTTCTACCGCTGCGTGATCCCGCGCGGGCTGCCGGCCGGCGGCGGCCGCGCGCTGATCTACGGCCACGGCCTGCTCGGCCGCCCGCTCGACTCGGGCGACTCCGCGCAGGGCCAGCTCAAGACGCTCGCGGCGCAGAAGCACTTCACGGTCTGCGGCACGTACTGGAGCGGGCTCTCCGCGGCCAACAACGACGAGGACACGCTGCAGGCCGCGGCGGCGATCCAGGACTTCTCGAAGTTCGGCGCGATCACCGACCGGCTGCAGCAGGGGATGCTGAATTACCTGTTCCTCGGCCGCGCGATGGTGGCGGCCGACGGCCTGCGCAGCCATCCGGCGTTCGCGGGCGCGTTCGACGGCACGCAGCGCCTGTACTACGACGGCAACTCGCAGGGCGGCATCAGCGGCGGCGCGCTCACTGCGGTGGCGCCCGACTTCGACCGCGCCGTGCTCGGCGTGCCGGGCCTGAACTACTCGACGCTGCTGGCGCGCTCGGTCGACTTCACGCCGTTCCGGACGGTGCTCGACGCCTCCTACACGGACGAGCTCGACCGGTCGCTGATCTACTCCCTGCTCAGCAACCTGTGGGACCGCGGCGAGGCGAACGGCTACGCGCACCACATGACCGGCGATCCGCTGCCGGGCACGCCCGAGCACCAGGTCCTGCTCCACGTGGCGCTCGGCGACCACCAGGTCGCGCCGGTCACGGCGGAGGTCGAGGCGCGGACGATCGGCGCGCGGGTCTGGAACAAGCTGGATCCGGGCCGCAGCACCGACGTCGACCCGTTCCACGGGATCCCGGACCTGACGGGCTTCCCGTACTCGGGCTCGGCGCTGATCGTGTTCGACGCGGGGCCGCTCACGCCGGCCAATCCGCTCGGGACGCCCCCGCCGCCGACGGCGAACGTGCCGCCGGGCGAGGGCGAGGATCCGCACGAGTTCCCGCGCCGGACCCAGGAGGCGCGCGACATGAAGGACCAGTTCCTGCGGATCGGCGGCAAGCTCGAGAGCGCGCCGTGCGGCGGCGCGGTCTGCCACGCGAACGGGTGGACCGGGCCGTAGCCTGGATCCACGCTTCGGCGCGGCGTAGTGTCGCCCGTGTGGGAAACCGGAGACGGGCACCGGACGAGCGGCACGAAGACGAGCAGGAGCGGCGGGAGGCTCGGCCCGAGCCCCCGCCGCCGGCCGGCGTGCTCGCGCTCCAGCAGGGCGCGGGCAACCGGGCGGTCTCGCAGCTGCTGAGCCGCGAGCCGGCCCAGGCGCAGCCGCCGTTCCTCGTCGGGCAGAGGCTCGACCCCGAGAAATACGGCAAGGCGCCCCCGAAGCCGGCGCCGGAGCGGGCCACGCGCTCGGACGCGACGAGCTACGAGAGCCAGCCGGACGCGCTCCGCGAGGTGCTCGAGCGCTCGTTCGGCGAGTCGGCCGGCATGTGGTTCTCGCGGCTCTCCGACGCCGACCGCAGCAACCTCACCTACACGTACAACCGCATGGTCGAGCACGGCCTGTGGGAGCACGTGCGCGTGATCCGGCGCGTCGAGGCCGCCGAGAAGCCGGCCACGCTCGGGCCGGTGACGCTCTACGTGGCGGGCAAGTCGGCGAGCGTCCTCTTCGAGGTCTACGACGGCAAGGCGCTGCGCGACACGATGCTCGCCGACGGGGAGCGCTTCGGCGTCGACAGCGGGCCGATGGGCGCGCTGCACCCCGGGCAGACGTCGATGCGCGAGTTCAGCCGCAAGACGACCGACGGCCTGCACCTCTCGATCGGCATGGGCACCGACGCGGACGCGCACATCGACAAGAAGTCGCCGACGACGCGACCGAAGGCGCAGACGACGCAGGCCGACCTCGTGCGGTCGATCGAGCACCACTGGCAGGAGGTCTGGCCCGAGTTCCTCCGCGTCGCGCCGGGCTGGCTCGTCAAGGTCCCGTACTACATCTACGAGTGGCTCGTCGACAAGCTGGCCTTCGTCGGCGCCGGCCCCCGGTTCCGCTCGCTGCTGAAGTCGATCCCGAAGGCGTTCTTCGACCTCGCCGCGAGTACGCTCGGCCTGGTGGACGTGGCCTGGGCGGGGACGACGTTCAAGCCGGCCGACAAGGTCGAGCATCCCGACCCGTCGCAGCGGCCGAAGGACACCGACTTCGTGACGCTCAAGGAATACCGGTTCGGCAGCCCGGGCCGCGGGGCGCGGCCGCCGCGCGAGGCGCCGCGCGGGGAGAGCTCGATGGACCCGCGCTGGTCGGCGAAGGTGATGGCGGCGGTCGAGGCCGCCGACCCGGGGAACGTGCGGCCGCCCGGCAAGCCCGCGCGCGAGGCCGACGACTTCCCGACGGCGGCCGCGGTCGGCGAGGTGATCGCGGGGAAGGTGCTCTTCATGGCGCGGGCCAAGAAGGTGGAGATCGGCCTCGACCTCGGCCCGGACTTCCACGACCTCGACCGGGCGGGCGCGGCCGAGGTCGCCGAGCAGCTCACGCGGATCGGGCGCGCCGTGCGGGAGTCGCTCATGGCCGCCATCGAGGCCGACGGGAAGGACGACCTCGCCCAGGACGTCGGCCATGTCCGCAGCGCGAACGTGCAGCTGGGACCCGCCATCAGGCGGGTCCCCCTGCACTAGGAGCTACGCCACCGCCTCGGCCAGCGCCTCCGAGGCGGGCTCGGGCTCGCGGCGCTCGGGCGCGGGCGCCGGCGGCTTCGGCGAGATCAGGAACCAGGCGACGACCGCGGCGGCGAGCGTGGCGATCGAGGCGACGGTGAGGCCCTGCGAGAGCGCGTCGACGAACGCGGCGTGCGCGGCGTCGACCACGCGGGTCGGCGCGCCCTCGAGCGCGGCCGCGGAGCCGAGCCCCTCGACGACGCGCTCGCGCGCCCCGCCGGTGAGCCCGGGCAGCGACTGCTCGAGGTCGTGGCGCCCGACGCCGGCGACCAGCGCGCCGAGCGCGGCGACGCCGAACGTGCCGCCGACCATGCGGAACATCGAGAGCGTGCCCGACGCGACGCCGGCCTTGCTGCGGTCGACCGAGTTCATCGCGGCCATGCTCATCGGCGACATGATCAGGCCGAGGCCGAGGCCCATGAGCACGAAGCCCGGCCACAGCGTCCCGTAGCCCGAGCCGACGTCGATCCGCGACTGCAGGAAGAGCGCCACCGAGGTGATCAGCAGGCCGCCGACCATCAGCGGCCGGGCGCCGAGGCGATCGGCCAGGCGGCCGGCGATCGGGCCCGTGACCATGACCACGAGCGTCGAGGGCAGGAACCGCACGCCCGCCTGGAGCGGCGAGTAGCCGAGCACGTTCTGCATGTACAGGGCGATGAAGAAGAACATCGCGAACATGGCGAACGAGACGGTGAAGGCCACGATGTTCGCGCCGACGAACGAGCGCGCCTTGAAGAACGCGAAATCGACGATCGGGACCCGGGCGCGGCGCTCGATGGCCACGAAGGCGACGCCGGTCGCGACGGAGAGCACGAGCAGGCCGATCACGCCGGCCGAGCCCCAGCCCCAGCTGTTGCCCTCGACGAGGGCGAGGACCAGGGAGGCGAGCGACACGGTCAGCGCGACGATGCCGGGGATGTCGACCTTGCGCTCCGCGGTCTCGTCGCGCGACTCCTCGGCCGCGAACAGGGTCATCACGAGCGCGCCCGCGGCCACGGGCAGGTTGAGGAGGAAGATCGCCCGCCACGAGACCTCCTCGGTCAGGTAGCCGCCGACGAGCGGGCCGATCGCGAGCGCCAGGGCGGAGACGCCCGCCCAGGTGCCGATCGCCTTGCCGCGCTCGGCGGGCGGGAAGGCGTTGGTGAGGATGGAGAGGGAGCCGGGCATCATCAGCGCGGCGCCGACGCCCTGCACCGCGCGCGACGCGACCAGCCAGCCATCGGTCGGGGCGAGTGCGATGGTGGCCGACGAGAGCGCGAAGATCACGACGCCGTAGAGGAAGATCCGGCGGCGCCCGAAGAGGTCGCCGAGCCGCCCGCCCGTGACGAGCAGGACGGCGAAGGTGAGGGTGTACGCGTTGATGGTCCACTCGAGCGCGGACAGCGACGCGTCGAAGTCCGCCTGGATCGACGGCAGCGCGACGTTCACGACGGTGTTGTCCAACATCACCATGAACAGGGCGAAGCACATCGCGGCGAGCGTCCACCAGCGACGGTTGTCGTCGGACATGCGGAGACGTTCCGTCATGCGGGACCGATCCTTTCTGCGATGGGGAGGAGTGCGTCGCGCAGGGCGGTCCGCTCGTCGTCGGGGAGCGTGGCGGCGAACGCGGCCATCACCGCGTTGCGCGCCTCGGAGACGCGGGCCAGCGCCTCGCGACCATGAGGGAGCAGGGTCACGAGGCGCGAGCGCCGGTCCTCGTCGGACTCGCGCCGGCCGACATAGCCGAGCTTCACGAGCCCGTCGATGCTGCGGGACATCGCGGGGAGCGACATCGCCAGCCGCCCGGCGAGGTCCGTCAACGCCAGTTCGGGGGAGCGCTCGAGGACGAAGAGCACCTTCATCTGCGTGAAGGAGATCTCGAGCTCCGAGAGCAGCCGGAACATGTCCGGCTGGGCGGTGCCGTTGACGTGGGTGACGACCGCGGCGAGCAGCTCTGCGACTTGTTGCGGGTCCGCAACCTTTGCTTGCACGCAAGCAAGTAAATCACATGCTGCCCGCCGCGGGTCAGAAGCTCACGGGCAGTAGCGGCAGCCGGCCTCGCCGCGGTCGCGGGCGCGCATGACCTGGGTCACGTGCTCCGTGGCGACGCGCGGGATCGCCATCGCGTCGTCGTGCTCGCGGCGGCCGTCCACCAGGGCACGGCGGGCGGCGATGGTTCGGGACAGCCGTGCGACGGCGGTCTTCATGTGGGGAGTCCTTTCACTGGGGAGTCGTATCCAGGCCTCCCTCCCTCACTGCAGGTTGCGAATCGCAACCTGCAACCCACAGTAGCGGCACCCGGCCCCGGAACCTTGAGCCCGGTGGTCGGATCTTCACGACATGCAGGCGAATTCCCCCCGGGTGGGGGGTGGCCCGGCTAGCCCTGCTCGAGCGGGGCCATCGTCAGGCCCGCGTCGCGCAGGAGCTCCCAGTAGAGCTCGGCCGGCTCCTTCATCCCCGCCCAGACCATCGCCTGGCCGTGGTTGTGGATGAGGTCGGCGATCGCGTAGCCCTTGTCGACGCTCACGCCCGGGATGTGCCGGGCAAGCGTGTGCGCCACGTGGTCGAACGTGTTGTGATCGTCGTTGCGGACGATGACCCGCCAGTGACCGCCCAGGTCGCTGTCAGGCCCCAGCGGCCGCGGGAGCTCGACGGTCTGCGACATCCACCCGCAGGGTAGCGGCAAGGCGCCTGCCGCGGCACGGGATCCGTGCCGCGGCGGGGCCGTCAGCGGGCTGGTACGGAAGGCGCAGCGGACGCGTCCGCGGCGCGATCTCCACCTTCGCCGCGGCGGCCTTCGCGCTCTTCAGCGTGCGCGCGGCCGGCGTGAAGTCCGGCCGGTCCTTGGCGCACTTCGTGCCCTGGGCCGGGACGGCGAGCGCAGTCGGGAACCCGATCGCGCCGCGCGGTCGCGTCCCTGACGCCTGGCGGTCAGGACCCGGCGCGCTTGTCCAGGTAGCGGCGGATGCCGAGGTAGAGGTGCTCGGGCGGCGCGGCCTGGATGTACTGCGCGGCCAGGTCCGGCGCATTGCGGTGCACGCGCTCCTCGACCCCGGCCATGAACGCCTCCTGACCGTGCTTGGCGGCGAGCGCGACCCACTCGTGGAGCCGCTCGCGGACGAGCGCGAGGTGCGGCGACACGTCGTCGACGCGGCCGTAGTGCGTCAGCGCGAGCGAGTCCGGCTCCCAGCCCGCGACGAGGTCGAGCGACCGCTCCCAGGCCTCCACGTCGATGTCGGGCGGCGGCGTCGGCGCGATCACGTAGCCGTCGGGCGGGATCCGCACGCCGGCGACGTCGCCGACCAGCGCGGTGCCCGTCGGCGTGTGGAGGAAGGAGACGTGGTGCGAGGCGTGGCCGGGCGTGTACTCGACCTGGAAGTCGCCGAGCACGGTCTCCCCGCCGGTCATGACGTGGAGGTTGGCCTCGGGCACCGGCACGACCTCGCCCCACAGCCGCCGCAGGCCGTCCTCGCCGCCGTACAGCCGCGCGGCGCTGGCCACGAGCCGCTCGGGCGAGGCCATGTGCCGCGCCCCGCGCTCGTGGACGTAGACCGGCAGGTCGGGCCAGCGGCGCACGAGCGCGCCGCTCGCCCCCGCGTGGTCGAAGTGGATGTGGGTCAGCAGGACGGCGCGCGGCACCTCGCCGCCCAGCGCCTCCAGCACCGTCTCGAGCGTCGACTCCGGGCCGGGGTCGACGAGCACGCCGTCGACCTCCCAGCAGCAGATCACCTTGTCGAGGCCGAGGTGCCGGGTGTCGATCGCGCGCATGGCGCGGAGTGATACCCGATGCGGGACAATCGCCTCCATGCCCCACCGCCTGCCCGAGCCGGACAAGCCCTGGATGATGCGGACGTACGCGGGGCACTCGACGGCCGGACGCTCGAACGAGCTGTACCGCCGAAACCTCGCGAAGGGGCAGACGGGGCTGTCCGTCGCGTTCGACCTCCCGACCCAGACGGGCTACGACGCCGACCACGAGCTCGCGCGCGGCGAGGTCGGCAAGGTCGGCGTGCCGATCGGCCACAAGGGCGACATGCGGGCGCTGCTCGAGGGCATCCCGCTCGACCGCATGAACACCTCGATGACGATCAACGCGACGGCCGCGTGGCTGCTCGCGCTCTACATCGTCACCGCGGAGGAGACGGGCGTCGAGCCGTCCGCGCTCCAGGGGACGACGCAGAACGACATCATCAAGGAGTACCTCTCGCGCGGGACCTACGCGTTCCCGCCCGCCCCGTCCCGGCGCCTGAACGCCGAAACCCTCCCCGACACGGTGGAGCACGTCCCGCGCTGGAACCCCGTCAACATCTGCTCCTACCACCTGCAGGAGGCGGGCGCGACGCCGGTGCAGGAGATCGCCTACGCGATGGCCACGGCGATCGCGGTGCTCGACGAGGTGCGCCCGCGCATCGGCGAGGAGCGGATGGGCGCGGTGTTCGCCCGCATCTCCTTCTTCGTCAACGCCGGCGTGCGGTTCGTCGAGGAGCACGCGAAGCTGCGCGCGATGACGGTGCTGTGGGAGGAGCTCGGCCGCGAGCGCTACGGCGTCACCGACCCCAAGCACCTTCGCTTCCGCTACGGCGTGCAGGTCAACTCGCTCGGGCTCACGGAGTCGCAGCCGGAGAACAACGTGCAGCGGATCGTGCTCGAGGCGCTCGCGGTGACGCTCGGGCGCGACGCGCGCGCCCGCGCGATCCAGCTCCCGGCCTGGAACGAGGCGCTGGGCCTCCCCCGCCCCTGGGACCAGCAGTGGTCGCTGCGGATCCAGCAGGTGCTGGCCTACGAGACCGACCTGCTCGAGTACCCGGACCTGTTCGAGGGCTCAGTCGTGATGACCGGCCTCGTGGAGGAGCTCCTCGCGGGCGCGCGCGAGGAGCTGGCCCGCGTCGCCGAGCAGGGCGGCGCCGTCGAGGCCGTGCCGTACATGAAGGCGGCGCTCGTGGAGTCGAACCGCGCGCGGATCGCGCGGATCGAGTCGGGCGAGCAGGTGCTCGTGGGCGTCAACCGCTACACGGAGACGGAACCCTCGCCGCTCACGGAGGACGGCGGGATCCTCGTCGTGGACCCCGAGGTCGAGGCCGAGCAGCGCGCGTCGCTCGACGCCTGGCGCGCCGGGCGCGACGAGGCGGCCGTGCGCGCGGCCCTGGCGGAGCTGGCCCGCGTGGCCGCGACGGACGGCGAGAACGTGATGCCGGCGACGATCGCGGCCGCCCGCGCGGGGGCGACGACCGGCGAGTGGGCCCAGGCGCTCCGCGACGCGTTCGGCTCCTACCGCGCGCCGACCGGCGTGGGCGAGGCGGCCGCGGCGCCGAGCGGCGAGGACCTCGCGGAGCTGCGCGACGAGGTCGCCCGCCTGGGCGAGCAGCTCGGCCGCGGGCTGAAGATCCTCGTCGGCAAGCCAGGGCTCGACGGCCACTCCAACGGCGCGGAGCAGATCGCGGTCCGCGCGCGCGACGCGGGCATGGAGGTCGTGTACGAGGGCATCCGCCTCACCCCGGCGCAGATCGCCCGCTCGGCCGTCGACGAGGGCGTTCACGTCATCGGCCTCTCGATCCTCTCCGGCTCACACCGGGAGCTGATCCCGGACGTGCTGGCCGCCCTGCGCGAGGCGGGCGGCGGCGACATCCCGGTCGTCGTCGGCGGGATCATCCCCGACGCCGACGCGCCCGCCCTGCGCGAGGCCGGCGTGGCCGCCGTCTACACGCCGAAGGACTTCGAGCTCACGCGCATCCTGCGCGACATCACCGGGATCGTGGCCGAGCGCAACGGTGCCGCCCAGCGCGCCTGAGGAGCTCGGCGCGCGGCTGCGCGCGCGCGACGTCACGGCGGCGCCGGCGACCCTCAACCTGCTCGAGAACCGCGCGCCCGCGCAGCGGGAGGCGATCGCGGCGCTGCTCGCGGAGGTCGCGCCCGCGCGGCTCGGCGGCGAGGCTCCCGGGCACGTCGTCGGCGTCACCGGCCCGCCGGGCGCGGGCAAGTCCACGCTGCTGAGCGCGCTCGCGCGCACCTGGCGCGCCCGCGGGCGGACCGTCGCCGTGCTCGCGGTCGACCCGTCCTCCAAGCGCTCGGGCGGCGCGCTGCTCGGCGACCGCGCGCGGATCGACGCCGATCCCGGCGACCGCGGGCTCTTCATCCGGTCGATGGCCGCCGGCGGCCGGCTCGGCGGCCTCGCGCCCGCGACGCGCGCCGCCGCCCACGCGCTCGCGGCCGCGTTCGACGTCGTCGTGGTCGAGACGGTCGGGGTCGGCCAGTCCGAGACGGAGGTGGCCGAGACGGCGGACACGGTCGCGGTCGTCGTCCAGCCGGGCGCCGGCGACGTCCTCCAGTTCCTGAAGGCCGGGATCATGGAGGTGCCCGACGTGCTCGTCGTCACCAAGGCCGACCTCGGCGCGGTCGCCACCCGGGCGGTCCGCGACCTGCGGATGGCGCTGCGCTCGCTCGGCGACGGGGCGCCCGTGCTCGCCGTCTGCTCCGTGCCGCCGCCGGACGGGATCGACGCGCTCGCCGACGCCCTCGAGGCGCACCGCGCCGCGCTCGACCTCCCCGCCGCCCGCGCGCGCTCGCGCCGCCTCGGCGCGCTCGCGGACTTCGCGGCCGAGCACGGCGACCGCGGCCTGCGCGCGCTCGGTGGCCGCCGAGCCGCGGAGCGCTTCCTCGCGGAGCAGGACCCAGGCCTCGGCGCCGCCGCGCTGGCGGCGGCGCTCGAGGCCCGGGCCGGCTCTACTTCTTGAGCTTCACGACCTTGGCGAAGCGCTTCGTGGCGCCGCCCTCGGTCGCGACCAGCGCCATCGTCGCCTTGCCCGTGCGCATGCGGCCGAGCCGCTTGCGCGCCTTCTTCGTGAGCTTCGCGGTGACCGTGACGGTGCCGCTGCCGCTCGCCCTGCCCGTGGCGACGAGCTTCGTGCCGAGCTTCTTCGCGGTCTTCCTGTCGGCCGTCAGCGTGAGCTTCAGCGTGCAGGACGCGGCGCACTCGTGGGAGGCCGCGACGCCCTTCCTCAAGGCCTTGCGCGAGAACTTCGAGGGCCCGACGAGCGTGCCGTCGATCCCATCGGGCTTCGGCCCGGGGCCCTTGCCGGCGTCGACGGTCTCGCAGCCGGACACGACGTCGATCGGGTCGACGATCGCCTTGTCCTCGCCCACGCCGCAGTCGATCGAGTCCTTCTCGCCGTCGCGGCTGTTGATCGTGTCGTTGCCGAACGGGTAGCGGCAGGCGAGGAAGTTGCACGTGTTCGCGCTCGAGTCGCCGAGGATCCGGTCCTTGCCCGGGCCGCCCGTGATCGTGTCGTCGTTGAGGCCGCCCTCGATGACGTCGTCGCCGGGGCCGCCGTCGATCGTCTCCACGTAGTCGTGTCCGACCAGCTTGTCGGGCCCGCCGCCCCCGTTCACCGTCGAGGGCGCGCTGTCGTTGAACGCCGCGCGGACGAAGAAGTCGTCCGCGCCCGGGCCGCCGGTGAACGTGCCGCTCACGCTGGCGGCGAGCTTCTCGATGTTGACGACGTTGTCGTTCTCGCCCGGGCGCCCGTCGTTGGCGGCGCCGTCGAAGGAGATGGCCACGCGCGGGTTGACGTCCTCGCCCGGCTGGACCCACTCGTCGATCGAGTCCAGCCCCGCGCCGCCGTCGATCACGTCGGTGCCGGCGTCCTCGTAGCCGTCGCCGAGCATCGTGTCGTCGCCGTCGCCGCCCTCGACGCGGTCGTCGCCGCCGCCCCCGTCGACCTCGTCGTTGCCGGGGCCGCCGCGGACCACGTCGTTCCCCTTGTCGCCGTCGACCTTGTCGTTGCCGGGACCGCCGTCGATCGTCTGGCGCAGGCCGACGGCCATCGAGCCGGAGAAGCCGCGGAGGTCGTCGTCGCCCGGGCCGCCGTCGACGACGTACTCGATGTCGCGCTGGTCCGACCACGTCATGAAGTCGTCGCCGTCGCCGAGGGCGAAGATCATCTTCTTCGGCACGTCGCACTCGAAGCGGTCGGCGACGGGCGTGCAATGGCCGCCCGTGCTGTCGGTGACGGTGATCCCGTAGCCGTCGCTGATCGTGATCTTCGACTCGTCGACCACGCCGTACCAGGGGCCGGTCTGGTTCGCCTCGCCGGGCGCGGCGGTGTAGTAGAGCGTGTCGCCCTTCCACGTGATCGTCGCGGCCCCCGCCGCGGCGGGCGCGACGAGGGCGGTCGCGAGCGTGCCGGCCGCGAGCAGGAGTCGGATGCGGGTCTTCGGGTTCATGCCCGAACCCTCCCGGCGGGCGGGGGCACCCGACATCGGGGGTCCCCCCAGCCCGTCCCCGTCCCGGCGGCGCCGTTCCCCTACCGGCGCACGGACAGGGTGCGCGCGATCCTGCGCGTCCCACCCGCGTCCGAGACCTCCCAGGGTTGGGTTCCTAGGGTGCCTGGCCGCCCTGGTCGTCGCCCAGGGAGGCGATCCGCCAGGAGTCGTCCACGCGGACGAGCCGCACCGTGTCCTCGCTCGGCTCCTCCCCGGCGGCGCTGGAGCGCACCTGCGCGGTCGCGCTGTCGCCGTCGACGGTCACGGAGCCGACGCTGATGCGCGGGTCGCGCACGCGCTTGAAGCCCTCCTCGAGCGCCGTCTCGCACGACAGCCCGACCTGCTCGACGGTCTCGATCAGCTTCGGCGCGAGCACCCGGTCGCACAGCGCCGCGTAGTCCTTGGCGGCCGTCGCGCGCTGGAACTCCTCGAGCGCGCTGCGGATCTGGGCCTCGTCGCTGGGCCCGGAATCCCCGCACCCGGCGAGCGCCAGAGCCGCCAGCGCCGTGAGGACGGGGGGGCGAAGCCGCACGCGCCGGAGCATAGAATGGGTCGGAATGGACGGTGCTAGAGAGCCCATCGGATCCTGGCTGCGCTGCTACCGCTGCTGGTCGCAGGAGCTGGAGGTCCAGGTGCACTACGAGGGAATCCACCGCATCGACCCGGAGACGGGCGAGCGCGCGGAGGTCGTCGACGAGATCCAGGAGGCGGTCGTGCAGTGCCTCGACTGCATGCACGACCAGCCGCACCTGGGCTTCCACAACGGCCGGATCGAGCCGATCGAGGACCGCTGGGAGCGGATGGTGGCGGGCACCCCGTGGGTCGCCTCGTGCGCGGTGACCGTCGACGCGGACGCGGTCGAGACCTGCTCGGGCCCGGAGGCGGCCGACGCGCTGGCCTACGCGGCGTTCGGCGACCACGGGACGCGCGAGTTCTTCACCCACGTGCGCTACCACAAGCACGACGAGGACCAGATCGTGGTCCACCTGCTGGTCGAGCTCTACGCCCGGTCGCTGGACGAGGCGACCGCGGTGCTCGAGGAGGCGGCCCGCGGGGCGCTGTCGATCACGTCGCTCGCCGAGGAGTCGCGGCCGCCCGCGGCGACCGGCGGCGAGCATCCGCACTGACCCCCGGCATCAAGCTCGGCCGCGCCCTGCCGACCACACGGGCGTATGGCCCCCGGCCCGCTGGACCGCCACGCGGAGGAGCGGCGACTGCTCACGCGGCCGCTGGCGATCCTCCACGTCATCGGCTCCACCCTGTCCGTGCTGTGGCTGCTCTCGCCGCACGCCGCGGGCGCGGACGAGCCCCTGATCTGGGCCGCCACGCTCGGCGCCTACGCGATCGCCGCGCTGCTGCTGGCGCACGGGGAGCAGCTCCCGCCGCGGGCCGTGCAGGCCGCGATGCTCGGGACCACGTTCGTGATCTCGGTCGCGGTCGCCGCCTCGGCCGAGCCGGGCAGCGTCTACGGGCTCTTCTACCTCTGGGCGACGCTGTACGCCTTCTGCTTCTTCACGAAGCGCCAGGCGTTCTTCCAGGTCGCGGCCGTCGGCGTGATGTACGGCGCCGCGCTGCTGCTGCAGCTCGCCGACACGCCGTGGTTCGAGGACCTCACGCGCTGGTGCATGACGCTCGGGACGCTGCTCGCGGCCGCCTGGCTCGTGCGCTCGCTCACCGACCGGCTGCGCGAGCGCGAGCAGCACCTGCGGCTGGGCATCGAGCAATCGGGGATCGGCAGCCTGACGATCGGCCTCGACGGCACGATCCTCGTCGCCAACGACGCCTTCGCCCGGCTCGTCGGCGTGCAGCGCGCCTCGCTGCCCGGGACGAGCGCCGACCGGTTCCGCCACCCCGAGGACCGCGACCGGGTCATCCAGCGGCGCAGGCTGGCGCTCGCCGGCAGCGCCGAGGGCTACGCGTACGAGTCCCGGCTGCGCCGCGCCGACGGCGAGTACGGCTGGGTGGCGATCACGTCGTCGATCGTGCGCGACGACCGCGGCCGCCCGCTGCACATTTTCGGCCAGGTCGAGGACATCACGGCCCGCGTGCGCCACAGCGCGCGCCAGTCCGGGCTCACGCGCCTCGGCCGGCTCGCGCTCGGCGGCGCGGAGGGCGACGAGCTCGCCGCGGGCGCGGCCGCGATCGTCGCCCGCGCGCTCGAGGTCCCGCGCGTCGCGCTCACCCTCTCCCCCGGCCCGGGTGCCGCGCCGCAGCTCGCCGCCGCCCACGGCTGGAGCGACGAGGACGCCGGCTTCGCGCTCGCCGCCGGGATGCTCGACCCCCCGCCGGGCGACGCGGTGCTCGAGCACGACACGCGGATCACCGGCACCGAGCGGGGCTCGCTGGTCCGCGCGGCCGTGCGTGGCGCGGACGGACCGATCGGCGCGCTGTGCGCGCACGGCGGCGCGCGCCTGCTCGAGCGCGAGGACGCGCTCTTCATGGAGGCCGCCGCGAGCGTGCTCGGCACGGCGCTGGCGCGGCTCGACGCCGACCGGCGGGTCCGCCACCAGGCCCTCCACGACCCCCTCACCGGGCTGCCGAACCGCGCGCTGCTCGTCGACCGGCTCGAGCATGAGCTGGCGCGCGCCCGGCGCGACGGCACCGGCGTCGGCGCGATCTTCGTCGACCTCGACCACTTCAAGGGGGTCAACGACCGGCTCGGCCACGAGGCCGGTGACGAGCTGCTGCGCCAGGTCGCGAAGCGGCTCGCCGCGGTGAGCCGCGAGGACGAGACGCTCGCGCGCCTCGGCGGCGACGAGTTCGTCGTGGTCACCGCCTGCGAGGGCGGAGCGGCGACGCTCCTGCCGCATGCGGAGCGGCTCCGGGCCGCGCTCGCCGAGCCGTTCCCGCTCCCCGGCGGCGAGCACCGGCTCGACGCCAGCCTCGGCGTCGCCGTGGCCGCGCGGGACGGCGACGGCGCCGCGCTGCTGCGCGACGCCGATGCCGCCATGTACCGCGCCAAGCAGCTGGGCCGCGGGCGCTCCGAGCTCTACGAGGTCGGCCGCGGCCGGCTCATCCGCGCTCCGCGCTGAGGCGCTGCTCGAGCCCCTCGAGCGCGTGCGTCAGCTCGGGCGGCAGCTTGTCGCCGAACTGGGCGTAGAACTCGCGGATCGGCTCGAGCTCGGCGAGCCACTCCTCCGGGTCGACGTGGAGCAGCCGCTCGAGGTCGGCGGGCGCGATGTCGAGCCCGTCGGTGTCGAGCGCCTCGGCCGTCGGGACGAGCCCGATCGGCGTCTCGGCCGCGCCGGCCTCCTCGTCGCAGCGGCGGAAGACCCACTCGAGCACGCGCGCGTTCTCGCCGAAGCCGGGCCACAGGTAGTGGCCGTCGTCGGGGTCCTTGCGGAACCAGTTGACGTAGAAGACCTTCGGCAGGCGCGCGCCCTCGCGCTCGCCTATGCGAAGCCAGTGGGCGAAGTAGTCGGCCATGTGGTAGCCGCAGAACGGCAGCATCGCGAACGGGTCGCGCCGCAGCTTGCCGACGGCCCCGGCCGCGGCGGCGGTCGTCTCCGAGCTCATCACGGAGCCGAGGAAGACGCCGTGCTCCCAGTCGCGCGCCTCGTGCACGAGCGGGATGACGGTCGAGCGGCGGCCGCCGAAGAGGATCGCGTCGATCGGGACGCCGGCCGGGTCCTGCCACTCCGGTGCGATCGCGGGATCCTGCGCGGCCGGGGTGGTGAAGCGCGCGTTCGGGTGCGCGGCGGGCTCGTCGGAGTCCGGGGTCCAGTCGTGGCCGTGCCAGTCGATCAGGTGCGCGGGCGGCTCGTCCGTCATGCCCTCCCACCAGACGTCGCCGTCGTCGGTCCGGGCGCAGTTGGTGAAGATCGTGTTCGACCGGATCGTCGCCATCGCGTTCGGGTTCGTCCTCCGACCCGTGCCGGGCGCGACGCCGAAGAAGCCCGCCTCCGGGTTGATCGCGTAGAGGCGCCCGTCCTCGCCGAACTTCATCCACGCGATGTCGTCGCCGACGGTCTCGACCTGCCAGCCCTCGATCGCCGGGATCAGCATCGCCAGGTTCGTCTTGCCGCACGCGCTCGGGAACGCGCCGGTGACGTACTTCACGGCGCCCTCGGGCGAGGTCAGCTTGAGGATCAGCATGTGCTCCGCCATCCAGCCCTCGTCGCGGGCCATCACCGAGGCGATCCGGAGCGCGAAGCACTTCTTGCCCAGCAGCGCGTTGCCGCCGTAGCCCGACCCGTAGGACCAGATCTCGCGCGTCTCGGGGAAGTGGACGATGTACTTCTCCTCGTTGCACGGCCACGTGCCCGACGTCTCGCCCTCGGCCAGCGGCGCGCCCACCGTGTGCAGGCAGGGCACGAAGCTGCCGTCGTCGCCGAGCTGCTCGAGCGCCGCCGCGCCCATGCGGGTCATGATCCGCATGGAGACGACCACGTACGGCGAGTCGGTGAGCTGGACGCCGATCTCGGAGATCGGCGACCCGAGCGGTCCCATCGAGAACGGGACGACGTAGAGCGTGCGGCCGCGCATGCAGCCCGCGAACTTCTCCGCCAGCAGCGCGCGCATCTCCCCCGGCTCGCGCCAGTGGTTGGTCGGCCCGGCGTCCTCCTCGCGCTCCGAGCAGATGAACGTCCGGTCCTCGACGCGTGCGACGTCGCCGGGATCGGAGAGCGCGAGGTACGAGTTGGGCCGCTTGGCCTCCGAGAGCTTCGCGAACGTGCCCTGCTCGACGAGCTGACGGCAGAGCCGGTCGTACTCCTCGGCGGTGCCGTCGCACCAGTGGACGTCGTCGGGCTCGAATTGCTCGACGGCGTCGTCGACCCAGTGCAGGAGCCGGCGATGCGACGTCGGGACGGAGGTTTCGGTGGCCATCTTCGGACCCTACTCCCGCCCTACCCGGCGGTGCGTCACATCAACATGGACCTTTGGCCGGGATGACAAAGGGGGCGCCCGGCCAAATGCCGCCCCGGCCAAAAGACCTGCTCAGGCCGGACGTCGCGGCACCAGGACCAGCCGCTTGAACTCCGCGACGAGCACGCCGTCCTGGTTGAGCACGCGCGTGTGGACCTTGACCGTGCCGCGGTCGGGCTTGGAGCGCGACTCGCGCACCTCGAGGACCTCGGTCTCGGCGTAGAGCGTGTCGCCGTGGAAGACCGGGGCGGGATGGCTGAGCGCCTCCGTGGCGAGGTTGGCGATCGCCTTGCCGGAGATGTCGGAGACGCTCATGCCGAGCGCGAGCGAGTACACGTAGGGACCGACGACCACGTTGCGGCCCTGCTGCGACTGCGCGGCGTAGACGTCGTTGAGGTGCAGCGGGTGGTGGTTCATCGTGATCAGGCAGAACAGGTGGTCGTCCGCCTCGGTCACCGTCTTCGCCGGCCAGTGCTTGTAGACGGCGCCGACCTCGAACTCCTCCAGGTAGCGGCCGTAGGGATGGGCGCCGCTCGCCTCGCGGGCGGCCTGGTCGGTGTCGACGGAGCTCGTGGTCATGCGCCGGATGCTGCCAGGAACCGGCGGTCCCGCGCGGCGGTTGCCGGTACGGTCCGGCGCCCATGCGCAACCCCCGCGACTTCGCCAAGCCCCTCGCCCAGGGCGCCCCCGATCCCGTCCTGGACATCCCCGTCACGCCGTCGCGGATGATCCACTTCTTCGACCCGTCGAACGAGCGGATCGCCGCGAAGCTGCCCGACATCGCGCGGACGACGGACATCCTGCTCGGCAACCTCGAGGACGCGATCCCGGCCGACCGCAAGGAGGCCGCGCGCGCCGGGCTCGTGCGCATCGCCAAGGAGTCCGATCTCGGCGGGACGTCGCTGTGGACGCGGGTGAACTCGCTCGACTCCCCCTGGGTGCTCGACGACCTGCTGACGCTGGTGGGCGAGATCGGCGACCGGCTCGACGTGATCATGGTTCCGAAGGTCGAGGGGCCGTGGGACATCCACTACGTCGACCGCCTGCTCGCGCAGCTCGAGGCGCGCCACGGGCTCGAGCAGCCGATCCTCGTGCACGCGATCCTCGAGACGGCGCTGGGCGTGACCAACCTCGAGGCGATCGCGGCCGCCTCGCCGCGCATGCAGGGCATGAGCTTCGGACCGGCCGATCTCGCCGCATCGCGGCGGATGAAGACCACGCGCGTCGGCGGCGGCCATCCGGGCTACGCGGTCCTCGCCGACCCGGGAGAGGACCCGGCTGCGCCGCGCGCGGCCGCGCAGCAGGACCTCTGGCACTACTCCATCGGGCGCATGGTCGACGCGTGCGCGGCCACCGGGATCCTCCCGTTCTACGGGCCGTTCGGCGACATCGCCGACGAGGCGGGCTGCGAGGCGCAGTTCCGGGCCGCGTTCCTGATGGGCTGCGTCGGCGCCTGGTCGCTGCACCCGCGCCAGATCGCGATCGCCAAGCGCGTCTTCTCCCCCGACCCGGAGGAGGTCCGCTTCGCCAAGCGCGTGCTCGAGGCGATCCCGGACGGCCGCGGCGTGCACATGCTCGACGGCAAGATGCAGGACGACGCGACCTGGAAGCAGTGCAAGGTCATGGTCGGCCTCGCGGAGATGCTGGCCGAGCGCGACCCCGAGCTGCGCGAGGCCTACGGGTTCTGAGCGCGGGCGCGGGTCAGCGGATCCGCGCGCGCTGCTTCGGGCAGCGCAGGTCCGGGTCGCCCATGCCGGAGCCGGGCGAGTACGGGAAGCAGCTCACGTATTGGAAGCGGCCGTTGAAGCGCTTGGGGATCTTCACCTTCGCCCGCGCCCGGTAGCGGCCCTTGCGGAGCTTCTTCGTCTTCGCCTTCGCCCTCAGCGGCGCGCTCCTGGCAGTGCAGCGGCCCTGCTTGAGCTTGCACGGGCCGACGTAGAAGCGGGTGGCCTTCGTGAGCTTGACCCCCTTCGGCACGGAGTAGACCTGCGTGATGCGGATGACCCCGCGGCGCAGCTGCTCGAAGTCGAGCGTGAACGCGGGCAGCACGAAGACGTCGCGGACGACGCTCAGCGTGTCGCCCTCCGGCGGGACGTAGGTGCCGTCGCCGGGGAGCACGCCGCGGCCGACGAGCCGGACGCGGACCTCGTGGTTGCGGTCGAGCCGCGGCGCGAAGGCGAACTCCCCGCGCGCGTTCGTCGTCCGCGTGCCGCGCAGCTTCCACGCGCCGCGGTACGGGAAGCGGCGGGACTCGAGGCGGACCTGGCGTCCCGCGAGCGGCGTCGCGCCGTCGGTCGCCGTCCCCGTCACGTCGATCCGCTTGCCGAACTGGACGCCGCTCAGCGGGTCGACGTCGAGCGAGACGTCGGGGGCCGCGGCGGCCGGCGCCGCGGCGGCGAGCGCGATGGCTGCGGCGACGATGAGGATCCGTCCGGTCATCACGGCCAGGGTAGTGCCAAGCCGAGGTTACGAGCGCGGGCTGGACGGGAAGACGAGCAGCCATGAGCGTGATCGGTTACGAACCCTTCGTCCCCGCCTCGCTGGTCGAGCCGACCGTCCGGCGCCTCGGCGAGCGGACCTGCGTGATCAACGTCGGGACGGAGCTGCGCCACATCGAGCTGCCGGGGATCGATGACGCCATCAGCATGCTGCTGGCCGACGGCTGCCAGGACATCGTCTTCGACCTGGGCTACCTGCGCCGCTACGAGCCGTTCGCGCTCGTCCGGCTCGCCCGCGAGTGGGACCGACTCGAGGCGTCGGGCTGCGAGGTGCACGTCGCCGCGCGCGAGCCGCGGGTCGTCGCCGACCTCGAGCGGCTCGCCTACACGACCGGCTGGGAGCTGCACCCGAGCGCCACGCAGGCGCTGCGCGCGCTCCTCTCCGCCCCGGTCGCCTAGGCCTCGACGCCGGCCGCGCGGCCGGCGGACGCGAGCCGCTCCGCCATCCGGCGGTTCGCCTCGTCGATCATCTCCCCCTCGAACATCGCCGCGCCCCGGGCCTCGCCCGTGCGCGCGCGCTCGTAGGCCGCGAGCATCGCCTCGGCCCGCTCCCACTCGTCGCGGCGGGGCGTGAAGGCGTCGTTGACGACGGCGATCTGGGCGGGATGGATCGTCCACTTGCCGTCCATCCCGAGCGCGCGGGCGAGCATGGCGCGCTCGCGCAGCCCGTCCTCGTCCTTCACGGCCGCGTATGGGCCGTCGATCGCCTGGATGCCCGCGGCGCGGGCGGCGACGACGAGGCGCGAGTAGACGTAGTTGAGGTGGTCGCCGGGGTAGCCGGCGGGCGCGGCGCCGATCGTCGTGACGGGGATCCCGACCGCGGCCGAGTAGTCGCCGGGGCCGAAGATCAGCGTCTCCATGCGCGGCGAGACGGTGGCGATCGCCTCGCAGGCGATCAGCCCGGCGGCGTCCTCGATCTGGGCCTCGATGCCGATCCGGCCGGGCTCGAGCGCCATCGCGAGCTCGACCTGCGAGATCAGCTTGTCCGTCATCTCGACGTCGCCCGGCGTGCGGACCTTCGGCAGCATGATCGCGTCGAGCCGGTCGCCGGCCTGCTCGACGACGTCGATCAGGTCGCGGTAGTAGTGCGGCGTGTCGGTCCCGTTGACGCGGACGACGACCGTCTTCGGCCCGAAGTCCGTCTCCTTCAGCGCCTGGATGACGCGCCAGCGCGCCTCCTCCTTCGCGCTCGGCGCGACGGCGTCCTCGAGGTCGAGGAAGACCTCGTCGGCCTCGAGCTCCGGCGCCTTCGCCAGGAACCGCTCGCTCGAGCCCGGGACGGCGTGGCAGGTCCGGCG
>JBEVIG010000029.1:0-12423 GCA_040510855.1 Solirubrobacteraceae bacterium
CGACGTCGAGCAGGTCGGCGACGGCGCCGCCGTCGAGGACGGCGATGCGGTCGGCGAGCAGGATCGCCTCCTCGACGTCGTGCGTGACGAGCACGATCGCGAAGCGGCGCTGCTTCCAGAGGCCGACGACGAGAGCCTGCATGCGCAGCCGCGTGAGCGCGTCGAGCGCGCCGAACGGCTCGTCGAGCAGCAGCACAGCTGGCTCGCGCGTCAGCGCGCGGGCCAGCGCGACGCGCTGGGCCTCGCCGCCCGAGAGCGTCGCGGGCCACACGTCGGCGTGCGCCTCCAGGCCGACGTCGCGCAACGCGGCGAGCGCCCGGGCGCGGCGGTCGGCCCGGCTCCCGGCGATGCCGAAGACGACGTTCTCCCAGACCCGCGCCCAGGGGAGCAGGCGTGCGTCCTGGAAGCCGAAGGCGACGCGGCCGTCGACGTCGATCGCGCCGTCGAAGCCGTCGTCGAGGCCGCCGATGGCGCGCAGCAGCGTGCTCTTGCCGCAGCCGCTCTGGCCGACGATGACGAGGATCTCGCCCGGCTGGACCTCGAGGTCGATGCCGGCGAGCACGGTCCGCTCGCCGAAGCGCCGGCCGACGTCGCGGGCGGTGACGGCGGCGCTCACACGAACTCCTTGCGCCAGGGCAGGAACTTCCACTCGATCAGCCGGACGAGGCCCTCCATCAGCAGCCCGAGCAGGGCGTAGATGACGAGGCCCATCACGATCACGTCCGTCTGCAGGTACTGCTGGCCCTGCATGATCAGGTAGCCGATGCCCTTGTCGGCGTTGACGGTCTCGGCGATCACGAGCGAGAGCCAGGCGATGCCGAGGCTGAAGCGCAGGCCGACGAGGAAGCTGGGAAGCGCGCCGGGCAGGATCACCTTGCGGATGACGCCCCAGCGGCCGACGCCGCAGGCGCGCGACAGCTCGGCGAAGCGCGGGTCGACGCTGCGGATCCCCTTGTGGAGGTTCAGGTACACGGGGAAGATCACGCCGATCACGACGAGGCCGACCTTCACGCCCTCGCCGATGCCGAGCCAGACGATCAGCAGCGGCATCAGGCCCAGGAAGGGCAGGGCCCGGAGCATCTGCAGCGGCGCGTCGACGAGCTCCTCGCCGATGCGGCTCAGCCCGGCGATCAGGCCGAGGACGGTGCCGATGCTCACGCCGATGGCGAGGCCGACGAGCACGCGGCGGAGCGAGGTCAGGATGCTCGGGATCAGCTCGCCGGAGCTGAGGCTGGTGGTGAAGGCCTGCCAGACGTCGGCGGGCGACGCGAGCGTGGCGGGGTCGAGCCAGCCGACGGACGAGGCGAACTGCCAGGCAGCGAGCAGCAGGAGCGGCGCGGCGGCGCGGCGGGCGATGCCGGAGAGGCGGCGCAGCCGGCGCCGCGGTGGGCGGTCGGGAGCGGTTCGGGCGGCGTTCGCGGCCGGCTCGGGGTAGAGCCGACCGACGACCGCCTCTGGGGAGGTGGAGGACATCCATTTCATTGCTGCCATGTATTCTCGTGTTTGTCAATCGAGTTGGTGTAGAAAGGATCTCGCTCCCTTGACCGTCGACCTCCCCACGACGCCTGACATCCCCGCCTCCCCCGACCTCGCGGCCGTGCTCGACGAGCTGGCCGCCGAGGCCGCGCAACGGGAGCTGCATCGCGATGCGCCTTACGCCGCGGTGCGTTCCCTCGCGCGGGCCGGGATCGGGACGCTGCGCGTGCCGATCGGCCACGGCGGGCCCGGCGGCTCGCTGCGCGACCTCTTCGGGCTCGTCATCCGGCTCGCCGCCGCCGACCCGGCGGTCGCCCAGGCGCTCCGCGCGCACTTCCACTTCGTCGAGGGCAGGCTCGCGGCAGCGGACGAGTGGGAGCGCGAGCGCTGGTTCCCCGAGGTGCTGCGCGGCGTGCTGGTCGGCAACGCGACCGTCGAGCGCCACACGTCCGACATCTTCGGGTTCGAGACGACGGTGACGCGGCACGGCGACGCCTACCTGCTGCGCGGGACGAAGTACTACTCGACGGGCAGCCTGTACTGCGACCGGGTGGCGGTCGCGGCGAAGGGCGAGGACGGCCGGACGGTCTCGGCGATCGTGCCCGCCGGCCGCGACGGCGTGACACTCGAGGACGACTGGGACGGCATGGGCCAGCGGCTCTCGGCGAGCGGGACGTCGCGCTTCGACGACGTGGTCGTGCGCGAGGACGAGCTGCTCCCGAGCCCGATCAACAGCGGCGGCACGACGCCGCGGTCCGCCTTCCTCCAGCTCTACCTCGTCGCGGTCGCGGCCGGCGTGGTGCGGGCGGCGGCCGGCGACGCGGCGGCCGTGGCGCGGGGGCGGACGCGGACGTTCAGCCACGCCGCGGCCGACACGCCGGCCGCCGACCCGCTCGTGCAGGAGGCGGTCGGCGACGTCGACGTCGCCGCGCACGTCGCCGAGACGGTCGTGCTGGCGGCCGCGGACGCGCTCGACGCGGCGGAGGTCGCGGGCCACGAACCCGAGGCCGTCCACCACGCCGCGGTGCTCGCGGCCCGCGCGCAGGTCGCGGTGGCGGCGCTCGCGCCGCGGGCGGCGGAGCGGCTCTTCGACGCCGGCGGCGCGTCGGCCACGAGCCGCGAGCGCAATCTCGACCGGCACTGGCGCAACGTCCGCACGCTCGCCAGCCACAACCCGGCGATGTACAAGGCGCGGGCGCTCGGCGACCTGCGGATCAACGGCACGCGGCTCCCCGCGAACGGGTTCTTCTAGGCGATGGCGCTCGCAACGGTCTCGCCCCGCGCGCTCCGTGCGGCGATGGGCGCGTTCCCGACCGGCGTGACGGTCGTGACCACGGTCGGAGCCGGCGGCGAGCCGGTGGGGACGACCGCGAACGCGGTCACCTCGCTCTCGCTCGATCCGCCGCTCCTGCTCGTCTGCTTCGGGCGGGAGAGCCGGACGCTCGCCGCGATCCGCGCGCACGGCGGGTTCGCCGTCAACGTCCTCGGGGCGCGCCACCGCGACGTCTCGCACGCGTTCGCGCGGCCGGGCGCCGACGACGCGTGGGCGGGGCTCGCGCACACGCCCGGGCCGAGCGGCAGCCCCTGCCTCGCCGACGCGCTCGCGCACGTCGACTGCGCGCTCGAGCACCGGATGCCCGGCGGCGACCACGAGATCCTCGTCGGCCGCGTCGTGCACGCCACCGCGGGAGCCGACGACGACCCGCTCATCTTCCACCGCGGCCGCTACACGTCGCTGGTCGGGGCCGCCGACGCGGCCGCGGCCGAGGCGGCGGTGGCGGGGGTCGCTGATGCGGCGGCGGCGGGCGCTGAGCGGGGCGGGCCGGCGGGCGTCGTCGCGCGGCTGCCGACGCCGCTCGGCGACCTGCGGATCGCGGCCGGCGACGGCGGGCTCGTCGCGCTCGTCCACGGCGACCCGGCCGGGGCGGACCGCGCGGTGGTGCGCTTCCACCGCGCGTGCCTGCTCGGCGACACGCTGCGGTCGCTCGGCTGCGACTGCCGCGACCGGCTCGACCGGTCGCTCGAGGCGGTGCGCGGCGCGCCCGCCGGCGTGCTCCTCTACGCCCGCGACGCGGGCTCGCCGCTCGGCGAGCACGGACCCGTGGCCGTCGACGGGGCGCGGGCCGCGCGGCTGCTGCGGCGGGCGGGCGTCCGCTCCGCGTCGGTCGCGCCCGGCGACGCCGCGCTCGGCCGCGCGCTCGCGGCGCACGCCATCGACATCGCGGAGGCGGCATGAGCGTCGTCGCGGTCGTCGGCAACCCGCGGCCCGCCTCGCGCACGCACGGCGCGGCGACCGCGGCGGCCGAGGCGATCGCCGGCGGGCGGGAGGTCGAGGTCGTCGACCTCGCCGTCCTCGCCGAGCGGGTCCTCGTCCGCGACGACCCGGACGCCGCCCGCGCCGTCGAGCGGGTGCTCGCCGCCGAGGCGCTCGTCGTGGCGAGCCCGACCTACAAGGCGACCTACACCGGGCTGCTCAAGGCCTTCCTCGACCGGATCGGCACGGGCGCACTCGGCGGCGCGCCGGCGCTGCCGCTGATGGTCGGGGCGGGCGCCGGGCATGCGCTCGCGGTCGACGTCCACCTCACGCCGCTGCTGCTGGAGCTGGGCGCGCGCGTCCCCGCCCGCGGGCTCTACGTGCTGGAGGCGGAGCTCGACGCGGTCCCCGCGCGAGCGGCGACCTGGGCCGAGGCGGCGCGGCGAGTGTCGTCACGGCACTAGATGCGGGCCAGGAGGGCGGCGCCGACGATGATCGCCGCGCCGCCCGCCATGCCCACGCCGACGCCGGTGAACACCGCGACGAACGCCTGCTCGGCGAACGTCAGCGGCGCGTCGCGCCAGTGGCGATGGTGCATGTAGTACACGCGCCGGAGCTCACCGGGGGCGTGGTAGACGACACCGACGATCGCGCCGGTGATGAGCAGCCCCCACAGTGCGGTCATGTCGAGGTCGAGCATCGTCCACGGTGTATAGCACTTTCCCGACTGACTTTGTGCGGTTAGCCGGATAGCGTTCGCGCATGCGACGCGGAACCTGCGACAAGTGCGGGAGCGAGACGGTCCACGCCGCCCGCAACGGGATCAACCTCGGCTCCCACTACACCGGCCTCAGGCCGCACATCGACCCGGGCTTCCGCGGCGCCGTCCGCACCCACCAGGGCGAGTCCTGGCAGTTCGCCTGCACGACCTGCGGCTACCTCGAGTGGCACATCCTCGACCCGGGCAGCCTCGAGTTCATCAAGGGCGCCTGGGGGCACGTCCGCCCGCACTGACCGCGGGCGGCGAGGCTCAGCCGCCGAGCGCGCCCGGGTCCGCGGGCACGTCGACCGCGTGGCGCTCCAGCGCCTCGAGCGGCACGATCTCGAGCGCCCGCTCGTGCGTGCTCGCCATGACCACGTACGCGGCCGCGCCGGCCTGCTCGGCCCGCAGCCAGTTCGCCGCGGTCACGCACCAGCGGTCGCCGGGCACGAGGCCGGGGAACGCGAACTCCGGCCGCGCCGTCTGCAGGTCGTTGCCGATCGAGCGCTGGTGCTCGAGGAACTCCGTCGTGACCACCGCGCAGATCGTGTGGCTGCCGAGGTCCTCCGGCCCCGTCGCGCAGCAGCCGTCGCGGTAGAAGCCGGTCAGCGGGTCGGCGCTGCACGGCTCCAGCGGGCCGCCGAGCACGTTGCGGTCGGGCACGGTCGGAGTATCGCGCGCCCGGCGGCGGCCGGTACGCTCGGGCACATGGCATCGGAGCCGCAGCTCCCGGACTGGGCCGGCGGCCTCGTCGGCCTCGACGAGACCGCCGCCGCCGCGCACGCGGAGGCGAACGGCGGCGTCGTACGGGTGATCGAGCGCGACGGGCAGCCACTGGCGATGACGATGGACTTCCGCGAGACGCGGATGAACGTGGTCGTCGCCGACGGCCTGATCACCGCCGTGCACTCGCGCGGCTGAGCCGGCCGCTACGGCTCGAGCCGCTCGGGCAGCCCGTAGAGCGGGAAGTCCTGCGGGAAGACGAAGCCGTCGATCTCCGCGATCCGGCCGTCGCGCAGCCACAGCACCTGGATCGCCATCGGCAGGTACGCGCCCTCCTCCTCGCGCCACGCGTACGAGGCGAGCGCGGGCTGGGCGGCGGCGCGGGCCGGCACGAGCCGCACGCGGCGCTCGCCCTCGACGAACCGCTCGGAGTCCCACCGGTGCGCGAAGGCGACCTCGCGCAGGAAGTACGCCGCCGCGTGGACGCCCGAGTACCAGGTCGCCATCGGCGGCATCGTGACGAGCACGTCCTCGGCCAGCATCTCCACGATCGTGTCGACGTCGCCGCGCTCCCACGCGTCCGCGTACCGCTCGACCAGCTCGGTCAGCGCCTCGTCGCCCAGCGCCCGCGCCGACTCCTGCTGGCTCTCCTCCGGCGCGTGCTCGTCGAGGGTCTTGCGCGCCCGCTGCATCGCGCTGTTGACCGACTGCGGCGTCGTCTCGAGCAGCTCCGCCGTCTCCTTCGCGGAGAAGCCGAGCACCTCGCGGATGATCAGCACCGCCCGCTGGCGCGCCGGCAGGTGCTGGAGCGCGGCGATGAAGGCGAGCTCGACCGCCTCGCGCTGCTCGTAGCGCGCGCCCGGCGCGTCGCTGAGGTCGGCGAGCCGCTCGTCCGGGTACGGCTCGACCCAGACCGACTCGACGAGCGGCGGCCCGACGCCCTCGCCCGCCGGCGTCGCCGGGCCGTAGGCGGCCGGCAGCACGCGCTTGGGCCGCCGGGCGATCTCGTCGAGGCAGGTGTTCGTCGCGATCTTGTAGAGCCAGGTCCGCCGCGACGAGCGCCCCTCGAAGCGCCGCAGCCCGCGCCAGGCGCGCAGCAGCGCGTCCTGCACCGCGTCCTCGGCGTCGTGGACGGAGCCGAGCATCCGGTAGCAGTGCGCGTGGAGCTCGGCGCGGTGCGGCTCGACGAAGCTGCGGAAGGCGCCCTCGTCGCCGTCGCGGGCGGCCCGCAGGAGGGCCTGCTCTTGCGCGACCGAGGCGGTGCTCACCGTCCCCAGCCTACCTGGCATCCGCCACCGGCCCGCGCGCCGGGGAGGTGGTCTGGCAGGCTTCGCGCGGATGCTGCTCGCTCGCGCCCTCGTCGTGCTCGCCGCCGTCGCGGGCGCCCTCCTCGTCTGGGTCATCGCCGACCCGCTGCTCAAGGCCGACCTCGACGTCCGCTTCGGCGACAGCGGCGCCGCCGACCACGTCGCGGCCCGGGCGGTCGCGGTCACGACGCTCGTGCTCGCCCTGCTCGGCTGGGGACTCCTCGAGCTGCTCGAGCGCCGCTACGGCTCGCCCCGCGGCGACGACCTCTGGGTCGCGGCCGCGGTGGTGGCGATGCTCCTGTCGCTGCTCGGTCCGATCATCGCCGGGCTGACGATCAGCGCGACGGTCGGCCTGCTCGCGATCCACATCACCGCGGGCGCGATCCTCATCGCGCTGCTGCCCCAGGGCATCAGGCTGCGGGGCGGGGTCGAACCCACGTAGTTGCACAAACAACTACTTGGGCTACACTGTCGTCATGCACCTCGACGGCCTGCACCACATCACGATGATCACCGGCGACGCCCAGGCCAACGTCGCGTTCTACGGCGACGTGCTCGGCCTCCGTCTGGTCAAGAAGACGGTCAACTTCGACGCCCCCGACGCCTACCACCTCTACTTCGGCGACGAGGTGGGCGCCCCGGGCTCCATCCTCACCTGGTTCGAGTTCCCCGGCGCCGCCCGCGGCCGCGCCGGCCTCGGCGACATCCACACGCTCCAGCTCGCGGTCGCGGCGCCCGCCGCGCTCGACTTCTGGGCGGAGCGCCTGCGGGCGCACGGCTACGCGAGCGAGCGCACCGACGAGCGCACGCTGCGCCTCGCCGACCCCGACGGGCTCGCGCTCGAGCTCGTGGAGGAGTCGCTCGGCAACCCGCCGTTGCGCGCCGAGCATCCCGAGATCCCGGCCGAGCACGCCATCGCCGGGCTGGAGGGCGCCCGCGCCTACGCCGCCTTCGCGCCGGTGGAGGAGTCGCTCTACACCGACGTCCTCGGCTTCACCCACGTCGGCGACGGCGAGTACGTCCTGGAGGGCGGCGCCCGCCGCTTCCGCTGGGGGCTCGACCCGGCCCGCGCGCACGGCGCCCAGGGCGCGGGAAGCGTCCACCACATCGCATGGGCCTCGCCCGACGAGGACCACCTCGCGTGGCAAGAGCGCGTCCGCGCCGCCGGCGGCCACGTCACCGACGTGCGCGACCGCGACTACTTCAAGTCGATCTACTTCCGCGAGCCGCGCGGCGTGCTGTTCGAGATCGCCACGCTCTCGCCCGGCTTCGCCGTGGACGAGGACCCTGCGCACCTCGGCGAGGAGCTGCGCCTGCCGCGGATGCACGAGCACCTCCGCGCGCAGCTCGAGCAGATCCTCACGCCGGTCGCCAACCCGCGGGTGACGGCATGAGCGAGCTCGTCTTCCGCGAGCGGCCCGCCGCGTCCGGGACGCCGGAGGGGCTGCTCGTCCTCCACCACGGCCGCGGCGCCGACGAGCACGACCTGCTGCCGCTCGGCGACGTGCTCGACCCGCAGCAGCGGCTGCACGTGGTCACGCCCCGCGCGCCGCTGCAGCTCCCGGGCTGGCCGGGCAACCACTGGTACGTCGTGCCGCGCGTCGGCTTCCCCGACCACGACACGTTCCATGCCGCCTACGACAAGCTCGCCGCGTTCCACGACGGGCTGTGGGAGCGCACCGGCATGCGCCCGGACCAGACGGTCTTCGGCGGCTTCTCGATGGGCTCGGTGATGAGCTACTCACTCGGCCTCGGCCCGGGCCGCCCGCGGCCCGCGGGGATCCTCGCCTTCTCCGGCTTCATCCCCACGGTCGACGGCTGGGAGCCCGAGCTGGCGGGCCGCGAGGGCCTGCCGGTCCTCATCGCGCACGGCCGCAACGACCAGGTGATGGAGATCGGCTTCGCCCGCCGGGCGCGGGACCTGCTCGAGGCCGGCGGGCTGGCGGTCGACTACCACGAGTCCGACGCCGCGCACCACATCGACCCCGCGCACATCCCGGCGGCCCAGCGGCTGGTCGCCGACGTGCTCTAGCTAGCCGTACACCCGCGCCCGCGCGCGGTCCTTAACCTAGGACCATGGCCGACCAGATCACCGAGCTCGTCGAGCACGCGGTCGGCTCACCGTGGGTCTATCTCGCGCTCTTCGCCTTCGCGGCGCTGGACGCGTTCTTCCCGATCGTCCCGAGCGAGAGCCTCGTGATCAGCGCGGGCGTGTTCGCGGCCTCCGGCGGCGAGCCCGACCTGATCCCGATCATCCTCTCGGCCGCCGCGGGCGCGTTCGTCGGCGACCACATCTCGTACTTCATAGGCCGGACCGCCGGCGCGAAGCTGATGGCGAAGGCGAAGGAGGGCTCGAAGAAGCAACGGGCCTTCAGACAGGCGCACAAGCTGATCGAGGAACGCGGCGGCGTGATCCTCATCGTGTGCCGCTACATCCCGGGCGCGCGCACGGCGATCACGCTCACCGCCGGCGCCGTCCGCTACGAGCTGCGGAAGTTCTCCTTCTTCGACGCGATCGCCGCGATCTCGTGGGCCACCTACTCGACGATGGTCGGCTACCTCGGCGGCGAGGCGTTCGAGGAGGACCCGCTCAAGGGCCTGGGCCTCGGGCTCGGCATCGCCCTCGGCGTCTCCGCGCTGATCGAGCTGATCCGGCACCTCCGTGCGCGCCGCCTCGCCCGCTCGGCCGCCTGAGCGTGCGCCGCAGGGAATCGGCGGGCGGGCCGCGTCGTCTGGACCGGGGATGCCCCTCCTCGCCCTCCTGCTCGCACTCCTCTGCATCGCCGCCGGCGGGTGCGGCGGCGGGGGCGGGAAGGGGCAGCTCGACCTCGAGGAGTACGGCCGCGCGCTGGCCGCGCTGCACGAGGCTGAGGGCGAGGGCCAGCTCCACGCCGCCCGCCTCGACGGCGGCGACATCACCTTCGACCTGGTCCGCGAGGGCCCGGCGACCCGCGTCCGCTGGACGGGCTCGTCGCTCGAGGACACGGACGACGACGTCTTCGCCGGCCCCTACTTCGACCTCGCCGCGCTGACCGCCGAAGGCGCGCGCGAGCTGCTCGACGCCGCGCCCGTCGAGGTCGACTCGATCGCCTACAACGCCGACGACCGCATGCGCCTGCGCGCCGAGCTCGTCGGGGAGGGACGCACGTTCGTCTCCGAGCCCGCGGGCGCGCCGCTCCGCGAGCTCCAGCCCGTGGGCGGCGGTTGACGAACGTCAACGGCGGCGGGGTGGGGAGGCGGGTCGAACGCCGCCGGTTCAGGCCTGGTAGCGACTTGACCTCCGTGGAGGGGGTGAACTCGCTACCACGCCTCCCGCGGGTCGCCGGCCAGGTCCGACCCGCTCCGCACCCAGCCGGGGTGGCCTGCGTCCCTACGCGAACGCCGGGATGACCGACTCGCCGTAGCCCTTCAGCGTCGCGTCCATCGCGTCGTGCATCAGGTAGATGTTGAACTGCGTGACGCCGAGCGACTCGAGCTCGCGCAGCTGCTCGATGTGCGCGTCCGCGTCGCCGAGCACGCAGAAGCGGTCGACGATCTCGTCCGGGACGAAGTCCGTCGACGGGTTGCCCGCGCGGCCGTGGTGGGAGTAGTCGTAGCCCTCGCGGGCGCGGATGTAGTCCGTCAGCGCCTCCGGGATCTCCCCGTGCTCGCCGTAGCGCTTCACGAGGTCGGCGACGTGGTTGCCCACCATGCCCCCGAACCAGCGGCACTGCTCGCGCGCGTGGTCGAGGTCGTCGCCCAGGTAGGCGGGCGCGGCGACGCAGATCGCGAGCGAGTCGGGGTCGCGGCCCGCCGCCTCCGCCGCCTCGCGCACGCGGGCGACCGTCCACTGCAGGATCACCGGGTCGGCGAGCTGGAGGATGAAGCCATCCGCCACGCGCCCGGTGAGCGCGAGCGCCTTGGGGCCGTAGCCCGCCATCCAGACGTCGAGCGCGCCGTCGCGCACCCACGGGATCCGGACCTCGCCCGCGGGCGTCTCGATCGCGCCGCCCCTCGCGAGGGTGCGGATGACCTCGATCGCCTCCTCGGTCTGGGCGAGCGTCGTCGGCTTCTTGCCCAGCACACGGCGCGCGGAGTCGCCGCGGCCGATCCCGCAGATCGTCCGGTTGCCGAACATGTCGTTGAGCGTCGCGAACAGCGACGCGGTCACCGTGGGGTCGCGCGTCGCCGGGTTCGTGACGAACGGGCCGACCGTGATCCGCTCCGTCGCCGCCAGCATCTGCGCGTAGATCACGTACGGCTCCTGCCACAGGATGTGCGAGTCGAACGTCCACGCGTGCGAGAAGCCGAGCTGCTCCGCCGCCACGGTGAGCTCGACGATGCGGCTCGCCGGCGGGTCCGTCTGGAAGGTCACCCCGAAGTCCATGGGCCGGTCACTCCGTGACCGCGGCGGTCGAGGGCTCCGTGCGCGTCGCCGCGGATAACGCCACGTAGGTCACTGCCGAGATCGCGAAGGCGACGAAGACGCCGTAGCGGTACAGCTGGTCGAAGAAGTCCGGGTCGGCGATCACGCCGCCCTCGGTCGTCGCCGCGTGCAGGAAGCCGGGCAGCACCGGGATGACGCCGGCGGCGACGGCGACCAGCGCGCGCCAGTTGTAGCCGCGCGAGAACCAGTACTCGCCGCCCGGCCCGTCGCGGTAGAGCTCGTGGAGGTTCAGCCGCGCGCGCCGCAGCAGCCAGTAGTCGAAGACCATCACCGCGAGGAACGAGGCGAGCAGGCTGCCGTAGCCGACGAGCCAGGTGAAGATGTACGCGCCGACGTCCTCGTAGAGCTTCCACGGGAACGAGACGATCCCGATGACGGCGGTGATCAGCCCGCCCGTGCGGAACGAGATCTGCCGCGGCGAGAGGTTGGAGAAGTCGTTCGAGGGCGAGACGACGTTGGCCGCCATGTTCGTCGAGATCTGCGCGACGACGACGATGAACATGGCCAGCACGAGCAGGACCGGGACGTCGTCGAGCAGCTGCGCGACCAGCGCCACCGGGTCCCAGATCGCCTCTCCGAACTCGTCGATCGTCGCCGCGGTCACGACGATGCCGACGAACGAGAAGCCCGTCATCGTCAGCGGCATGGCGATGCTCTGGCCGACGATCTGCGAGCGCTGGTCCTTCGCGTACCGCGTGAAGTCGGGGATGTTCATCGAGAGCGTGATCCAGTAGCCGACGTTCGCCGCCAGCCCGGGCCCGAACAGGGCCCAGAAGTCCTGGTCGTCGCTCGTGAGCTTCGCCGAGTTGGTGAAGATGTCGCCGCCGACCCCGAAGGCCCACACGAGCAGCGCGACGCTCGAGCCGATCAGCAGCGGCGCCGCGAAGCTCTCGAGGTGGCGGATCCCGTCGATGCCGCGGAGGATGATCGCGACCTGGACCAGCCAGAACACGCCGAAGGCGATCGCCTTGTGCCCGTTCACGTCCGCCCAGCCGCCGTCGAGGGCGATGATCAGCGTGTCGAGGGCGAGCGCGCCGATCCACGTCTGGATCCCGAACCAGCCGCACGCCACCAGCGCGCGGGCCATCGCGGCGACGTTCGCGCCGCGGATCCCGAAGCTCGACCGCACGAGCACCGGGAACGGGATCCCGTACTTCGTCCCCGGGTGGGAGTTGAGCAGGATCGGGATCAGCACGAGCAGGTTGCCGAGCGACACCGTCATCAGCCCCTGCCACCAGTTCATCCCGGCCGCGATCAGGCCCGACGCCAGCGTGTAGGTCGTGATCACGATCGAGAGGCCCACCCACAGCGCCGCGAGGTGGTAGGTCCCCCACGTGCGCCGCTCGGGCGTCGTCGGCGCGAGGTCCCCGTTGCTCAGCGGCGAGTCGCGGATGACGTCGGCGTCCTGCATTGTCCCCCCGCCTTCCTAGGTCCGGCTCAGCACCCTGCGCGTCAGCTCGCCGAGCGCCCGCACCGA
>JBEVIG010000030.1:0-12012 GCA_040510855.1 Solirubrobacteraceae bacterium
GATGGCGCCGGGCGCGGTCACGACCGTCCACGTCGTCGCCACGACGGACAAGGACGACTGCGGCCAGGTCGACAACACCGCCACGGTCACGACCACGAACGACGGCTCCGACAGCGACGGCGCCTCGGTCGACGTGAACTGCGCGGCCATCGACGTGGAGAAGACGGCCGACCAGGCGAGCGTGTCGGCCGGCGACCAGATCGGCTTCACGGTCACGCTGAAGAACATGGGCGAGGGCCAGGCGAAGGGCGTCACCTTCACCGACGCCCTGCCGAGCGGCTTCGACTGGGCGATCTCCCCGGCCTCCGCGGGCTGGTCGATCGCGAACGGCAACCTCGTGTTCGCGCCGACGACGCTGAACGCGGGCGCCGAGACCTCGGTGCACGTGGTCGCCACGACGGACAAGGGCGACTGCGGCGAGGTCTCCAACACCGCCTCGGTGAGCACGTCCAACGACGGGTCGGACTCCGACTCGGCGACCGTGGACGTCAAGTGCGCGGCGATCGACGTCGACAAGACCGCCGACGCCGACAGCGTCTCCGCCGGCGAGCAGATCGGCTTCACGGTCACGCTGCGCAACACCGGCGCGGGTGAGGCGAAGGGCGTCACCTTCACCGACGTCCTGCCCGCCGGCCTGAGCTGGTCGATCTCCCCGGCCTCCGCCGGCTGGTCGATCGCGGGCGGCAACCTCGTCTTCGCCCCGACGACGATGGCGGCCGGCGCGGTGACCACCGTCCACGTGGTCGCCACCACGGACAAGGACGACTGCGGCCAGGTCGACAACACCGCCACGGTCACCACGACCAACGACGGCTCGGACTCCGACGGCGCGTCCGTCGACGTCAACTGCGCGGCCATCGACGTGGAGAAGACGGCCGACCAGGCGAGCGTCTCCGCGGGCGACCAGATCGGCTTCACCGTCACGCTGAAGAACACCGGCGAGGGCCAGGCGAAGGGCGTGACGTTCACCGACGTCCTCCCGAGCGGGCTCGCCTGGAGCATCTCGCCCGCGTCGGCCGGCTGGTCGATCCAAGGCCAGAACCTGGTCTTCGCGCCGACGACGCTGAACGCGGGCGCCGAGACCTCGGTGCACGTGATCGCGACGACGGACAAGGGCGACTGCGGCACGGTGGACAACACCGCGTCCGTGTCGACCTCGAACGACGGGTCGGACTCCGACTCGGCCTCGGTCGACGTCAAGTGCGCCGCGATCGACGTCGACAAGACCGCCGACGCCGACAGCGTCAGCGCCGGTGAGCAGATCGGCTTCACCGTCACCCTCCGCAACACGGGCGCGGGCGAGGCGAAGGGCGTGCAGTTCACCGACGTCCTCCCGGCCGGCCTGAGCTGGTCGATCTCCCCGGCCTCCGCGGACTGGTCGATCGCGAATGGCAACCTGGTGTACGCGCCCACGACCCTCGCGGCCGGCGCCTCCACCACCGTCCACGTGGTCGCCACGACCGACAAGGACGACTGCGGCCAGGTCGACAACACCGCCTCGGTGACGACGAGCAACGACGGCTCGGACTCCGACGGGGCCTCGGTCGACGTCAACTGCGCGGCCATCGACGTCGAGAAGGTCGCCGACGACGACGAGGTGTCGGCCGGCGACCAGATCGGCTTCACCGTCACGCTGAAGAACACGGGCGCGGGCGAGGCGAAGGGCGTCACCTTCACCGACGTCCTGCCGGCCGGCCTGAGCTGGTCGATCTCCCCGGCGTCCGCCGGCTGGTCGATCCAGGGCCAGAACCTGGTGTTCGCGCCGAGCACGCTCGCCGCGGGCGCCGAGACCGCCGTCCACGTGGTCGCCACCACCGACGCGGGCGACTGCGGCGTGATCAGCAACACCGCCGCGGTGAGCACGTCCAACGACGGGTCGGACTCCGACACGGCGACCGTGGACGTCAACTGCGGCGCCATCGACGTCGACAAGACCGCCGACGCGGACAGCGTCTCCGCCGGCGAGCAGATCGGCTTCACCGTCACGCTGAAGAACACGGGCGACGGCGAGGCCCGGGGCCTGCAGTTCACCGACGCCCTCCCGGCCGGCCTGAGCTGGTCGATCGCTCCCGCCTCCGCGGGCTGGTCGATCGCCGGCGGGAACCTGGTGTACTCGCCCACGACCCTCGCGGCCGGCGCGACCACCACGGTCCACGTCGTCGCAGCCACGGACAAGGAGGACTGCGGCCAGGTCGACAACACCGCCTCGGTGTCCACGACGAACGCTGGCTCGGACTCCGACGGCGCGTCGGTGGACGTCAACTGCGCCGCGATCGACGTCGAGAAGGTCGCGGACGACGACAGCGTCTCGGCGGGCGAGCAGATCGGCTTCACCGTCACGCTGAAGAACACGGGCGAGGGCGAGGCCAAGGGCCTGCAGTTCACGGACGCCCTGCCGGCCGGCCTGAGCTGGTCGATCTCCCCCGCCTCCGCGGGCTGGTCGATCGCCGGCGGCAACCTGGTCTACGCGCCGACGACCCTCGCGGCGGGCGCCTCGACCTCCGTCCACGTCGTCGCCACGACGGACAAGGAGGACTGCGGCGAGGTCTCCAACACCGCCTCCGTCTCCACCTCCAACGACGGGTCGGACGCCGACACGGCGACGGTCGACGTGCGCTGCGCGGCGATCGACGTCGACAAGACGGCCGACGCCGGCAGCGTGTCCGCGGGCGAGCAGATCGGCTTCACGGTCACCCTGGCCAACAAGGGCGCCGGCGAGGCGAAGGGCGTGCAGTTCACCGACGTCCTCCCGGCCGGCTTCGACTGGTCGATCTCCCCGGCCGTCGACGGCTGGTCGATCGTGGACGGCAAGCTCGTCTTCGCCCCGTCGACGCTCGCGGCCGGCGCGACCACCACGGTCCACGTCGTCGCGACGACGGACAAGGAGGACTGCGGCCAGGTCGACAACACCGCCTCGGTGACGACGACCAACGACGGCTCGGACTCCGAGGACGCGTCGGTCGACGTCAACTGCGCCGAGATCGACGTCACCAAGACGGCCGATCAGGCGAGCGTGTCGGCCGGCGAGCAGATCGGCTTCACGGTCACGCTGAAGAACACGGGCGAGGGCGAGGCCAAGGGCGTCTCCTTCACCGACGTGCTGCCGGCCGGGCTGACGTGGACGATCTCCCCGGCGTCCGCCGGCTGGTCGATCGCCGACGGCAAGCTCGTGTTCGCCCCGGCCACCATGGCCGCGGGCGCCGAGACCTCGGTGCACGTGATCGCCACGACGGACAAGGAGGACTGCGGCATCGTCAGCAACACCGCCTCGGTCACCACGTCCAACGACGGCTCGGACTCCGACACGGCGACGGCCGAGGTGCTCTGCGCCACGATCGACGTCGACAAGGTGGCCGACGCCGAGAGCGTCACCGCCGGTGATCAGATCGGCTTCACCGTCACGCTCAAGAACATCGGCAAGGGCCAGGCCACCGGCGTCCAGTTCACGGACGTCCTCCCGGCCGGCTTCGCCTGGGCCATCGCGCCGGAGTCGGCGGGCTGGTCGATCGTGGACGGCAAGCTCGTGTTCGCCCCGTCGACGCTGGCGGCCGGCGCCGTGACCGCGGTCCACGTGGTCGCGCCGACGGACAAGGAGGACTGCGGGCGGGTGACCAACACCGCGTCCGTGACCACCGCGAACGACGGCTCCGCCACGGACGACGCCACGGTCGACGTGCTCTGCGGCAGCGTCGACCTCGAGAAGCTCGCCGACGCGGACTCCGTCACGGCCGGCGACGACATCGGGTTCACGCTCAAGGCGACGAACAAGGGCGCCGGCCAGGCCCGCGGGGTCACGATCACGGACACGCTGCCGGCGAAGCCGGGGCTGGCCTGGATCGTCGACCAGCAGGACCAGGGCGTCACGTGCTCGATCGCCGCGGGCGAGCTGACCTGCGACCTCGGCTCGGTCAACGCCGGGGCGAGCAAGTCGGTGCACATCTCCAGCCCGACCACGGCGGCCTCGTGCGGCACGGTCGACAACACCGCGTCCGTGACGACCTCCAACGACGGCTCGGACGTCGCGAACGACTCGCTCGAGGTCCTCTGCGGCGACATCGAGCTCACCAAGACCGCGGACGCGGACTCCGTGAACGCGGGCAAGGCGATCGGCTTCACCCTGAAGGCCGAGAACGTCGGCGACGCCGAGGCGCGCAACGTGAAGCTCACCGACGTCCTGCCGGCGAAGCCGGGCCTGAGCTGGTCGGTGTCCCCGGCCGTCCAGGGCTGCACGATCGCCGGCGGCACGCTCACCTGCGAGCTCGGCACGATCGCCGCGGGCGCGAGCAGGTCGGTCCACCTCACGAGCCCGACGGCCGCCGCGTCCTGCGGGCGCGTCGACAACACCGGCTCCGTGACGACGTCGAACGCCGACTCGGACGAGGCGAGCGACTCCACGTTCGTCGACTGCCCGGCGATCGCGGTCGAGAAGAACGGCCCGGCCACCGTCTACCACGGCGACCAGGCGACGTTCACGTTCAAGGTCACCAACCCGGGCAACGTCCCGCTCACCGCGATCACCGTCGCCGACGACAAGTGCGCTCCCGTCACCGGCCCGGTCGCCAAGTCCGGCGGCAACCAGGACGCGGCGCTCGACCCGGGCGAGGCGTGGAGCTACACGTGCACCAAGACGATCGAGCCGCACCAGGCCGGTGAGGCCAACCCGGTCGTCAACACCGTCACCGCGACCGGCACCGACCGCCACGGCGACAAGCACACGGCCAAGGACACGCACTCGACGCGGATCCTGCACCCGGCGATCCACATCGAGAAGACCGGGCCGGCGACCGCCATCGTGGGCGACGTCCTGGACTACACGCTGGTGATCACCAACCCGGGCGACGTGCCGTTCCCGGCGCAGAACGTCGTCGTCACCGACCCGAAGTGCACGCAGCCGCCCGTGCTCCAGACCAAGGGCGCGGACGCGACGCCGAACACGTTCGATCCGGGCGACGCCTGGACCTACTCGTGCTCGGCCGAGACGGCCGGCCTGGAGCCCGGGACGTTCGTCAACACGGCGACGGTCACCGGCACCGACGGCAACGGCCGCCGTGTGAGCGACGACGACGACTTCCCGACCGAGCTGGACGCGCAGAACGTGATCCCGGGCAAGGTCGTGAAGGGCACGGCCCGCCTGAGCGGCCCGAGCGGGTGCGTCAAGAAGCCGTTCGACGCCACCGTCCGCGGCCGGCGGATCGCCAAGGTCACGTTCTACGTCGACGGCCGCAAGGTCGCGACGCGGAACGCGAAGCCGGGCCAGCGGGCCTTCAAGTACAAGGTCCGCCCGGGCGGCCTCGGGCGCGGCGTGCACCGCGTCACCGCCCGCGTGCAGTTCGTCGCGGCGTCGGAGACGAAGTCGCGGACGCTGCGGCTGAGCTTCCAGCGCTGCGCCCGCCAGGTGGTGACCCCGCGCTTCACCGGGTGAGCCCCGCCGGACATCGATGAAGGACCACGGCGCCGCGGCTGATCCCCGCGGCGCCGTCGTCCCTCCGACCTAGACTGGAAATCCAGATGCGGCGCGTGCTCCTGCTCCTCCTGCCGGCCCTGGCGCTCCTGGCGCTGATCCCGTCCGCGGCACCGGCCGCGGACGGATCGAAGCGGCCGAAGCTGAAGGCGAAGAACGACTTCGGCCCGCTGGGCGACGAGAAGCTCTCGAACGAGCGGACCGTGTCGCGCTGGGGGCACACCAACCTGCTCGGCGGCATCCGGAGGAAGCCGTCGATGGCGTCCAAGGCGATCGGCAAGCTCCGCTGGAACACCGAGGACGGGCTGCCCGAGGTCTACCTCGTGCTCGAGTCGCGGCTCGACGACCACGACCGCGTCTGGCTCAAGATCCGCATCCCGCGGCGGCCCAACGGGGCCACGGGCTGGGTGCGCGAGGAGCAGATCTCGAACCTCAAGGTCGTCACCACGCACCTCACCATCGACCGGACGAAGCTGCGCGCGACGCTGCGCAAGGGCGGGAAGGTCATCTGGACGTCGCCGATCGGCGTCGGGGCGCCGGGCACGCCCACCCCCGGCGGGAGGTTCTGGATCCGCGAGCGGCTGAGCAACCTCGGCGGGAGTCCGGTCTACGGGCCGTGGGCCTTCGGCACGGCGGCCTACTCCAAGCTGTCGGACTGGCCGGGCGGTGGCGTGGTGGGCATCCACGGCACCAACCAGCCCGAGCTGATCCCCGGCCGCCCGTCGCACGGCTGCATCCGCGTACCGAACGCGCGGATCGCGCGGCTCGCGCGGATCATGCCCGTCGGCACGCCCGTCCTGATCAAGTGAGCGCCCGGGCCCGCGCCGTCGCCGGGTCGCTGCTGTTCCTCGTCGTCGCGCCCGGCGTCGTCGCCGGGCTGATCCCCTACCTGCTCACGGGCTGGGAGCGCGACGGCGACGTCGGCGCGCTCGCGACGGTCGCGGGCTGGCTGCTCGTCGCCGGCGGCCTCGCGGCGCTCCTGCCCTCGTTCGCCCGCTTCGCCCTCCAGGGCCTCGGGACGCCGGCCCCGGTCGCGCCGACGGAGCACCTCGTCGTCACCGGCCTCTACCGCCACGTGCGCAACCCGATGTACCTCGCCGTGGGGTCGCTCATCGTCGGCCAGGCGCTGATCCTCGGCCGCCCCGGGCTGCTCCTCTACGCCGCGCTCTTCGCGGCCACGGTCTTCGCCTTCGTGCGCGGCTACGAGGAGCCGGCGCTGACGGAGCAGTTCGGCGCGGAGTACGAGGCCTACCGCCGGGCCGTCCCGGGCTGGTGGCCGCGCCTGCGGCCCTACCGCCCGTGATCCGCCGATGAGTTCCGGGCCCGATCGGGTTCATGGCTCCTGACACGACCACAGGAGGACTCCCATGCAGGATCGGACCAGCCCCGCGCTCGACGTCGCCCTGGCCTACTTCGAGGCCTGGACGAGCAAGGACATGGACAGCGCGATGGCCTACGTCGCCGACGACGTCGTCTGCGACGCGCCCGCCGGGCGGATCGAGGGCGCGGACGCGTACCGCGCCTTCATGGGGCCGTTCACGGAGATCCTCGTCGAGGCGCGGCTGATCGCCGCGTTCGGCGACGCGGAGACCGCGCTCGTCATGTACGACACGCGGACGCGGCCGGTCGACGACGCGCCCGCCGCCGAGTGCGTGACGGTCCGCGACGGCCGCATCGTCGCCAGCCGGTTCATCTTCGACCGCGCGCCGTTCGACGCGGCCCGCGCCGCCGCGTCAGCCGCGCACTGAAGGCGGGAGGCCGAAGCGGGCGAGCAGCGCGGCGTCGCCGAAGCGGGTGATCCGCGTGACGGCGCCGCGCGCGTCGAGCGCGATCGCGAGCAGCCCGGAGGCGCGCGCCTCGTCCGCGCCCGCCTCGCGGAGGTAGTGGCCGAACGCCGGCTGCCCGTTCGCCCGGGTGGGGAGGAGCCGGGCCTCGCGGCCGCCGCGAGCGCTGGCGTCCGCCCGGACCCCGCGCAGGAACGCCGCGATCGCGGCCGGCCCCTGGTACTCGAACGGCTCGGGCGGCATCGTCACCCAGGCGTCGTCGGTCAGCAACGCGACGACGCGGTCGACGTCCCCGCTCGCGAATGCGTCGGCGAACCGCGCGGCGGCCTCGCGCTCGACCGCCGACCCGGGCGCCGGCGCGCGCTCGGGCGCCGGCGGGAGCCGCTCCTCGAACGCGGCCCGCGCCCGCTGGAGCGCGCTCGTGACCGTCGCCTCGCTCGCGCCGAGCAGCGCCGCCGCCTCGCTCGCGCGATAGCCGAGCACGTCGCGCAGCACGAGCGCCGCGCGCTGGCGCGCCGGGAGCCGCTGCAGTGCCGTCACGAACGCGAGCCCGACCGCCTCGCGCTGCTCGTAGCGGGCGTCGGGGCCGGGCGCCGCGTCGGGCAGGTCCTCGAGCAGCGCGTCGGGGTACGGCTCGAGCCAGATGACCTCGCCCAGCCGCGTCGGCGGCGGCGGCTCGAACGGCAGCCCCGCGACCGCGGAGGGCCGTCGCGCCGCGTCCCGGCGCATGTTCAGGCAGCGGTTCGTCGCGATCCGGTAGAGCCAGGCCCGCAGCGACGCGCGCTCCTCGAAGCCCTCCAGCCCGCGCCAGGCCGAGACGAACGTCTCCTGCACCGCGTCCTCGGCGTCCTGGAGCGAACCGAGCAGCCGGTAGCAGTGCACCAGCAGCGCGCGGCGGTGCGGCTCCGTCAGCTCGCCGAACGCGGCCTCGCTCCCCGCCCGGGCGCGCGCCAGTGTCGTCGCGGCCGTCACGTGCCCATCATCTACCCTCGGCGGCCCCGTGCGCGGCGAGACGCGGATCGACTTCCACAAGGGCCCGACGACCCGCTACCGCAGCACGCTGCACCGGCGCGACGGCGTCACCGTCGCGCTCGAGGGCGGCAGCTGGAACCGGATCGGCGGGCGCGTCGGCCGGGTGCCGCACGACCTCGCGCACCTGATCGTCGAGCGGGAGCTGGGGCTCGACCGCGGCCTCTGGGGCGTCCTCGCCGCCGGGGGCATCGTCCAGAACGCGACGTTCGCCGCCGGCCGCAGGCCGCCGCACGCGCTCGAGCGCGCCACGCGGATCGCCGACGCGGCGGGGGAGCAGCTCCGCCAGGCCGAGGTGCTCGTCCGCGCGGCCGCCGACGCCTCGCGCGACGGCCGCCCCGGCGATCTGCGCGAGCTGCGCCGCGCGGTCGGCGACCGCTGGTGGCACGACGGCCTCACCGCGGACGCGCTCGCGCGCATCGACGCGGAGCTCCGGGCGACGGCCGGCGAGTGGGCCGCGCTCCCCGCCGGCGGGACCTGCAGCCGGACCTGGCGCGGGGACTAGTAGGGCGGGAAGTCGGCGTACCAGTCGCCGAGCTTGCGGAAGGCGGTCCAGAACGCGCGCTTGGCGCTCTCCTCGTCGAGCGCCTCGTCGATGTTCGGGACGAAGAGCGCCTCGATCGAGGGCGTGAGCGCCTGCACCTCGCCGGGCCGCGGCGCGACCTCCTGGGCGAGCGGGAGCGCGAGCTCGTTGAGCGTCTCGAGCGCCTCGACGCCCATGACCACGACGATCCGCGGCTGCACGATCGCGAGCTCCTCGACGAGCCGGGCGACGCACTCGGGCGCCGCGAGCGACGTGTCGGCGACGGGGCACTTCACGCACAGGGTCCCGTACACCGCCAGCGGATCGATCTCCAGCCGCTTGAGCGACTTCATCAGAGCGGTTCCGGAGCGGCCGTAGAAGGCCACGCCCTCCTCGATCTCGGAGGGCATCGGCGCGTACTTCAGCAGGAAGATGTCCGCCTGCGGATGGCCCGAGCCGAGGACCGGCATCAGGCTCCCCCGCGGGCACGCCGTGCACGCCTGGAGGTCGCGCGTGAAGTGATTGAGCTCGCGGATCGCGCGTTCCAGGTACTTCTCGCGGATCTCGTCGTCGGTGGCCGGCATCCCGGTGAGGGGTTTGGCCGTGGCCGGGTGTTCCCCTTTCCCCTGCATCAACGATTGCGGCCCGAGGTCGCCCGGCGGATCTGCCGCTTGCGCACCGCCTGCCGCGCGGATGGCGGCGTGGCGCGGGTCTGGAGGAACTTCAGCGCCTGCACCTGCGCGTAGTAGAGCGAGCCCGGCCGGCCGACGATGTCCGCGTCGGCGAGCGAGTCGAGGAACTCGCCGGGGCCGTCGAAGTCGCGCATCCGGATCCGCACGGAGCCGAGCCCCTGCGCGACGTGCGAGTCCGAGCCCGCGCCGCCGATGATGCGGTACTTGGCCGCGAAGCGCACGGCCTCCTCGTTGTAGGCGGGGATCGCGATCCGCGGGTTGAAGACCTCGATGGCGTCGACGTCCTCCACGACCGCGAGCAGGTGCTCGTAGTCGGGCACGGAATGCATCCGGTCGAACGGGTGCGGGACGTAGACGACGCCGCCCTGGCGCCGGATCTCGGCGCTCGTCTCCTCGAGCGTGAGGCCGCGCGGGATCTTCTCCTCGATGAACAGGCCGATGACCTCGCCCTGCGTCGCGGTCTTGACCTCCTCGCCGACGATCACCTTCACGCCGAACTCCTCGGCCTTCGCCTGCGCCTCGAGCGCGCCCGACACCTCGTTGTGGTCGGTGACGGCGATCGCGCCGAGCCCCTGCTCGCGCGCGGTGGCGAGCAGCACCTCGACCGGCGTCGCGCAGTCGCTCGAGTGGTCCGTGTGCATGTGCAGGTCGACGTCGATCAGCTTGCGGGTGGCGGGGATGGAGGACTTCCGCGGCGCGTGGCGCTTCGCCGCCACGGCGTCGTAGACGGCCTCGAACCGCTCCGCGACCGCGTCCCAGCCGACGACGGGGGCGGCCGCCCGCAGCCGGTCGCGCAGCGCGCGGTCCTCGATCAGCCGCACGAGCTGCGCGCACAGCGTGTCGACGTCGCCCGGCTCGAACAGCAGGCCGCACTCCCCGTCGCGCAGGATCTCCTCGTAGGCGGGGAGGCGGGCCGCGACGGGCACGGCGCCCGCGCCCAGCGCGCGCACGAGCAATCCCGGCGCGGGGGCCTGCCCCGACGACGCGGCGACGAGCACGTCGGCCGTGGCGAGCAGCTCGGCCTCGCCGTCGCGCCCGTCGTCGATCACCGTCACGCGCTCGCGCAGCCGCGCGGCCCGCAGCGCGCTCGGCCGCGGCCCGGCGGGCGTGAACACCGTCGCGCGCCAGTCGAGCGCGTCGGGGAGCCGCCGCAGCGCGCGCACGAAGAGCCGCAGCGCGTGACGGTCCTCGTGATCGACGAAGGCGATGTGCACGGTTCCTCCGCCCTCGCGCTCGCGCGACGTGAGCTCCGCGCCCGGCCCGATCACGTCGTAGCGCGCCGGGAAGGCGCGCTCCATCAGCCCCCGCGTGGCGTCGAACGACGCGGTCCGCGCGTCGAGCCGCCCGAAGAAGCGCTCGACGAAGCGGCGCGCGACCTGGGTGGAGATGACGCGCTCGGCCGGCGCGTGGAAGGTCCCGATGTTCAGCGCCCGCGAGTGGCGCAGCGCGAGGGAGGCGGTGCTCGGCGCGAACGGCTCGTGGACGTGGACGAAGTCGAACGGCGACTGCGCGAGCACGGCGTCGAGCGTGCGCGCGACGTCGATCGGCGGCGCCGGCGGCATGCCGCGCCGCGCGGGCGCGAGCGGCAGGAGCTCGCCGACGCCGAGCACGCGAACCCCGCCGTCGGGGTCGAACAGCTCGCCGGCGCGGATCAGCCGGCGCGAGTCGCGCACCAGCTCGGGGGAGCGCGACGGCGCGAGCACCACCATGCGGTGGCCACGGCGTGCGAGCTCCTCCGCGAGGGACGCCACGAAGTCGTTGACCTCGTGCGTGTCCTCCCAGGGGTGGGGCGTGACCTGCGCGATGGCGAAGCGTTCGCTCACCATCGCGCAGGATAGGGCCGCGGGTCGGTCTACGCCTCGACGGAGGCGTCCACGTCCTGCTTCGCCTTGCGGGCGGCCTTGCCCGCGGCGTGGACGCGCGCGTTCTTCGCGATGAACTCCTCGGTCAGCTCGCGCGCTGCGTCGTCGGGACGCTGGTTGTGCGGCGACTTCATGAGGTACGAGCTCGGGCCGTCGAGCTGGCCGGCGATGCCGTTGTTGAGCGCGAGCTTGCAGCAGCGCACGGCGTCGGTGACGATGCCGGCCGAATTGGGGGAGTCCCAGACCTCGAGCTTGAGCTCGGCCTGGAGCGGCACGTCCCCGAAGGCCTGGCCCTCGAGGCGGATGTGCGCCCACTTGCGGTCGGTCAGCCACGGCACGTAGTCCGACGGGCCGACGTGGACGTCGTCCGCGGGCAGCTCGTGGCCCATCACGGACGTCACGGCGTTGGTCTTGGAGATCTTCTTCGACTCGAGGCGCTCGCGCTCGAGCATGTTGAAGAAGTCCATGTTGCCGCCGACGTTCAGCTGCGACGTGCGCAGGAGCTTGACGCCGCGGTCGTGGAACAGCCGGGCGAGCTGGCGGTGCACGATGGTCGCGCCGACCTGCGACTTGATGTCGTCGCCGACGATCGGGAGGCCCGCCTTGACGAAGCGGTTGTTCCAGTAGTCCTCGCGGGCGATGAACACCGGGATGCAGTTCA
>JBEVIG010000031.1:0-7043 GCA_040510855.1 Solirubrobacteraceae bacterium
CGCGAGGCGGGCATGGAGCCGTTCGAGATCATGATCTCCGAGTCGCAGGAGCGGATGCTCTGCGTCGTCGAGCCGGCGCTCGTCGACGAGGTGATCGCGGTCTGCGGGAAGTGGGAGGTCAACGCGACGGCGATCGGCGTGGTGACCGACACGCGACGGCTGCGCGTGCTGGTCGGCGACGAGGTGGTCGGCGACCTGCCCGTGACGGCGCTCGTCGACGAGTGCCCGGCGTACGACCTCGCGCCCGCGGCGCCCAGCGTCCCGCTCTACGAGGCGCCCCCGCGCGTGCTCGCCGACGACGCCGCGCCCGACGAGGCGCTGCGCGCGCTGGTCGGCTCGGCGAACCTCGCCTCGCGCCGCCCGGTCTTCGAGCAGTACGACGCGATCGTCGGCTCCCGGACCGCGCGCCGGCCCGAGCAGGCCGACGCGGCCGTGCTGATGCTCGCCGACGAGGGCTCGCCGCGGCCCGCGCTGGCGGTGGCCATCGACGGCAACGGGCGCCGCGTCGCGATCGACCCGTACCGCGGCGCGGTCGAGGCCGTGCTCGAGTGCTCGGCCAACCTCGCCTGCGTCGGGGCGGAGCCGCTCGGGCTCACCAACTGCCTCAACTTCGGCAACCCGGAGAAGCCCCACATCGCGTGGCAGCTCACGCGCGCGGTGGCGGGCCTCGGGGACGCGTGCCGTGCGCTCGGCGTGCCCGTCGTCGGCGGCAACGTGTCGCTCTACAACGAGGGCGGCGGCGGCCCTATCTTCCCGACGCCCGTCGTCGGCATGGTCGGCGAGCTGCCCGACGCGGCGCGCTCGGCGCAGCTCGGCTTCGCGCAGCCGGGCGACGCGGTCGCGCTGATCGCCGGCTCGGGCTGGGCGCCGTCGCTCACGGGCTCCGAGCTGGCCAAGCTGCGCGGGGAGGCCCTGGCGGGCGAGCTCCCGGCCGTCGACCTCGGCGAGCTGCGCACGCTCCACACCGCCGTCCGCCAGGCCGTGCGCTCGGGTGCGCTGCGCTCCGTGCACGACGTGGCCGAGGGCGGCGTCGCCGTCGCACTGGCCGAGTGCTGCGTCGCGGGCGGGCTCGGCGCGGAGGTCGAGCTCGCGGGCTTCGACGACGCGCGGCTGTTCGGCGAGGGCCCGGGCGCGTTCGTCGCCTCCGGCCCGCACGAGGCGTTCGCCGCGTTCGGCGCGGCGGCGACGGTGATCGGCACCGTCGGCGGCGACGCACTGCGCATCGACGGCGTGCTCGACGTGCCGGTGGCGGAGCTCGCCGGCGTGCACGCCGACGGACTCGCCGAGCTCATGCGCTGAGCGCGAGCCGTTCACTGGGCGGCGCGAGCTCGAGATCGGCGCGCCGGCGCGCGGCGCGGACCATGCCGAGCGCGAGGTCGGCATGGCGGACGCACACGGCCTCGAGGGGAAGCCGGCCGCCGGGCGAGTACCACTGGGAGACCTGCCCGGCGAGGCCGAGCAGCGCCTTCGTCGTGAGCGAGGCGTCCTCGACCGCGAAGTCGCCCGTCCGCATGCCCTCGGCGACGACCCCGCGCCAGACGGCCTCGTAGCGGTCGCGGAGGCCGAGCATCGCGGTCCGGCGCCGGCCCCGCAGGGCGCGGACCTCCGTGTCGGCCACGAGCGTCGCCTCGGGCTGCGTGCCGTGCACCCAGACCTGGAGCTCGACGAGGCCGGCGAGCGCGAGGTCGGGCGGGGGGTCCTCTGCGACGAGGGCGGTCGCCGCGTCGAGCAGCGGCTCGATCGTCGAGCGCATCACGGCCACGAGCAGGTCCTCCTTGGCGCCCATGTAGTGGTAGAGCGCGGCCGGGGTGAGCCCCGCGTCGCCGGCCAGGCGGCGGATCCCCGTCGCCGCGTAGCCGTCGCGGGCGAAGGCGGCCGCCGCGGCCGTCAGCACGCGCTCCCCGGTGACGGCCGCGGTCGAGCCGGGCGTCCTCATGCCTCGCGGTCCCAGGTGGTGGGCGTGACGCCGCGCTCGATCAGCCGGTACTTCTCGACCTTCTCCGTCGGCGTGACGGGCAGCGCGTCGACGACGTCGACGTAGCGCGGCGTCATGTACGCCGCCATCCGCCCGGCGCAGTGGCGCACCAGGTCGGCCGGGTCGACGGACCGGCCGGGGCGGGGGACGACGGCGACCATCACCTCCTCCTCGCTCAGCTCGCTGGGCACGCCGTAGGCCGCGGCGTCGAGCACGTCGGGATGGTCGAGGACGACCTCCTCGACCTCGAGGGCCGAGATGTTCTCGCCGCGCCGGCGGATGACCTCCTTGCGGCGGCCGGCGAAGAAGAGGTTGCCGCCGGCGTCGCGGGTGGCGAGGTCGCCCGTGTGGAACCAGCCGTCGCGCCACGCGGCGGCGGTCGCCTCCGGCATGCCGAAATAGCCCGCGTTGGCCAGCCCGGGCTCGCGCGGGCGGACGAGGATCTCGCCCGGCACGCCGGCCGCGACCTCCGCGCCGTCGTCGCCGGCGAGGCGCACGTCGTACGCGGCGATCGGGCGGCCGCACGAGCCGGGCACGCGCGGCGCGTCGAGCGGCTGGTAGACCGGGACGCCCACGTCGGTCGAGCCGTACAGCTCGGCGACGCGGAGGCCGAAGCGCGCCTCGAACGCCGGCGCCCACGCCGGAACGGGGACGCCCCAGGCGAGCCGGACCGTGTTGTCGCCGTCGTCGGGCCGCGGCGGCGCCTTGTGCAGGAGCGTGAGCGTCGCGCCCATGAAGTCGAAGACGGTGGCGCCGGACGCACGGATCTCGTCCCAGAAGCGCGAGACGGAGAAGCGCGCGCCGATCGCCGCGGTCGCGCCGAGCTCCAGCGCGGCGAGCACGGTGAGCACGAGCGCGTCGAGGTGGAACAGCGGGAACGGGCTGTAGAGGACGTCGTCCGCGCGCAGCCCGTAGTGCTCGATCATCAGCTGCGCCTGGCGCGGGCCGTAGCGGTGGGTGAGCATGCAGCCCTTCGAGCGGCCGGTCGTGCCCGAGGTGAAGAGGAGCATCGCGAGGTCGTCCTCGGCGTTGGGCGGTGCCGGCGGCGCCGCCGGGGCGTCGCGCAGCACCTCGAGCGGGACGACCTCGAGTCCGGGCAGGGCGGCGCGGACCGTCCCGGCGTCGCCGCGGACGACGACGCGCCGGAGGTGGGTCAGCTCGGGCGCGACGGCGGCGAGCGCGTCCGCGAGCGAGTCGTCCATGACCAGCAGCTCGGCGCGGCTGAGGTCGAGCACGTGGGCGAGGACGCCGCCGCGGAACGCTGTGTTGACCGGGGCGAGGACGGCGCCGCGGCGCGCGACGGCGAACGGGAGCAGCGCGGCCTCGAGGCAGTTGGGGAGCAGCGTCGCGACCTGCGTGGCGGGCCGGACGCCGAGGCGGGCGAGGCCGTTGGCGAGCCGCGTCGCCTCCGCGTCGGCCTCCGCGAAGGTGCGCTCGCCCTCGGGCAGGCGCAGGAACGGCAGGGCCGCGTGCGTGCGGGCGCGCTCGGCCAGGCGGGCGTCGAGCGGCGCCACCGCGGTCAGGGCTTCCTCCCGAACGCGTCGAGCCGCTCGCGGACGGCGGGCGCCGCGAAGCCGCGCACGACCTCCTCGAGCTCCGCGCCGAGGACGGCCGGCCAGGGCGCCGGGTCGGCGTTGAGCAGCCGCTTGGTGGCGGCGACCGCCGCGGGGTCGAGCTCGGCGAGGGTCGTCGCGACGGCGACCGCCTCGGCCCGGAGCCGGTCGTCGGCGACGACTCGGGTCACGAGCCCGATCCGCCGCGCCTCCTGCGCGTCGACGACCGTGCCGAGCAGCGCGAGCTCGCGCGCCCAGCCCTCGCCGACGAGGCGACGCAGCAGCAGTGAGGCCCCGTTCGTGATCGTGAGGCCCCACCTCGTCTCGGGGCAGGCGAAGCGGGCCGAGGTCGCCGCGATCCGCGCGTCGCAGTTGACGGCGAGCTCCAGCCCGCCGCCGTAGGCGGGGCCGGCGACCGCGGCGATCACGGGCGTGGGCGCGTCGCGCAGCTCGGTCGCCAGCGCCTGCAGCGTCTCGATCTGCGCGCGGAAGCCGGCGCCGTCGAGCGCCCGGGCGGCGCGCAGGTCCTCGCCCGTCGAGAACGCGCGGCCGCGGCCGGTGAGCACGATGCCGCGGACCGCGGGATCCGCGACCGCGTCGGCCAGCGCCGCACGCAGCGCGGCGAGCATCGGCTCGTCGAAGGCGTTGAGGACCTCGGGGCGGTTGAGCGCGATCGTCCGGACGGGGCCGGCCTGCTCCTGCTCGACGGCGGGCATGTCGGACGGGACGGTAATCGATCGATCGATCGATTCCCAGCGGTTCGTTCGCTGACGCGGTGGCGAGGCTACGATCGCCGGCATGTCCCCCCGCCGTGCCGCGCTCGCCGCCGTCCTGCTCCCCGCCCTCGCCGCTCCCGCGGTCGCCGGCGCCAAGCCGCCCCCTGGCGACTGGACGCTCGTCCGCAAGGACGCGTTCAAGCACTACGCGTGCAAGTCGCCGGGCAAGGGCGACACGGTCAAGCTGCGGCTCGCCACCTGGTTCAACGGCGACGACGACGCGATCGGCTACGGCATCGGCCTCTACGCCGCGGTCGCGCGCGGGAGCAACAAGAACCTGATCGCCGAGAGGACGCTGACGAACTGGCAGGGCGGCTACATCCGCACGACCATCAAGGGCGTGCGGACGTCGGACCGGCTGTGGATGCAGGGGGCGTACTACGGCCCCGTCGACCCGTGGACGGACGGCAGGCGGGTCACGCGGATCACCCGCTGCGACCCGCGCTAGCCGCCTCGCCCGCTCAGGAGGTCAGCGCCTCCGCCATCTCGTCGAAGACCGCGACGTACGCGTCGATGGACTCGTCGGTGTGCGTCACGGAGAGGGTCCACTCCTCCTCGCGGCCGGGCGTCATGAAGATGCCGCGGTTCATGTTGAACAGCCACGCGAGCTCGGAGAGGTCCTTGTCCTGGCTCCGCTTGAACGTCGTGTAGTCCGTGATCTTCTCGGTGGCGAACGTGACGCAGCCCTTCGAGGCGACGCCGACGGCGTAGCCCGGCAGGTTGTACTTCTGGATCACGCCCGTGCAGCCCGTGAGGATGCGGTCGTTGAGCGAGTCGAGGTGCGCGTACGCCTCCGGCGTCATCACCTCGTCCAGGTTCGCCCGCACCGCGGCCATCATCAGCGGGTTCCCGTTGTAGGTGCCGACCTGGTAGACGCTGCCGTCGGCCACGACGGAGAAGACCTCCTCCGTGCCGCCGATCGCGCCCGTCGGGGTGCCGCCGCCGAGCGCCTTCGCCAGCGTGACCATGTCGGGCTTCACGCCCCACTTCTCGGTCGCGCCGCCCGCGGCGATCGTCAGGCCCGTCTTGACCTCGTCGAAGATCAGGACGATGCCGTGGCGCTGCGTGATCTCGCGCACCGCCTCCAGGTAGCCCGGCTCCGGGAGGACGATGCCGAGGTTCATCATCGCCGCCTCCATGATCACGCAGGCGGGCTTGCGGCCCTCGGCGTCGAGGCGCTGGATGCGGCGCTCCATCGCGTCCGCGTCGTTGAACGGGACGGCGACGGTGAGCTCGACGACGGCCTCCGGGATGCCCGCGCCGTAGGGCAGCGAGGCGAGGTTGTCCGGGTCGCCGATCTTGTCGTACTCGACGCCGATGGAGACCATCACCGTGTCGTGGTGGCCGTGGTAGGAGCCGAAGATCTTCATCACGACCTCGCGGCCCGTGTAGGCGCGCGCGACGCGGATGGCGTCCATCGTCGACTCCGAGCCGGAGTTCGTGTAGCGCCACGTCGGGAGGTCCCAGCGCCGGGCGAGGTTCTCGGCGACGACGATCGCGTCCTCGGTCGGCGCCGCGAAGTGCGTGCCCTCGGAGTAGCGCTCGGCGAGCGCCTTGCCGATCGCGGGATGGGCGTGGCCCTGGACCATGGCGCCGAAGCCGTTGTGGAAGTCCCACATCTCGTTGCCGTCGACGTCCCAGACCTTCGGGCCGACGCCGCGCTCGAGGTAGATCGGCCAGGGGTCGCGGAGCTGGTACGACGACGCGACGCCGGCGCTGAGCACCTTGTTCGCGCGCTTGAACATCTCGCCCGATCCGCGCGTGCGCTCGTTGAGCAGGCGCTCCTCGTGCTCGATGAGCTCCTGGATCCGCTGGCGGTCCAGGGTGATGGGGGACGACACGGCCATAAAGGGGGTTCTCCTCGTGCGGTTCTCCACGTGAGGATAAAGCGCGTACGGGAACCGGTCAGGCGCGGCCTGCCGGTTCCCGTACTCCCTTCTGTCGCTACTTCTTGATGACGAGCGTGAGCTTCTTCGAGCTCTTGCGCAGCACGGAGTTGCCGGGGTGCGAGACGGTCAGGCGCAGCTTCTTCGTCTTGCCGACCTTCTTGCGGCGGAGCTTGATCTTCTTGGCGAACGTGCAGCGCGAGGGCGACGCCTTGTAGCGGAGCTTCGCCTTGCGGTGGGCCATCACGCGCTTGCCCTTCTTGATCCGCAGCGTGACCTTCTTCGAGCAGGCCGCGGAGGTCGCGCCGGCCGGGAGCGTGATGGTGCCCTTCATCGTGACGCGGATGAACCGGCCCTTGATCTTCGCGGAGAGCTTGTTGCCGGGGCCCGTGAAGGAGACGGGCAGGGCGTTGGAGCCCTTCGCGACCGTGAAGCTCGCCGTCGCCGTGGCGGTGTTGCCGGCCCGGTCGGCGAAGCGGACGTCGACGGTGGCGAAGCCCTGGGCCGGGAACGTGTAGCTCACGGGGTTGCCCGTCTGGTCGGCGAGGCCGGCCGAGGTCCAGCGGATCGACGCGGGGTCGACGCCGGAGCCGCCGGTGTCCGCGGCGTTGAGCGTGAACGTGGCCGGCCGGCCCGAGCGCGGCGTGGCAGGCGAGATCGAGATCGTCCCGGTCGGGGCGATCAGGTCCGGCACGTTGTTGGCCGTGGTCGTGAGCGCGAGCTTGCCGCCCACGCCGCCGATCGCGCCCTGCGTGCCGCTCGCGAGCCCGACCGCGCGCCAGGGCGTCGTGGCGAGCGCGCCGGCGGCGTCGTTGTAGAAGAAGTTCGCGCCGTCGATCGAGTTCAGGACCAT
>JBEVIG010000032.1:0-9299 GCA_040510855.1 Solirubrobacteraceae bacterium
TCGGGTTCTTCCTGCTGCCGTGGACGACGCTCGCCTACGCGTGGATGTACGTCAACGGGACGAACGAGGTGACCGGCTTCGAGTGGTTCATCGTCGGCGTCGCCTTCCTCTTCGACCTCACCTCGCTCTTCGGAGGCTCGCGGAGCGCGATGAACCGCTGACGGCGGCCGCCCCCGCTCATGGCGGCAGCGGCCGCCGCCGATGGACAGTGGGTGCGAGGGGAAGATCCGGACGCGATCATCGACGTCGCCGCCGGGCTGCTGACGAGCGGCACGCCGGTCGCGACGCTGGACGCCGCGGCGACGCGGCTCGCGGCGCTGCTGCCGTACGACGACGTCACCGTCTACGCCCCGAATCCCGACGGCCGCACGTATCGCGCGCTGCACGCCGTCGGCCGCTGGGTGCCGCAGGTGATGGCCGAGCTGGCGGTCGATCTCGCCGAGGGCGTGACGGGGCGGGTCCTCGCCGATCACCGCGCGCGCCTCGTGCCCGACGCGCGGCTCGAGCCCGCGAGCTCGTTCGTCGACGGCACCGGCGACCCGGCCGAGTCCCTGGTCTCGGTGCCGCTGCTGGCGACCGGCGGCTGCCTGGGTGTGCTCAACGTCTACCGCGCCGGCGTGGACCGGCCGTTCTCCGCGCGCGAGGCGACGACGATCAAGCGCCTCGGGCGCCTGACCGCCGTCGCGCTCGGCGTCGCGCAGGAGCGTGAGGCGCTCCGGCGCGAGGCGCGGACGGACGCCCTGACCGGCGCGCTCAACCGTCGCGGCCTCGCCGAGCGGCTCGAGGCGCTCGTCGCCGCCGGCCGGGCGTTCGCCGTCGTGCTGCTCGACCTGGACCACTTCAAGGCGGTCAACGACCGCCACGGCCATGCCGAGGGCGACCGCGTGCTGGCCGAGGCCGCCCGCGCACTCGCCACCACGCTCCGCCGCGACGACGCCGTCGCCCGGTTCGGCGGCGAGGAGTTCGCGATCCTCATGCCGGATGCGCGGGCCGAGGAGCTCCTGGAGCGCGTCACCCGCCTGCGCGCGGCGGTCGCGTCGGTCCGCGTGGCCGGCGCGCCCGTCCGCTGCTCCGCCGGCGTCGCGGGGTGGCCCGAGCACTCCGACGTGCTCCGCGCCGCCGACGCGGCGCTCTACTCCGCCAAGCGCGGCGGCCGCGACCGCGCCTGCGCCGCCTGACGCCGAGGGCCGTCACCGACGGCGCGAAGGACCGGCCTCCCGCGGCGCGCACCGGGGAGGGCCGGTGCGCGCACGCGGATCAGGCCGTCGCGGCGGCAAGCGACTTGACGAGCTCGGCCGGATGCGCCTCGTCGACGGGCTGGACGACGACGAACTTGTTCTCGCCCGCGACGCCCAGGATCGTCTCGACCACGGTCTCGACGGCTTCGTCGGCCACGACCGCCTCGATCCGCGACTTCGGCCGCAGGTGGCGTTCGAGCTTTGCGCCGCGGTAGCTCCCGGTCATCGTCGCCTCCGGCGTCGAGCCGCTCGCACTGAGCACGGAGATCGAGAGGAACCCGAGCTCCAGCAGGTCCTCGCGGATCTCGTCGAACCGGTCCGGGTCGACGTAGGCCACGACCATCTTCATATGTCTGCTTCCCTTCAGAAATGGGTGGACGGGCCGCAAGGCTATGGGCGCCCACACCCCGCGGGGATTGGACCGGCGTCGGGAATTCGCACGCCGCCGACCGACACACGGGCGAGGGGGCGAACTTCGCCGTCCCGCGCCCTATCCCGTCCATGAGCGAGACGACGAAGGACCTCGAGCGGGTGGTGGACGCGGTGCTCGCGTGCACGGGCCCGGTGACGCAGATCCTCGACCACATGGCCCGGTCGCCGCAGCCGCTCGCGCCCGAGCGGGCGGCGGAGGTCCTCCGCGGCCTGCTGTGCGGCGCGCTGCACCCGCTCACGGTCGACAGCCCGCGGGAGGAGCTGCGCGTCGCGGCGCGGCTGCTCGACGCCGCGGCGGACCTGATCGTGGAGGAGGTCATGCTCGTCCCGCACGGGCCGCGGCGGGCGGCGCCTGCGCGGCCGCGCCGCGGCTGCCCGGGGCGATGAGGCGCGGGGGGCGACCCCCCGCTGCACCGCGTCGTCGGCCTCGCGCGGCGGCCCGGGTGGACACGCCGTGTGCGCGCGGAGATACTCGGCCGATGATCTCCAAAGTCGCGGTCGGTCTGGACGGGTCTGCCACGGCCTCCAAAGCCGTGGACATGGCGGCCGAGCTCGCTCGGCGCTTCGATGCCGAGCTCGTGCTGCTCAGCGTGTTCCGGAAGGGCGATCCCGCACCGGTCGACCGGGACGCGGAGCTCGAGTTCGCCGACCACGAGGGCGCGCGCCAGGGCGAGATGGTCGCCCGCACGGTGCACCGCCTGAAGGAGGCGGGCGTCCGCTGCTCGACCCGGACGGGCGAGGGCAACCCCGGCGAGGTGCTGGTCCAGCTCGCGGAGGACGCCGGCGCCGACGTGATCGTGGTCGGCAACAAGGGCATGGAGCACCGGATCCTGGGCAGCGTGCCCAATCACGTCACCCACAAGGCCGGGTGCTCCGTCCTCGTGGTGAAGACGACGTAGCGCCCCGCCCCGCCGGTCGCGCAGGATTCTGACGAAGGCGTTGCATCTGCCCTCGCGGCCCGATTAGGGTCGGCATGAGGGAGTGCGCACAGATGCAAGGAGGCCGTAGGTGACGGGCGTGCTGTTCCATCTGGCCAGGTTCTGCGGGCGACACAAGTTCGTCGTCCTCGGCGTGTGGCTCCTCATCTTCCTGGCGCTCGCGTTCGTCGCGCGCACCGCCGGCACCGACGTGAACGACAACGTCACGCTGCCCGGCACCGGGTCGCAGAACGCGACCGATCTCCTGTCCAAGAAGTTCCCCTCGCAGGCGAACGGCACGAACCCGGTCGTGCTGACCGCGCCCAAGGGCGAGAAGGTCACGGACTCGAAGTACAAGACGCCGATCGACGACACGGTCAAGGCGCTCAAGGCCGATCCCGACGTCCGCTCCGCCACCAGCCCCCTGACCAGCGACGGCTCCGCGTTCCTCGCGAAGAACAAGGAGATCGGCTACATCGCCGTGAACCTCAAGACGAGCGCGAGCCAGCTGACGCTGGACGACGCGAACCGGATCGTGGCGCTCGCGGATCCCGCCCGCGACGCGGGGCTCGAGGTCGGGTTCGGCGGCTACCTCGGCCAGAAGGTCTCCAAGCCCGAGACGCACATCAGCGAGGTCGTCGGCCTGAGCATGGCCGTGATCGTCCTCCTGATCACGTTCGGCACCGCCGTCGCGATGAGCATCCCGATCATCACGGCGATCATCGGCCTCGTCTGCGGCCTCTCGATCATCACCCTGATCAGCCACGTCGCGGACGTCCCGACGACCGCGCCGACCCTGGCGACGATGATCGGCCTCGGCGTCGGCATCGACTACGCGCTCTTCATAGTCACCCGACACCTGGAGCAGAGACGCGACGGGATGGCGACCGACGAGTCGATCTACCGCGCCACCGCCACGTCGGGCGGCGCGGTCGTCTTCGCCGGCTGCACCGTGATGATCGCGCTGCTCTCGCTCGCGATCGTCGGCATCCCGCTGGTCACGACGCTCGGCTACACCTCGGCGCTCGTCGTCGCGGTCGCCGTGCTGGGCGCGATCACGCTGCTGCCCTGCATCCTCTCGTTCCTCGGCGACAGCATCGACAAGGGCCGGATCCCGCTGCCGCACCGCAAGGAGGACGACGGGAAGCCGCACGGCTGGCACCGCTGGGGCGAGTTCGTCTCCCGCCATCCGCTGCCGGCCGCGTTGGTGGCCCTCGTGATCCTCGTCCTGCTCGCGATCCCCGCCCTCGGCCTCTACCTGGGCCAGCAGGACAACGGCGCGCTCTCGAAGAGCACGGAGTCGCGGAAGGCCTACGACGGCATGTCGAAGGCCTTCGGCGTCGGCTCCAACGGCCCGCTGCTGATCAGCGTCGACATGTCGCAGAAGCCGGCGAAGGCCGACCAGTCGAACATCGACAAGGTCAACCAGACCGAGAAGGACGACAAGCAGAAGGCGCAGACGCAGGCCGACGACAAGGAGCAGCAGCTCACGGAGCAGTACGAGGCGGGCGGCATGCCGGCCGACGAGGCCCAGCAGCAGGCGGAGTCCGAGGTCCAGCCCGGCCTGCAGAAGCAGCTCGACGACATCACGAAGAAGTCGGACGACCAGCGCAAGAAGGCCAAGAACCTCGGCACGGATCCGCGCCTCCAGGACCTGCGGGACGACATCAAGAAGACGGCCGGCGTCAAGAGCGTCACCGAGCCGCTGGTCAACAAGGAGGGCACCGCCGCGGTGATCACCGCGACGCCGACGACCTCGCCGTCCGACGAGAAGACCGCCGACCTGGTGACCACGCTGCGCGACAGCGTCATCCCCAAGGCGACGGACGGCAAGGACATGTCCGCGTTCGTCGGCGGCACGACCGCGAGCTACGTCGACCTCGCCGACGAGATCTCGAGCCGCCTGATCCTCACGATCCTGATCGTCATCGCGCTCAGCTTCCTCCTGCTGACGCTCGCGTTCCGGTCGCTCGTGATCCCGCTCACGGCCGGCCTCATGAACCTCGTCTCGATCGGCGCCGCCTTCGGCGTGGTGAGCTTCGTCTTCGAGGACGGCCACGGCGCCTCGCTCCTCGGCCTGCCGGGCGAGGTGCCGATCGTCTCCTACGTCCCGCTCCTGATGTTCGCGATCCTCTTCGGGCTCTCGATGGACTACGAGGTGTTCCTGATGACGCACATCAAGGAGGCCTGGGAGCGGACCAAGGACAACAAGGCCGCGGTCGTCGAGGGCATCGGCACGACGGGCCGCGTGATCACCTCGGCGGCGCTGATCATGGTGAGCGTCTTCTCCGCGTTCATCCTCGTCGACGACCCCACGATCAAGCAGTTCGGCGTCGGCATGGCCGTGGCCGTCGCGGTGGACGCGACGATCGTGCGCTGCCTGCTCGTCCCGTCGGTGATGATCCTCATCGGCAAGGCGAACTGGTGGTTCCCGCACTGGCTCGACCGGCTCATGCCGAACTTCTCGATCGAGGGCGACGAGTGGTTCCGCGAGCACGACGCCAAGGCCGCTGAGGAGCGCGAGGAGGCGCCGCCGCCCGTGCCGGCCGCCTAGCGCGTCGCGCCCCACGTCGGGCCCCCCAGTCCTGCGGCTAGGGTGCGCCGGGCGATGGACGACGAGCCCGACCCGCGGCGGTGGAAGGCGCTCGCCGTCTGCCTCGTCGCGGGCTTCATGACGCTGCTCGACGTCTCGATCGTCAACGTCGCGCTGCCCAGCATGCAGGACGGGCTCGGCGCGAGCGTGGGCGAGCTGCAGTGGATCGTCTCCGGCTACGCGCTCACCTTCGGGCTCCTGCTCGTCCCTGCCGGCCGCGTCGGCGACGCGCGCGGGCGGCGGCGCATGTTCATGTTCGGCGTCGCGCTCTTCACCGCGGCCAGCGTGGGCTGCGGGCTCGCGCCCTCCGGCGCCGTGCTCGTCGCCCTCCGGCTGCTTCAGGGCTTCGCGGGCGGGCTCGTCACGCCGCAGGTGAGCGGGCTCATCCAGACCCTCTTCCAGGGCCAGGAGCGCGCCAAGGCGTTCGGCTTCTTCGGCACCGTCGTCGCGACCTCCACGGCGATCGGCCCCGTCCTCGGCGGCGCGCTGATCGCGCTGTTCGGCGACGAGGAGGGCTGGCGCGCGGTCTTCTTCGTGAACCTCCCGGTCGGCGTGCTCGCCCTCGTGCTCGCCATGCGCTACATCCCGCCGCCGACGCCCGAGCAGCGCGAGCCGTCCTCGCTCGACCCGATCGGCGTCCTGCTGCTCGGCGCCGCCGTCGTCTGCATCCTGCTGCCGTTCATCGAGCAGCGCACCTGGGCCGCCGAGGTCCGCTACGCCCTCTTCCCGGTCGCGGCCGCGCTGCTCGTCGTCTGGGTCCTCCACGAGCGTCGCTACGGCCGCACGCGCGAGCCGCTCGTGAGCCTCGACCTGTTCGCGATCCGCGCCTACGTCCTCGGCGCGGGCGTCGGCCTCCTCTACTTCGCCGGCTTCACCGGGACGTTCTTCATCCTCACCCAGTACCTCCAGGACGGGCTCGGCTACTCGGCGTTGGAGGCGGGGCTGGCCGCGACGCCGTTCGCGATCGGTGCCGCGATCACGGCCTCCGTCGGGACGAGCCGGGTGCTCCGGCGCGGCCGCAAGCTCGTCGCCTTCGGACTCTGCACCGTGCTCGCCGGGTTCGCGCTCACGTGGATCGTGGTCGGGATCGAGCCGGGCGGCGACGTCGCGCTCTACACCGCGCTGCCGCTGCTCATCGCGGGCCTCGGCGGCGGCCTCGTGATCGCGCCGAACCAGACGCTGAGCCTCGCCGAGGTGCCGGTGCGGCGCGCGGGCAGCGCGGGCGGCGTGCTCCAGACCGGGCAGCGGATCGGCTCGGCGGCGGGCATCGCGGTCACGGGCTCCGTGTTCTACGGGCGGCTCGCGGAGAACGGCGGCGACTTCGCGGCGGCGTTCCGCGCCGGGCTGATCATGATCGCCGGCTTCGTGGCCATGGCGCTGGCGCTCGCGGTGTTCGACGCCGTGACTCGTGACGTCCAGCCGCGCTGACCGCCTACGATGCCGCCGTGCCCGTCTTCGCCACGTCGCTCGACGTCGTGCTGCTCGGCATTCTCGGGGCCGTCGGGCTGCTCTTCCTCGCCGCCTACTTCACGAAGATCCCGTACCCGATCTGGCTCACGGCCGGCGGCGCGACGCTCGGCTTCGTGCCGGGCGTGCCGACGGTGGAGCTGGAGCCCGAGCTCGTGCTCGTGCTCTTCCTCCCGCCGCTGCTGACGAGCGCGGCGTACTACTCGTCGATCCGCGACCTGCGCTTCAACGCGCGGCCGATCGCGCTGCTCTCCGTCGGGCTCGTGCTGGTCACCACCGCCGGGGTCGCGCTCGTGGCGCACCACCTGGTGGGGATGCCGTGGGAGGTGGCGTTCGTGCTCGGCGCCGTGCTCGGCCCGACCGACCCGGTCGCCGCGACCGCGATCGCCGGGCGCGTCGGCGCGCCGCGCCGGGTGGTCACCGTGCTGGAGGGCGAGTCGCTGGTCAACGACGCGACGGCGCTGATCGCGTTCCGCTTCGCGGTCGCCGCCGTCGTCACCGGCTCGTTCTCGCTCGTCGACGCCGTCGGCGAGTTCGGCAAGGGGATCGTCGGCGGCATCGCCATCGGCATCGCGGTCGGCGCGCTCATCGTGCAGCTCCTGCGGCGGATCGAGGATCCGCCGACGGAGGCGGTGCTCACGCTCCTGATGCCCTACTTCGCGTACCTGCCGGCGGAGGCGCTGCACCTCTCCGCCGTGGTCGCGGCGGTCACGGCGGGCATCTTCTCGGCGATGCGCGCGCCGCGGACGTTCACGCCGACGAGCCGGCTGCAGATCAACGCGTTGTGGGAGCTGATGATCTTCCTGCTGAACGGCACGCTGTTCGTGCTCGTCGGGCTGCAGCTCCCCGAGATCGTCGAGGCGCTCGACGGCTTCAGCGCGGGCGAGGTCGCGCTCTACTCGGCCGCCGTCATCGGGACGGTGATCCTCACGCGCTTCCTCTGGGTGTTCCCCGCGGCGTGGCTCCCGCGGCGGTTGTCGCGGCGCGTCCGCGAGCGGGATCCGTGGCCGGGCTGGCGAGCGCCGTTCGCGATCGCGTTCACCGGCATGCGCGGTGCGGTCTCGCTCGCCGCGGCGCTCTCGATCCCCGAGATGATCGAGGGCGGCGGCGAGTTCCCGTACCGCGACCTGATCATCTTCCTCACCTTCGCCACGATCGTCTTCACCGTCTGCGTGGAGGGGCTGACGCTGCCGGCGCTGCTGCGCGCGCTCGGGTTCCACGCCGACGAGCAGGAGGTGCGCGAGGAGGACAAGGCGCGCCTGGTCGCCGCGGAGGGCGCCCTGCGGCGGATCGAGGAGCTGCGCGCGGAGGACTGGGTGCGCGACGACACCGCGGAGCGCCTCAGCGGCCTCTACCGCTTCCGCCAGCGGCGCTTCCGCGCGCGGCTCGGCAAGCCCATCACGGAGGACGACGGCTTGTCGTTCCCCCTCGACGAGGACGCGGACGGCCGCTCCCACGACTACCAGCGGCTGCTGCGCGAGATCCTCGAGGCGCAGCGCGACGCGATCATCGACCTGCGGCGGGAGGGACGGATCAGCGACGACGCGATGCGGCGGATCGAGCGCGACCTCGACCTCGAGGACGCCCGGCTGGACTTCGAGCGATGACCGACGTCCCGCTCCCCGGGCGCGGCGTCGTCCGCCACCCCGCGACGGAGTACGGCCACTCGCGCCGCGGCGTCCCGCTGACCGTCTTCGGCCCGCTCGAGCCGGGGACGCCGCTCGTGCTCGCGGCGATCCACGGCAACGAGAGCGAGACGACGGTCGCGCTGTCGGCCGCCGCGCGGATGACGCGCCCGGAGGACCTCCGCTGCGCGTTCATCCTCACCGCGAACCCGGACGCGGCGCTGCTCGGCACGCGCGGCAACGCCGCCGGCGTCGACCTGAACCGCAACTTCCCGTCGGCCGACTGGGAGGCCTGGACGGTCGTGAGCCACTGGAGCAGCCGGACGACCCAGGTCGTCGAGCTGAGCACGGGGACGGCGCCGGCGTCCGAGCCCGAGACGGCCGCGCTGGTGGACCTCGTCGAGCGGCTCGCCCCGCGCTGGATCCTCACGCTCCACACCCCGATCGGCGCCGTGCTCGAGCCGGAGCCGAGCGCGCTGGGCGAGTGGCTGGTCGAGCACACCGGGCTGTCGCGCTGGGATCGCGTGAACTACCGCACCACCGGCGTGCTCGACGGCTGGGCGAGCGAGCAGGGCATCCTCGCGGTCACCCTCGAGCTGCCCAAGACGACGCACGACACGGCCGTCGTCCGCTACGCGCCCGTCCTCGCGGAGCTGCTCCGCGGCGCGATCTGATCTCGCTCGACGTTCGTGTTCAGCACGCGTCGTCTCGTCGAGGTGGGGTTGTCCGTGCTCCGGTCCTGACGTTGATCGCGCTCCGAACGGCGGCTGGGTAGGGGAGCTGGTTCGACCGCCGGCGAGGCGCGCTCAACGTCGAGGGGCGGAGCGCCAGGCGGCGATCTCGACGTTGATGTCACCCACGCGTATCAACGTCGAGCCTCCGCGGCGACCGACCCCACCTCCCTACCCAGCCGCCGTTCCGGTCCACCCGCGGCGTCTTGAGCAGACCTTTCAGAACTCCTCAGGAACCCATAGGGAACCCGGCGCATCCTGTGGGCATGCTCGACGCGACCACCATCCTCGCCGCG
>JBEVIG010000033.1:0-7387 GCA_040510855.1 Solirubrobacteraceae bacterium
GGCGCGCCCGCCGGCGACGGGATCCTCGCCAAGCTCGCGACGCTCTCCAAGCTCCCCGCCGACGAGGCCGCCAAGGTCGTCTCGGAGGGCTTCGACAAGGTCGGCTACATCGGCACGCTCGAGGCCGCGGGCGGCTGGAAGGCGGTCACGAAGCAGTTCGGCGAGGGCCACGAGGTCGTGACCAAGCTCGAGGCCTGGCGGAGCAAGATCGTCCAGGAGGGCGCGGACTACATCAAGGCGGCCAGCAAGGGCGACTCGAGCGCGGTCCGCACCGGCACGGAGCAGGGCACGAGCGACGTCGACATCTCCACCTTCGGCCGCGACGCGGCGCAGAACGTCGACCGCATCAAGGAGTTCATGGCGCGGCGCACGAACGTCACGCGCGACCGGCTGGAGTTCCTGCTCGACGCCGACGCGGCGGTCAACCCGTCGCGCATGCACCTGCAGGACATCGCGAAGGACCTCTCGCCCGCGATGCACAACCAGATCCTCGTCGAGTCCGCCCGCCACCAGGAGCAGCTCGTCTTCGCCCGCCGCTGGCACGACGCGAGGGAGGCGGGGGACTTCGTGCTGATGGAGCGGCTCGAGGTCGCGGCCAAGGAGGTCGGGATCACGGAGATCAACAAGGCCTGGAAGCCGATGGACCCCGGCACGCTGTCCGCGTTGGAGCGCCAGCTCGACGGGTGGGCGAAGCAGCTCGCCAAGCTCGAGGCCGATGGCGCTTCCGAGGCGGTCCGCCGGCCGCTGATCGAGAAGATCGGCAAGGGCCAGGCCGAGCTGCTGGCCAACAACCCGAACATGTACATCGACGCGGGCAACATCAAGACGCTCGTGACGCGGCGCGACATCGACGCGAAGAAGATCGAGGCGGCGCTCGGGTCCTTGGACGCCGCGAGCCTCGAGCGCCTCGGGACCGTGTTCACCCAGGAGCGGTACCTGAAGATCCTGGGGGAGGGGCCGCACATCGACCACGCCCTGCAGGCCATCCAGCTCGGCAAGGGCACGCCGGCCGAGATCGCCAACGCGCTGAAGTCGTTCGCCAAGCACGGCGAGCGCGTGATCAAGACGATCGGCGCCGACGTCGCCCACGGCGTCGATCCGCTCGCGTGGGCGGCGATGGAGACGGAGTTCGCGCGGATCATGAAGGCGGCGAAGAACGGCTCGCTGGTGAAGGAGGCAGCGGGCGACGCGTTGCTCGTGCTCCAGGAGCGCCTGGTGGGCGAGGCGGCGCGGCTCGAGCGCGGCATGACGACCGCGGCTCGCGCGCTGCGTGAGCAGAGCCAGCTCGGCGTCGCCCTGACGGCGCAGCAGGCCGCGGGGATCAGCGCCTGGGCGGCGATGGAGGCCACCACGCGGCTCAAGATCGAGGCGATGAAGCAGGCGCTGCGCGACCTGCATCTCGGGATGGTCACGGGCCGCGTCGCTGCCGACGCGCTCGATGTCGCCGACGACCCGTTCGGGCTCGGCCGGCCGGTGCCGCCGGCGCCCGAGCCGGTGCCGGCGTTGCCCTGAGCGCCTCGGCGCCAGTAGGCTCGCCCGCAACCGAACCCGAGCCGCCGGCGGTCGACGCGCGCGACCATCGGAGCGGCTGGGTGAACGGCGACCCTCGCAGGACGCGAGGAGGCGAGCCGCCGCGGCCGACGACAAGGAGGTTGTTTCCATGCGGATGCCGTGCGCGGTGCTGTGTTCGGCGGGGCTCCTCATGGCCATGGCGACGGCGGGCAGCGCGTCCGCCCAGTCGCCGGGGACGACGCGGGTCGTCCGGCCGGCGCTAGACCAGGTCGTCGGCAACGGCAAGCTGCATGTCCTCGTGCGGACGCGGGCGCGCGTGCGCGTGGAGATCGACGGGCGCCGCGTCAACCGGTACCTGCGCCGCACGAGGCGCGGCTATCGCGGCGTGGTCCGGCTCGGGCAGGGTCTGCGCTACGGCTCGAACGAGCTCAGCGTCACCACCCGCGGGCACAAGGACTTCGACCGCGTCAAGTTCATCGTCGCCAAGCGGCGCACCAACCTCGTCGACATGCGCGCGCTGCGCGTCCGCGGACGTGAGGCGCCCGCGCGCGTGGTCGTCGCGCCCGCCCCGCGCAGCCGGCTGCAGGCGTGGCTGAACGGGCGCCGCGTCGAGCACGCCTTCCAGCCCAGCGGGCGTCGGTTCGTCGGGCGCCTCGGCGCCAACGACGGGGTGCGGCCCGGCCGCAACCGCCTCGTGGTGCTCACCCACCGCACCGCGCGCCGCGGGCGCCATGCCGTCTACGACGTCGAGCGCGAGACCTTCTGGCACAAGCGCGGCCGCGTGATCGCCGGCGCCGGGCGCGACCGCGTATTCACCTCCGGCAGCTTCGTCACGCTCCGCGGCAGCGCGCGGATCGCGGGGGACGACGTGGGCCACCGCTGGCGGATCGTGAGCGCGCCGCGCGGCGCGCAGGCGCGGCTGCACGGCGCGCGCACCACACGGCCCGAGCTGGTGGCGACGACCCCGGGCACCTACCGGGTCCGCACGCGGGTCACGGCGCCCAACGGCTCCTCCTCCGCCGACACCGCCACGATCGACGTCCGCGAGCCCGTGCCGCCGCTCGGATGGCAGCTCCGGACGACCGACGACCGCGGCACCATCGCCCTGGACGGCAAGCCGGTCGCCGACACGACATGGCCGTGCGCGAGCGGCAGCGACCCGGACTGCGCGCCGTACATGTCGTGGGCGGTGATCAACCGCCGGACGGCCAAGGTCGAGGAGTCGGGCAACCGCATCGGCGACGCCGCGGGCCTGAAGCTCGTGGCTGACAGGATCGACGCGCGTTTCAAGGTCTCGCCGTTCTACCTCGTCGTCGTCAACCTCTCCGGCAGCAGCGCTGCGCTGCCCGACGGCGTGCGGATCCTCAAGTCGCTCGGCGTCGACACGTCCCAGGCCCGTCCCGCGCTCAAGCGGCCGATCTCGGTCGTCGGCGTCCCGGGATCGCCGGCGGGGTCGGCGTTCATCTCCGACCCGCGGATCCAGTGCGCCGTGAGCAATCCCGCGTGCCCGGCGGCCCAGCCGCAGGGCCAGGCGAACATGACCGGCTACCTGCGCCTGAACTCATCCGGCGGGAGCGGCGGCTGGTTCGAGTTCGTGTTCGGCGACCAGGTCGCGTTCGACACGGACGCCGCGCCGGCGAGCGGGAAGATCACCATGAAGGTCGGCACCAACACCTACGAGTCGAGCGTCCCGGCGGACGGCTCGTCGGGCTTCGTGCTGCTGATGCTCGACAGCAACACGCTGGTGCCCAACCGCCCGCCCCAGGTCTTCAGGTCGAACAACGCCAACGGCACCGAGAACCCCGACGAGCTGGTGCGCATGAACGCGCTCCTGAACTTCTCGGCGGATCCCTTCAACGGCCACGGCGAGATGCTCGTCATGCTCCAGGCGTTCGGGAAGCCCTACGGGAACAGCGGCGCATGGCTGAAGGCCGCGTATGCCCTCGGGCGGCTCGGCGCCAACGAGCAGATGTTCGTGTGGCTCAACCAGGACGTCAACCTGCGCCCGGGCGAGACTGCGAAGCGGGGGCGCTACGCCTTCGTCGCGCGCACGGCGATGCAGAACCCGCCGGCCGAGCTGAGCGGATCGATCACGCAGGCCGACGCACGCCTCAGCGGCATCCTCTCGCGCGGGCGCGACGCCCGGTACGAGCCGCTGCTCGCGGACCCCGCCGGCACCGTCAACGCCGACCTCGTGCGGATCCTGAACCGGCCCACGGCGCCGAACAACGGCTACCCGGAGTGGGAGACGCCCGGCGAGGCGGCGGCCGCGGACTTCCTCGGGCGGGCGGACCAGGCGATCGGGGTCTGCCCCGAGGACGAGAGCGCGCCGTGCGACGTCCGGCGGCACTACTACGAGACCGACCTCATCTGGGAATCCATCGCCACGAAGCTCGACGGCAATCGCGTCGCGCAGCTGTGCGCCGCTCCGCATCCGGACTTCGCGCAGAAGGACTGCGAGACGGTCCGGGACACGTTCGTGGAAGAGATCGCGAACCGGAGCATCGTCGCGAAGTACTTCGGCCCGGAAGGCCTCCAGGGACCGTTCGCGAGGTACAACGTCGCGACGTCGGTGGCGCTCGTCGACGTCCCGAGGATCAGCGCGGAGATCAGGAGCGGCCTTCCGACGATCCCGCCGCGCACCGCGGCCAACCATGCGTTCACCATGCTCGGCTATGCGGCCAAGATCGTCGGCATGTCGGGCGACTACTGCGCGCCGTGCGCCGCCGTCGCCGGCGGCCTGGGCGGCGCGTTCTCCGTGGGTGCCTACCTGACGGAGGACAACGGCACGCCGGACCTGATCGGCCCGCAGGTCACCACCGAGGCGACGAAGCTCGCGGGCGAGCTCTACGACCGATATCAGCGAGCGTCGAGCTACCTCGCCACCGAGGCCGAGATCGTCATGAGCGACGGCAGCAAGATGGCCGAGGTGGCGCGCAGCGTGCGGCGCGGCGGCATCTGGAACGTCAAGCCCGCCGCCGCGACGGGTGTCCTCGAGTCCGGGGCCAGGCAGGAGATCTACAAGACGCTGGTGCCCGCCGCGTATCCGGTGCTCTACAACCTCGGGCCGGGGCGGGATCACGCGGCGAGGGGGATGGGCAACGCGAGGGACTGGCAGTGCGCGGGCAACGTCGGCTACGCCTCTCGCAGGCTGTTCCAGAACACCGGCGACGACGCCCAGCTGATCTGGCGCAACGACGAGGAGAGCTCGGTCTACTTCGGCCAGCGGCACTTCATCGCCGTCGGCGCGACCAACACGATCGACAGCCACGACAAGGCCTACATCCCGGGGCCGCCGAAGGCGCTGACGGACAAGCTGTTCGCCAACGCCGACGCGCCGACGGTCGACGGGATCGGCCTGAACAAGCTCGAGTTCTACTCGACGCAGTACTTCACGCTGTTCCCGAAGGTGTTCCGGATGGACGACGCCACCGGGTGGACGTTCTGCGGACGGATGCCGAACCCGCCCGGGCCGGGAGGGGGGATGCCGTAGGCGGGGCGGGGCGCGCGCGGTCGGCGGATCGTTGGCCGCGCGTGCCGGCCGGGCCGGCCTCTCGTGCGCCGGTGCCGTGTCCCGCTCAGCGGGCCGTGGTGTCGCCGGATGCTGGAGCTCGGCAAATGCGTTGGGCATTACCCGCCCACCTGCTTGCGTCGGGCGCGTGGGAGTGGGACGGTCGGGGTGACGCGGATCGGCTCCGCACGTGACGAGACTCGCTCAGCACCGATGCCGGATGAACCCGGCGGCACATGCCAGCCGCCAGCGGGACTGGCGGTCAGCATGAGCGTGCGGGTCTGGACCGTCGCCGCCGCTGTCGTGATCCTGGCGTTTGTGGCCGCCCTGCTGCTCGCCAGGGGCGGGAATCAGCCGGCGCCCGCTCGTCCCTCCGAGACGCCGCCGCCCGCCGACGTGCTGCCCAGCCCGGACTCCGCGCCGGCCGTCCCGGACTACGACACCGACGGCGGCGCGCTCCCGGAGCTCAACACGCCCACGCCGACTGCGTCGCCGGTCCCGACCGCTGTGCCGACCGCCGTACCGACCGCAGTGCCGACCGCCCCGCCGGACGGCGGTGGAGGCGGGGGCGGGGGAGGTGGGGAAGGGGGTGGAGGAGGAGGCGGCATCCTGGAGTGACGCGGGCGCGTCGGGGTGCTGACAGCATGGATAATCGGTGGATCGGCGGGCGGTGGGGACGCGGCGAAGGCCGCCGTTGACAGGCGGTGCAGCGCCGCGGAGCATGAACGGTGGGACCCAGAGGGCCCGGTTTCGACGAAGAGGGGCCTCCGTGCCATCGCAGGGAAGTGCCCAGCAGGTCACGCGCCGTGGATGGTCACGGCGCCTCCCCGGACGGCATCTACCCGCCGGCGTGGCGGTGCTCGTCGTGCTCGCCGGCGCCACGGCCGCGCATGCGCTGCCCCTTCGCTTCACGGAGCCCGCCCACCAGGGCACCGGCGACACACCCGTCTCGATCGTCACTGGCGACTTCGACGTCGACGGGGACATCGACCTCGCCACCGCGAACGAGAACGGCGACACCGTCACCGTGCTGCGCGGCACCGCCGCCGGGACGTTCGGCAGTCGCGTCGACACCGCGGTCGGCGACGGTCCGCGCGCCGTGGCCGCGGGCAGGTTCGACGGCGGCGGAGATCTCGATCTCGCGGTCGCGAACTTCAGCGCCGACACGGTCTCCGTGCTGGTTGGCGGCGCCGGCAGCGAGTTCACCAGGCAGCCGACCGACGTCCCGGTCGGCAATGGGCCGCGTGCGATCGCGACGGGACTCTTCAACGCGGGCACCGATCTCGATCTCGCCATCGCCAACGAGCACACGGACAACGTGTCGATCCTCGTCGGCGGTACCGGCGCCGGCTTCTCGGGGAGCGCGACGTTCGCGGCCGGGGGCTCGCCGAGCGGGATCGTGGCCGCCGACTTCAACGGCGACGGGGACGCGGATCTCGCCGTCGCCAACCTGGCCACGGATGACGTCTCGGTGCTGCGCGGCGCCACGGGCGCCACGTTCCTGCCCAAGACGGACTTCGCGGCCGGCGACGGGCCCCGAGCGCTCGTCGTGGGCGATTTCAACGGCGACGGCGATCCCGATCTCGCCGTCGCCAACGAGAACACGGACGACGTCTCGGTCCTGATCGGCGGCACCGGCGCGAGCTTCTCCGCGCCTAGCGACTTCGCCTCCGGCGATGCGCCGACCGGCGTGGCGACCGCCGACTTCACACGCGACGGCGACCTCGACCTGGCGGTGACGAACCGGCAGGCCGACAACGTGTCGGTGCTGGTGGGCCGACCGGGCGGCGGCTTCTTTGCGCCGCTGCAGTTCGGTGCCGGGGACAACACGTGGGCGATCGCGACGGGCGACTTCAACGCCGACGGCGAGCAGGATCTCGTCGCCTCCAACACGGCCGCCGACGGCGTGTCGAGGATGCTGAACATCACTCCTCCGAACACGACGGTGGCGTCGGGCCCCGTCGGCGTGATCAACGATCCGACGCCCGCATTCGTGCTCGCGGCCGACGAGCCCGGCACGCTCTTCGAGTGCCGGGTGGACGGCGCGCTGTTCGCGGCATGCGGCCGGACCTTCACCAGCCCGCCGCTCGCGGACGGCGCTCATGCGATCGAGGCCGTCGCGATCGATCCCGCGGGCAACCGCGATCCGACGCCGGCGCGCCGCCCGATCACGGTCGACACGGTCGCACCGGACACGACGGTCACCGCCGGTCCCGGCGAAGTCTCGCGCGACCCGGTGCAGCGGTTCGCCTTTGCCTCCCGCGAAGCCGGCGCGCGGTTCGAGTGCCGCCTGGACGACGCGCCGTTCGCCGGCTGCACGGTGGGGTTCGTCACGCCGGCGCTCGCCGACGGCGCGCACCGCTT
>JBEVIG010000034.1:0-9658 GCA_040510855.1 Solirubrobacteraceae bacterium
ACGGCATCCTCATGCTCACCGCGCGCGGGCTCTCCCGCGGCGCCGTCAACGCCGTCCTGCAGCCGCACGGCGAGCTGCGCGCGGGCAACGCGCTGCTGAACGTCGGCTTCGCCGTCGCGAGCGTCGGCGGCGCGGCGCTCGGCGGCCTGCTCGTGGAGGAGCTCGGCGTCGAGGCCGCGCTCGCCGTCGACGCCGCCTCGTTCGCCGTCATCGCCGTCCTGATCGCCACCTGCCGCCATCTGCCGGGCGAGCACGCCGAGCGCGAGCCGTTCCTCTCGCGCCTGCGCTCGGGCCTGCGCCACGCGCGACGCGACCCGATCACGCGCCTGCTCCTCGGCGGCGAGGCGCTCGCCGTCACGCTCTTCGCCCTGATCGTCCCGATCGAGATCGTCTACGCGGAGGAGACGCTGGGCACGGACGAAGCCGGCTACGGCATCCTGCTCTCGTCCTGGGGCGCCGGCGTCGTGCTGGGCAGCATCGCCTTCATCAGCGTCAAGCGCCGCAGCCCCTGGCTGCTGATCGCGCTCTCCACGCTGTCGATCGGCCTCGCCTACCTCGGCATGGCCGGCGCGCGGGAGCTGTGGGTGGCGTGCGCGTTCTCCGTGCTCGGCGGCTTCGGCAACGGCATCCAGTGGGTCTCGGTCATGACCGCGCTCCAGGAGGCGACGCCGGACGACCTCCAGGCGCGGATCACCGGCCTGCTCGAGTCGATCGCCTCGGCCATGACCGGCGTCGGCTTCCTGATCGGCGGCGTGGTCACCGCCGTGTGGTCGCCCACCACCGCCTTCCTGGTCTCGGGCATCGGCGTGATCGCGATCGTCGTCGTCGGCTTCATCGCCTGGCTGGCGCCGGGGCGCCAGCGACGGTTGAGCGCCGCCTCCGGCGGGCACGACTGAACCGTGGGGGACGAGCACATCGAGGTGACCACGGACGGTCCGCGCACGACCGCCGCGCTGCACGGCGAGTTCGACATGGCCGCGACGTTCACCGTCGAGCCGGCGCTCGAGCGGCTCGTCGAGGAGCCCGGGCTGGAGGCGCTCACGCTCGACCTCTCGGACCTGCGGTTCCTCGACTCGACGGGGGTCGGCGTGCTCGTGCGGCTGGCCGACGAGACCCGGGAGCGGGGCATCGAGCTGACGATCGCGCCCGGCCCGCCCGAGATCCAGCGCGTCTTCGAGGTCTCCGGCCTCGCCGACGTGCTCCCGTTCGGCTGAGCCGCACTCAAGCGGCCATCGGTCGCGTCGATCACCCGGGCGATGACCGTCGCCGATCCCGTCCTGCGCAGCCTCTTCGAGGAGGAGGCCGCCGAGGAGCTGGGCGCCATCGAGGCGCTGCTGCCGCGGGCGGCCGAGCCCGAGGTCGCGCAGGAGCTCTACCGCCACGCGCACACCATCAAGGGCTCAGCGGCCGTCGTCGGCCTCGGCGAGGTCAACCGCATCGCCGCCACGCTGGAGACGCTGTTCGGCGCCGTCCGCGACGGCGAGCGCGACCCCTCCCCCTCGTTCCAGGACGCGATCCGCGCCGCGGTCGCCGACCTGCGCTGGATCGTCACCGGCGTGCTCGGCGGCCTCGACGTCGCCGCCGTGGCCGCGGACGTCGAGCGCGCGCTCGGCGTGCTCGGCAGCGCCCCGCCCGCGGGCGCCGAGCCGGCCGACGCCCCCGCTCCGGCGGCCCCGGCCGGCGACGAGCTCCTCCGCGCGATCGCGGCCGCGCAGCTCGCCACGCTGCGCCTCACCGCCCTCCAGGCCGGCGTGGAGCCCGCCTCGGTGCCCGAGCACGCCGCGCTGGCCGCGCTGCTCGGCGACGCCGCGGAGAGCGCCGGCCGCGGGACCGTGCTCGTCGTCGAGGACTCGGCGACCCAGCGGGAGCGCCACCGGGCGATCCTCGCCCGCGGCGGCTACGACGTCCGCACGGCGGCCGACGGCGCCGAGGCGCTCGCCCTGCTCGAGCGCGAGCCCGCCGACGCGGTCGTCACCGACCTCGAGATGCCCACGATGGACGGCTGGCAGCTGACCCGCACGATCCGGATGCACCCGGAGCTGGCCGGGATCGGGATCGTCGTGGTCTCGTCGCGTACGGACGACGACGCGCGACGCCGCAGCGCGGGCGCCGGGGCCGACGCCTTCCTCGCCAAGACCGCCGGCGCGGAGGAGCTGCTCGGCCTGGTGCAGCGGGTCACGGCGCCATGAGCTACGTGCTCGTCGCCGACGACTCGGCCGTCGTCCGCAAGGTGCTCAGCGACCGCCTCGGGGAGCAGGGCTGGGAGGTCCGCGAGGCCGCCGACGGCGCCGCCGCGCTCGAGCTCGCCGCCGCCGAGCCGCCGCAGACCGTGCTGCTCGACATCGAGATGCCGCGCCTCAACGGCTTCCAGGTGCTCGCCGCGTTCAAGGCGGAGCCGACGCTGCGCGACGTGCCGGTGATCTTCCTCACCGCTCGCGACTCCTCCGAGCAGGTGGCCGACGGCCTGCGCCGCGGCGCGCACGACTACCTGCGCAAGCCGTTCGAGACCGCCGAGCTCGTCGCGCGGCTGATCGTCGCCCAGCGCACGCGCGCCCTGCGCGACGACCTGCGCGCCCGCAACGAGGAGCTCCAGCGCCTGGCCACGACCGACGTGCTCACCGGGCTCTACAACCGCCGCTTCATGACCGGCCACCTCGAGTCGCTCGTCTCGCGCTCGGCGCGCCACGGCTCGCCGCTCAGCGCGGTGCTGCTCGACGTGGACCACTTCAAGGCCCTCAACGACGGCCACGGCCACGCCGCGGGCGACGAGGCGCTGCGCCAGGTCGCCGAGCGCCTCCGCGGCCGCCTGCGCCGCGAGGACGTCGCGGGCCGCTGGGGCGGCGAGGAGTTCCTCGTCCTGCTCCCCGACACGGACGGCTCCCGCGCGCTGCTGGCCGCCGAGGCGCTGCGCACCGCCCTCGCCGTCGCCCCGCTCGCACTGGGCGACGAGGCGGTCGACGTCCGGATCAGCGCCGGCGTCGCGGAGTGGAGCGACGAGAGCGCCGACGCCCTCCTGCGCCGTGCCGACGCCGCGCTCTACGACGCCAAGGACGCCGGCCGCGACGCGGTCCGGCTCGCCGGCGTCGCCTAGACCTCGACGACGACCGGCAGCACCATCGGGCGCCGCTTGAGGCGGTCGTAGATGAAGGCCGCGAGGTCGTCGTGGAGCATCGCCTCGAGCACCTGGACCTCGGTGACGCGCTGCTCGGCGGCGCGGTCGAGCGAGTCCTCGACCGCCTCGCGCAGCTCCTCGACGAAGTCCGAGTTGTCGTCGAGGAACGGGACGCCGCGGGCGAGCACCTCGGGCGGCACGACCGACGAGCCGTCGGACTCGCTGACCGTGGCGACGACGATGAAGATGCCGTCGGCCGAGAGCATCCGGCGGTCGCGCAGGGCCACGTCGGAGACGTCGCCGATGTCCACGCCGTCGACGAAGATCATGCCGCTCTGGACCTTCTCGCCGAAGCGGGCGCCCTGGGCGTCGATCTCGAGCGGCTTGCCGTTCTCCGTGCGGAAGATGTTCTCGGCGGGCACGCCGACGGCCTCGGCGAGCTGGCCATGGAGCTGCAGCCGCTTGTAGTCGCCGTGGACGGGCATGACGTAGCGCGGCCGCGTGAGGTTGAGCATCAGCTTGATCTCCTCCTCGAAGCCGTGGCCCGAGGCGTGGATCGGGGCGTCGCGCGTCGTCACCACGTCGGCGCCGACGTGGTACAGCCGGTCGATCGTCTCGTTCACGGCGCGCTCGTTGCCCGGGATCGGCGTCGCGGAGAAGACGACGGTGTCGCCCTCGCGCAGCTCGACCTGCGGGTGGTCGCGGTAGGCCATGCGGCGCAGGGCGGAGAGCGGCTCGCCCTGGGAGCCCGTGGAGACGATGACGATCTTCTCCGGCGGGTAGTTGTCGACCTCGCGCAGCGGCACGAGCATGCCCTCCGGCACGGTGATGTGCCCGAGCGAGCGCCCGATGTTCACGTTCTTGCGCATGGAGCGGCCGACGAGGGCCACCTTGCGCCCGAGCGCCGCCGCCGCGTCGACGACCTGCTGGACGCGGTGGATGTTCGACGCGAAGCAGGTCACGACGATCCGGCCCTCGCAGCGCTGGAAGACGCGCTCGAGGTTCGGGCCGACCACGGACTCGCTCGTGGAGAAGCCCGGGCGGTCGGCGTTCGTCGAGTCGCCGCAGAGGAGCAGCAGGCCCTCGCGGCCCAGCTCGGCGAGCCGGGAGACGTCCGCCGGCGCGCCGCCCACCGGCGTCTGGTCGAACTTGTAGTCGCCGGTGAAGAGGATCGTGCCCAGGTCGGTGGTGATGGCCACGCCGCACGCGTCGGGGATCGAGTGCGTGAGGTGGATCATCTCGATCTGGAACGGCCCGTGCTCGACGACGTCGCCCGTCGGGAGGACGTCGAGCCGCGCCTCGCGCAGCTTGTGCTCATCGAGCTTGGAGCGGGCCATCGCGACCGTGAGCTGGCCGCCGTAGGTGACGGGGATGCTCGTCTCCCCCAGCTCGCGCAGCAGCCACGGCAGGCAGCCGAGATGGTCCTCGTGGCCGTGCGTGATCACGATCGCCTCGATCGCGTCGACGCGCGAGCGCAGGTAGGCGAAGTCGGGCAGCACGAGGTCGATCCCCATCTGCTCGGCCGTCGGGAAGCGCAGCCCGGCGTCGACGAGCACGATGCGGCCCTCGTACTCGACGACCGTCATGTTCTTGCCGATCTCGCCCACGCCTCCCAGCGGGAGGACGCGCAGGGTGCCGCTCACGCCGCGTGCACCGGGGAGAGCAACTCGTGGCGCTCGAGCAGGGCGCGGATCGCGGCGGTTTCGGCCTCGTCGGCCTCGACCATGGGCAGCCGGAGCGTGCCGGCGTCGTGGCCGAGCAGGTTCAGCGCGGCCTTCACGGGCGTCGGGCTGGCGGTGAGGAACATCGCCTCGTAGACGTCGCGCAGGGACGCATCGATGGCGGCGCGCCGGTCAGGCTCGTCGTACATGCGGCGCATCTGCGGGCCGACGATGTGCGAGGAGACGCAGATGCCGCCCGCGCCGCCCATGTCGATGCAGGCCGCGTAGATGTCGTCGTTGCCGGCGAGGACGGCCAGGCCGTCGATGCGCTGGAGCTCGGCGGAGTTCGCCTGCTTGACGCCGGCGATGCCGTCGATCTGCGCGAGCTCGGCCAGCAGGTCCGGGCCCATGTTCACGCCGGTGCGGGCCGGGATGTTGTAGAGGATCACCGGCGTGCCGTCGGCGGCGCGCGCGACCTCCTCGAAGTGACGCACGATGCCGCGGCGGTTCGGCTTGTTGTAGTAGGGCGTGACGGAGAGGACCGCCTCGGCCCCGGCCTCGATCACCCGCTGGGTGAGCCGGATCGCATGCCGGGTGTCGTTCGAGCCGGCGCCGGCGACGATCGCGCCGTCGTCGCCCGCCTCGCTGACGACCAGCTCCACCAGCCGGACCTGCTCGTCGTCGGTCAGCGTCGCGGCCTCGCCGGTCGTGCCCGCCACCACCAGGCCGTGGGAACCGTTCGCCAGCAGGTGCTTGGCCATCGCGGCGGAGGCGTCGTCGTTGACGCGGCCGTCCGCATGGAACGGGGTGACCATGGCCGTGAGCAGACCTTCATACGGGCGCATGGCGCACAGTCTCGCACGCCGCCCAGCGAGATCCGGTGCAGGCGGCGTGCGAAAGCGGACGGAACGTGCGAGGACTACCCGGCGAGCGGGTCGCCGCTGGAGAGCTTCGGCGGCTCGTAGTTCGCCTTGTTGCGGTCCTCCGGCACGCCGGCGTTGCCCGGCGCGGCCGAGTCGGCCGACGGCGCCGGCGCGGCCGGGTCGCTCGCGGCGTCGTTCGTCGGCGGCACGCCCGGGGCGGCGACCGGCGGCCCGGCGGCGGGGGGCGGCGGCGCGGGGGCGGCCGCGGCCGCGCCGAGCGGGTCGCCCTGGCCCGTCGGCGGGACGCCCGGCGCCGGGGCCGGCGAGGCGGGCGGCGGCGGGGTCGACGTGCCCGCGACCGGGTCGCCCTGCGGCGGCGTCGCGGTCGCCGGCGGATGCTGCGGGATCGGGCGGCCGTGCTTGTCGTACTCGACGGCCGGCCCGGACCCGGCGGCGCCCCCGCCCTGTCCCTCGTTGAACTGCGTCTGCACCTCGTCGAGCTTGGCTTGCGCCTGCTCGGCCATCTTCTTCGCCTTGTCGAGAAAGCCCATGGCCGGAAGTGAAGCGCGCGCCTAGGTGTCCGGCAAGCGCCGTCGACGATCGTCGCGCTTGAGGAGGTCCGTGAAGCGACGCGGCACCGCCGCGCCCTCCCCCTCCTCCCACAGCGTCACGACCACGAGCTCGCCGCGCGGCCGGTCCTCGAGGCACACGAAGACGACGTCGCCGTCGCGGACGTAGACCGAGCCGCGCTGCGCCGCGGCGCCGGGCGGCGGCTCGCGGGAGACGTCCCCGGCCGCCCAGGCGCGGCTCACCCGCGCGATGATCTCGGCCTTCGCGTCGAGCGTGCCGCGGACCCGCTGGCGGAAGCGCTCCGCAGCGTGGTCGGTCACCGCGACGAGCACGCGCCCCGCCTCAGCCGTCGGGCCAGAGCAGCCGGTCGAGCCCGACGGTGAGCCGGTCCGGGAGGTCCGCCACGCGGCGGACGGCCAGGATCACGCCGGGCATGAACGACGTCCGGTCCGTGGTCACGTGCCGGAGCGTGAGGGTCTGCGCCACGTCGCCCAGGATCACGTCCTGGTCGGCGACGAGCCCCTGCAGGCGGACGGAGTGGATCGGCACGTCGCCCTCCATCAGCTCCGCCGTGCGCGTCGCGGTGCCCGACGGTGCGTCGAGCTTCGCCGGGTGGTGGTACTCGATGATCTCGGCCGCCGCCATGTGCCGGGACGCCTCGGCGGCGAAGCGCATCATCAGCACGGCGCCGATCGCGAAGTTCGGCGCGACGAAGGCGTTGGCCTCCGACCGCTCGGCGGCCTCGCGGAGCGCCTCGAGGTCGAAGCCGGTCGTGCCGATCACGACGTGCCGGCCGGCCGCGAGCACCGTGCGGGCGTTGTCCAGCGCCGTGTCGGGCCGCGTGAAGTCGACGACGACGTCGCAGCCGCCGAGGACGTCGGGGAGCGGCGTGCCGAGCGCCGGGTCCGCCCTGCCGGCGAGCTCGAGCCCGTCGGCGGCCTCCACGGCCGCGCACACCGCCTGGCCCATGCGGCCCGCGGCGCCGGCGACCGCGACCCGCGTCATCAGGCCGTGACGGGCTCGGCGGCCGGGCAGACGGGCGCGACGGCCTCGCAGAAGGCGTCCCGCGAGGGTCCGATGCCGGCGGCGGAGAGCCGCTCGGGCGACCACAGCTCGTCGACGAGGCCGCGCAGGTCGTCCATCGTGACCGCGTCGACCTTCGCCATCAGCTCGTCGGCCTCCAGCAGCGGCAGGCCGTAGAGGATCGAGCCGCCGAGGCGGTTCATGCGCGCCGCGGACGACTCCATGGCCAGCACGACGCGGGCCTTGACGTTCTCGCGCGCACGCGCGAGCTCCTCCTCGCTCGCGGGCTGCTCGCGCAGGCGGCGCAGCTCGCCGTCCACGACCGTCATGGCCGCGGCGAGGTTGTCAGGCCGCGTGCCGACGTAGAGGCCGACCTGGCCCGTGTCGGTGAACTGGCCCGTGAAGGAGTAGACGGCGTAGGCCAGGCCGCGCTCCTCGCGCACGCTCTGGAAGAGCCGCGAGGACGAGAGCCCGCCGAAGATCGCGTCCAGCACGCGCAGGGCGAACCGGCGGTCGTCGCCGCGCGGCAGGCCGTGCCCGCCGAGGCAGACGTGGACCTGCTCGGTCTCCTTCGCGAGGAAGCGCACGCGCGCCGCGGGGCCCCCGGGCGCCGCGTCGGGCACGGGCGCGGCCTCGCCGGAGCGCAGGCCGGCCAGGGTGCGATCCGCCAGCTCCACGACCGCGTCGTGATCGACGTTGCCGGCCGCCGCCACGACGACCGAGCCGGGCACGTAGCGGCGGGCGTGGAACGCGGCGATCGCGTCCACCGGCGTGTCGCGGATGACCGGCGCACGGCCGATGATCGGGCGACCCAGCGGGTGGTCGCCGAAGACGGCGTCGCCGAGCACGTCGAAGACCGTGTCCTGCGGGTCGTCCTCGTACATGGCGATCTCCTCGAGCACGACCTCGCGCTCGGGGTCCACGTCGTTGAACGCCGGCCGCCAGACCATGTCGGCCATCACCTCGAAGGCGCGCGGCAGATGCTGGTCGAGCATCCGCGCGTAGACCGTCGTGGCCTCCTTGTCCGTGCCGGCGTTGAGCTCGGCGCCCATGCCGTCGAACAGCTGGTCGATCTCCGCGGACGCGTAGCGGTCCGTCCCGCGGAACAGCATGTGCTCGAGGAAGTGCGACAGCCCAGCCTCGCCGGGCTGCTCGCCGCGCGACCCCGCGCCCACGTAGAACCCGAGGGCCGCGGACCGGACGGAGCTCATGTGCTCCGTCGCGACCCGCAGCCCCGAGTCGAGCGTGGTGATCCGGTGCTTCGGCACCGAGGCCGGGCGCTAGCCGCGTTCCGGGTCGCGGTCGCCGCGCGGGCGGCGGTCGCGATCGCGGTCACGGTCCCGGTCCCGGCCGCCGCCGCCGCGCGGGCCGCGGCCGTCGCGGCGCGGGCCGCGGTCACGGCCGCCGCCGCCGTTGGAGCCGGCGCTGACCGTCGCGAGCTCCTCCTTGGTCTTGCCGGCGATCTCCGGGTCCTCGGCGAGGCGCAGGCCGATGCGGCCGCGCTCCTTGTCGACCTCGACCACGCGGACCGAGATCTCGTCGCCCTTGTTGAGGACCTCCTCGACCGTGTCGACCCGCTGGCCGGGCGACACGTTGGAGATGTGCAGCAGGCCGTCGGTGCCCTTGGCGAGCTCGACGAACGCGCCGAACGTCGTCGTCTTGACGACCTTCGCCGTCGCGAACTCGTCGCCGACCTCGACCTCCTTGGTCATCGTGCGGATGCGGTCGATGAGGGCGTCGCCCTGCGCGCCGGTCTGCGCGTAGACGAGCACGTTGCCCTCGTCGTCGACGTCGATCTGCGCGTCGAACTCGTCGCAGAGGCCGCGGATGGTCTCGCCGCCCTTGCCGATGAGCAGGCCGATCTTGTCGGGGTCGATCTGGATCGTCGAGATGCGCGGGGCGAAGCTGGAGAGCTCGCCGCGCGGCGCGGTGATCGACTCGGCCATCTTGCCGAGGATGTGCAGACGGCCCTCGCGCGCCTGGGTCAGCGCGTCGCGGAGGATCTCGAACGTGACGCCCGTGATCTTGATGTCCATCTGCAGGGCGGTGATGCCCTTCTCGGTGCCGGCGACCTTGAAGTCCATGTCGCCGAGGTGGTCCTCGACGCCGGCGATGTCCGTGAGGACGGTGTAGTCGTCGCCCTCCTTGATCAGGCCCATGGCCACGCCGGCCACCGGCGCCTTCAGCGGCACGCCCGCGTCCATCAGCGACATCGAGGAGCCGCAGACCGAGGCCATCGACGAGGAGCCGTTGGACTCGAGGATGTCCGACACGACGCGGATCGTGTAGGGGAACGCCTCCTGCGACGGGATCATCGGGACCAGCGCGCGCTCGGCGAGCGCGCCGTGGCCGATGTCACGGCGCTTCGGGCCGCGCATGAAGCCGGCCTCGCCCACCGAGAACGGCGGGAAGTTGTAGTGGTGGAAGTA
>JBEVIG010000035.1:0-9740 GCA_040510855.1 Solirubrobacteraceae bacterium
CGTGCCGTTGACCCAGTCGTGGACGTGGTCGATCGCCGCGTTGGCCGCCGACGCCGCCGAGGACGCGCCGCGCGCCTCGATGATCTCCGCGCCGCGCTTGCCGACGCGCGGGATGTAGGTGTCGGCCACCCACTTCTCGTCGCCGACCGCGTCCCAGGCGCGCTCGCCCTTGACCTTGGCGTTGAACAGGTCCGGATACATCGAGGGCGAGTGGTTGCCCCACACCGCCATGTGCGAGATGTCGGTGACGGCGGTGCCGGTCTGCTCCGCCAGCTGGGCGACCGCGCGGTTGTGGTCCAGCCGCGTCATCGCGGTGAAGCGCTCCGCGGGGACGCCGTCGGCGTGGCGCTGGGCGATCAGCGCGTTCGTGTTGGCCGGGTTGCCGACGACGAGGACCTTGATGTCGTCCGCCGCGCCGGCGGCGATCGCCTCGCCCTGCGGCTTGAAGATGGCGCCGTTCGCCTCGAGCAGGTCGGCGCGCTCCATGCCCTTCGTGCGCGGGCGCGCGCCCACGAGGAGCCCGATGTTCGCGCCGTCGAAGGCGGCCTTGGCGTCGTCGAAGATGTCGACGCCGGTCAGCAGCGGGAAGGCGCAGTCGAACAGCTCGAGCGCGGTGCCCTCGGCGGCCTTCACGGCCTGCGGGATCTCGAGCAGGTTGAGGTGGACCGGCTTGTCCGGGCCGAGGAGGTGGCCGGAGGCGATCCGGAAGAGCAGCGCGTAGCCGATCTGGCCGGCGGCGCCGGTGACGGTGACCTTCGTGGGCTGGGGCATCAGGCAGCGTTCTCCTCGTTCTCAGGCGAATCCGGGTGTCCGGCAGGGTATGCGAGCATAGGCAGGGCATGACGGGCTCCCGATCGCTGCCGCTGCTCAAGGTCTTCGGGATCCGAGTGGGCGTGAACTACTCGTGGTTCCTGATCCTCTTCCTCGTCATCTACATCGTGTGGGACTCCCTGCGCGACACGCTGGATGCGAGCAACACCACGCTGTACGTCGTCGCGGTCGTCTCCGCGTTCACGTTCTTCGCGTCGATCCTGCTGCACGAGCTCGGCCACGCGCTGGCCGCCCGCCGCGAGGGGATCGGCGTCGAGGGCATCGACCTCTTCCTGTTCGGCGGCGTGATGAAGATGACCCGCGAGCCCGGCTCGCCGGGCGCGGAGTTCCGCGTCGCCGCGGCCGGGCCGCTGGTGACGCTGCTGATCATGGCCGCGGCCGCGGGCGCCGCCGTCGTCGTCGCCGGAGCGGACGGCTTCTGGGACGCCGCGCGGCTCTCGGGCAGCGCGGCGGCCACGCCCGCCGAGGTCGTGATCTCGCTGCTCGTCTCGATGAACCTGGTCCTGCTCGTCTTCAACCTCGTGCCGGCCTTCCCGCTCGACGGCGGCCGGATCGCCCGCGCGATCGCCTGGAAGGTCACGGGCGACCGCCACAAGTCGACGCGGATCGCGGCCTACATCGGCGTCGGCTTCGGCTGGATCCTGATCGGCTGCGGGCTCGCGCTGGCGATCTTCAGCAACGCGGTCTTCGACGGCCTGTGGTTCGCCGCGCTGGGCTGGCTGCTCTCCTCCTCGGCCCGCGGCGCGCTCGCGCAGACCGCGTTCACCGAGCAGCTCGAGGGCATCACGGTGGCCGACATCATGGACGCCGAGCCCGTGACGATCCCGGCGGGGCTGCCCGCCTCGCGCGCCTACGAGGAGTTCTTCCTGCGCTACCACGGCTGGGACTGGTTCGCCGTCGTCGAGGACGACGGCCGCTTCGTCGGCCTGGCGCACCGCGCCGCGGTCGAGCACGCCGCGCTCCAGGAGGGCGGGGTGACGCCGGTGCGCGACGTCGCCGCGGGCGGCGACCGCGTGGCCGCCGACGCGCCGCTGGAGCAGCTTCTCGGCTCGGAGCCGCTGATGCGCCTCGGGGCGCTGATGGCGGTCGACGGCGACGGCCGGCTGCGCGGCGTGGTCACGAAGCAGCAGGTCATCCGCGCGACGACCGCGCGGCTCGCTCCCGGCTAGCCGGCCAGGGCGAGCAGCGTCCGCGGGATCTCCTCGAACTGGTCCTTGGAGAGCACCACGCGGATCCCGGCCTCCGCCGCGCGCCGCCGGACCTCGTCGTCGACGAACGCGCTGCAGAGCACGATCGGGAGGTCCGGGCGCCGCTCCAGCAGGCGCTGCGCCGCCTCGAAGCCGTCCACGCGGGGCATCCGCGCGTCGAGCACGACGACGTCCGGCCGCAGCGCCGCGAGCTGCTCGAGGGCCGTCTCGACGCCGTCCGCCTCCCCGACGACCTCCACGGGCAGACCCGCGTCGGCGACGATCGTGCGGATCAGGAAGCGCACGTCCGCGTGGTCGTCCACGATCAGGGCGCGTACGGAACCCATGGGAAGCGGCAGTATGCACGAACCCTTTCCACCGGGCGCCTCGGAATGAGCCCTGTCACACAACGCCGAGCGTGGCGGTTTCGAGCGCGTAGCGTGGATAAGATCGCGCACCATGCCCGCACATGACGTTCTGATCATCGGCGCCGGACTGGCCGGCCAGCGGGCCGCCCTCGCCGCCGCCGAGGCCGGGGCGACCGTGGCCATCATGTCCAAGGTCCATCCGGTCCGCTCGCACTCCAACGCGGCCGCGGGCGGCATCAACGCCGCGTTGAACCCGGACGACTCCTGGGAGTCGCACGCCTTCGACACCGTCAAGGGCTCCGACTACCTCGGCGATCAGGACGCGATCGAGATCATGTGCCGCGAGGCGCCGGACGAGGTGCTCTGGCTCGAGCACCGGGGCGTCACGTTCCACCGGAACCCGGAGGGCCGGCTGGGGACCCGCGCGTTCGGCGGCGCCTCCGCCGCGCGCACCTACTACGTCGCCGACATCACCGGGCAGGCGCTGCTGCACGTGCTCTACGAGCAGCTGATGAAGGTCCATGCCCAGGTCGACCGCTACGAGGAGTGGTTCGTCACCGCCCTCGTGCAGGACGACGAGGGCAACTGCTGCGGCGCGATCGCGCGCAACATCCGCGACGGCGCGATGGAGGTCTTCAGCGCCAAGGCCGTGATCCAGGCCTCGGGCGGCGCGGGCCAGTGCTTCAAGCCGACGACCAACGCGCTCATCTGCACGGGCGACGGCATCGCGCAGTCCTTCCGCATCGGCGCCCCGCTGATGGACATGGAGATGATCCAGTACCACCCGACCACGCTGGCCGGGAACGGGATCCTGATCACGGAGGGCGCCCGCGGCGAGGGCGCGCACCTCTACAACGCCCAGGGCGAGCGCTTCATGGAGAAGTACGCGCCCAACAAGATGGAGCTCGCCTCGCGCGACGTGGTCTCGCGCTCCGAGCAGACGGAGATCAACGAGGGCCGCGGCTTCCCGGACGGCACGGTGGCGCTGGACATCACCAAGGTGCCGCGCAAGCGGACCCTCGAGGCACTGCGCGAGATCGTCAACATCGGGCGCGACTTCGCCGGCGTGGACATCACGCGCGAGCCGATCCACATCAAGCCCGGCTGCCACTACATCATGGGCGGCGTCAAGACCGACGTCTGGGGCGCGACGCCGATCCCCGGCCTCTACGCCGCCGGCGAGGTGGCCTGCGTCTCCGTCCACGGCGGCAACCGGCTCGGCGCCAACTCGCTGCTCGACACGCTGATCTTCGGCCGCCGCTCGGGCGAGCACGCCGCCGAGCGCGCGGCGGGCATGATGATGCCGACGGCCTCGCGGGCCGCCCTCGACGACGAGCAGCGGCAGATCGACGACATCCTGCGCCGCGAGCCGGGAGGCCGCCGGATCTCGGAGATCAAGGACGAGCTCGGCACGATGATGAACGAGAAGTGCGCCGTGTTCCGCGACGAGGCGGGGCTGACCGAGGCGCACGAGATCATCCGCCGGCTCAAGGAGGAGGCGAGCGTCGCGGCGATCGACGACCGCGGCACGGTCTTCAACCAGGACGTGCTGGGCGCCATCGAGCTGGGGTACATGCTCGACGTGGCCGAGTGCATCGTCATGGGGGCGCTGGAGCGCAAGGAGTCCCGCGGGGCGCAGTTCCGCCTGGACTTCCCCAAGCGCGACGACGACACCTGGCTCAAGCACATCAACCTCTCGCGGAACGGCTCCGACGCTCCCGAGATCTCGTACTCGCCCGTGACCATGACCCAGTGGGAGCCGCAGGAGCGCACGTACTGATGGCCGACTACACGCTGAGACTCCGCCGCTACTCGCCCGAGACGGGCGCGGCGCCCTACTGGGAGGACTTCGACGTCGATCTCGACGGGCACCGCTCCGTCCTCGACGGCATCCTCCAGGCCAAGGACCGCAAGGACGCCTCGATCGGCATCCGCTGCTCCTGCCGCGCCGCGATCTGCGGCTCGTGCGGCGTCCGCATCAACGGCAAGCCGGGCCTGGCCTGCCACATGCACCTCGACGAGGCCTCCGAGCACGCCCGCGACGGCGTCATCACGGTCGAGCCGATGGGCAACATGCCGGTGATCAAGGACCTGATCGTCGACATGGACGCGGTCCACTGGAAGAAGATCCAGCGGGTCACGCCGTGGCTGCTGCCCGAGGGCGACGAGCCCGAGCGCGAGCACATCGTGCCGCCCGAGTCGATGATCGACGTGACGCAGACGATGGCCTGCATCCAGTGCGGCGCCTGCGTGTCGGACTGCCTCTCGATGGAGGTCGACCCCCTGTTCGTCGGCCCCGCGGCGCTCGCGAAGGCCTACCGCTTCGTCGGCGACCCGCGCGACGGCCAGCAGTTCGAGCGCCTGAAGGACCTCGCGGAGGACCCGCACGGCATCTACGACTGCACCCACTGCTTCAACTGCATCGAGGCGTGCCCGAAGGGCGTCGCCCCGATGAGCCAGATCATGCGGCTGCGGCGGATCGCCGGCGCCGACCACGGCATCGACGACCGCAACAACGGCCACCGGCACGAGCTCGCGTTCGTCAAGAACATCGAGCGGAACGGCCTGCTGCACGAGGCGGACCTGCTGCCCGACTCCTACGGCGGCAAGTTCCACCCGCGCGCGGTCCCCGAGCTGGTGAGCTCGCTGCCCGTGATCCTCAAGGCGCTCCAGCGCCGCAAGGTCACGCCCGGCGGCGCCCTGCTGCACAAGCACAAGGCGGACGACGCCGTGAAGCGCATCTTCAAGACGGTCCACGACCGCCAGGAGCGGTACGAGCTGAACCTGTACGTGGTCGGCGAGGAGGAAGAGCAGTGAAGGTCGCCTACTGGCCCGGCTGCGTGAGCCGCGGCTTCACCCCGGAGCTCCACGGCTCGATGGCGAAGGTGGCTCCGCTGCTCGACATCGAGCTCGTCGAGCTCGACCGCGCGTGCTGCACGGGCGCCGGCGTCATCGCCGAGCACAACCAGGAGCTCGCCGACACGCTCAACGCGCGCACGTTCGCGCTCGCCCAGCAGGTCGAGGGCGCGGACCTGATGATGAACATCTGCTCCACCTGCCAGGGCGCGCAGTCCGAGGCGCAGGAGCGGCTCGACGCGAACACGGAGTACCGCGACCACGTCAACGAGACGCTGGCCGGCGAGGGCCTCACCTACTCCAAGCCGATCACCAACAAGCACTTCCTGTGGCTGATGGTCGAGGAGATCGGCCTCGACAAGATCGCCTCGATGGTCAAGCGGCCGCTCACCGGCCTGCGCGTCGGGCCGTTCTACGGCTGCTACATCGTGCGCCCGGCCGACCGCCTGGGCATCGACCACGAGCACCCGCGCGACACGTACCTCCAGCAGCTCATCGAGGCGCTGGGCGGCACCGTGGTCGACTACGCGGGCCAGTACAAGTGCTGCGGGTTCCCCATCATCACGATGAACAAGGAGAACTCGCTCCGGCAGGCGGGCCGCCATCTCGGCGACGCGCTCGACGCGGAGGCGGACTGCGTCGTGACGCCGTGCCCGCTGTGCCACCTCAACCTGGACCTCCAGCAGCCGCTCGCGGAGAAGCTCGCGGGGCGGCCGCTCGGCATGCCGGTCCTCCACCTGCCGCAGATGGTCGGCCTCGCGCTCGGCCTCGATCCGAAGGAGCTCGGCCTCGGCCGGCACGTGGTCAAGCCCACCTCGGTCATCGATTGGTCGACCTCCGTCGTCGCCGGCGTCCCGAGCGCCGCGTAGCCCGCTATGCCTGGCCTGCCGCGGTCGGCGCGGCGGGCCTCGCGTGGTACGGCGCGGACTCGCTGCGCCACCGCCGCGAGAGCGGCCACGGCTACGACCTGCGTGGTGAGCTGGACGTGCGCTCGGACCGCTTCCTGTACGCGGCCGAGGCGCTGACGGGCGCCCCGATCTCGTGGGGCTCGGACGTCGAGCTCCTGATCAACGGCGACCAGATCTTCCCCTGCTACCTGCGCACCATCCGCGAGGCGCAGCGCTCCGTCTGCCTGCTCACCTACGTCTACTGGCGTGGCGACATCGCCCACGACGTGGCCGATGCGCTGTGCGAGCGCGCGCGGGCCGGCGTGGAGTGCAACGTGCTGATCGACGCGGTCGGCGGGATGAAGCTCGAGCGCGAGCTGATCGACAAGATGGAGGAGGCGGGCGTGCGCGTCGTGCGCTTCCGCCCCGTGCGCGCCTACGCGCTCAAGCGGCTCGGCAACCGCACCCACCGCAAGATCCTCGTGGCCGACGGCCAGGTCGGGCTGACGGGCGGCGTCGGCATCGCCGAGGAGTGGACGGGCGACGCCCAGGACCCGGACCACTGGCGCGACAGCCACGTGCGCGTCTGCGGCCCGGTCGTCCGCGGCCTGTTCGGCGCGTTCGCCGAGAACTGGCTCGAGGCGACCGGCGAGGTGCTCGCCGGCGAGGCCTATCTGCCCGACATCGGGGGCCGCGAGGACGGCGGCCCGATGATGGTCGTGCGCTCCAGCGCCGGCGTCGGCGACTCCAACATCGAGGCGATGTACTACCTCGCGATCGCGGCCGCGCGCGAGACGCTCGACCTCACCGCCGCCTACTTCGTCCCCCGGCCGGCGTTCACCGACGCGCTCGTCGACTGCGCGGAGCGCGGGGTGCGCACGCGCGTGCTCGTCCCGGGCGCGAACATCGACAAGTCGGCGGTCTGGATCGCCGGCCGCGCCTCCTACGAGGACCTCGTCGGCGGCGGCGTCGAGGTCCACGAGTACCAGCCGACGATGCTGCACGCGAAGACGCTCTGCGTCGACGGCTGCTGGTCGGCGATCGGCTCGGCGAACTTCGACAACCGGTCGTTCCAACTCAACGACGAGGCGACGCTGTGCGTCTCGTCCTCCGAGCTGGCCGGGAAGCTGACCGATCAGTTCGAGCGCGACCTCGCCGTCTCCGAGCGCATCGAGCACGGCCGCTGGCAGGGCCGCGGCCGCGCCCAGCGCGCCCAGGAGGCGGCACTCCGCATCGCCCGCCGCGAGCTCTAGCCGCTCAGCGGACGGCGATCAGCGTCTCGCCGAGGCGGAGCTCGTCCCCGCGGCGGACGTCGGCGACCGTCACCGGCACGCCGTTGAGGAGCGTGCCGTTCGTCGAGCCGAGGTCGCGGATCCGGCAGGCGCCGCCGCGGCGCGAGATCAGCGCGTGGCGGCGCGACACGGAGGTGTCCTCCAGGTGGAGCCAGGCCGCCGGGTCGCGGCCGATCAGGCGCGTGGCGGGGTCGCGGAGCCGGAGCCGCGCGATCGTGTGCCCGTCCTCGACGACGATCAGCGCGCGCGGGCCGGGCGGGGGCCGGCGCGCCGAGCGCGGCAGGTCCCAGAGCCAGCCCTGCGGCTCGTCGGCGCGGAGGACGGCGGCGACGCGCTCCTCCAGCGTCGCGGCCGACAGCAGCTCCGCCGCGTAGGCGGCGCGGAGGCCGTCCAGCGCGGCGGCCCGCTCACGCTCGAGCGTCTGCACCACTCGAGTCTCCCCGCCCGGAGCGAGGCCGTCAACGTCCGCACGGAAGCGGGGAGCGGCGCCCGGCGTCCTGGATCGCATGGTCCCCCGCTCCCTGCTCGCCGCGCTCGCCCTCGTCCTCGCACTGCCGGTGACGGCCGGCGCCGCCACGGTGTCGATCCCCGAGGACGACGTGCACGGCGTCGACGACGTCGAGTTCGTCGCGGGCTCCGGCGAGGCCAACGACGTGCGGCTCGAGGTCCTGCCGGACGACGACGACGGCCCGGGCGAGATCCGGATCCGGGACGCGGGCGCGCCGCTCGCGCCCGGGCGCCTGTGCGTGGCGGTGGACGCACACAGCGTCACCTGCCGGCCGGAGCTCGGCGATCCGCGCATCTCCGTCGACCTCGGGGACGGCGCCGACCGCCTGCTGACCGGAGCGGCGCTCGTCGCCGACGGCGGGCCGGGCGCGGACCAGCTGCTGCTCACCGCCGCGCCGTCCGGCGACGAGGAGGACGACCTGCCCGGCACCGCGGTGCTGCGCGGCGGCGACGGCGACGACCGGCTTCTGGGCCGCCCCGGACCTGATGTGCTCGTCGGCGGCCCGGGGCGCGACGAGCTGCACGGCAACGGATCGCGCGACCGGCTCGTGGACGCCGACGGCGCCGTCCCCGCGGCCGACGTGCTCGACGGTGGCTCGGGCCGCGACGTCGTCGACTACGCGGGCCGCACCACGGCGCTCGCCGTCGATCTCACCCGGACCTCCGCCTCGCAGGGCGCGGCGGGCGAGGGCGACGCCGTGCTGCGCGTGGAGGACGTCGTGGCGGGCGCGGGCGACGACGCGGTGACCGGCTCGGCGGCGGCCAACCGCCTCCGGGGCGGCCGCGGCGACGACAAGCTCCGGGGGCTCGGCGGGGACGACGCGCTCGTCCCCGGCGCGGGCGCGGACGCCGCCGACGGCGGCTCCGGCGACGACGATCTGTGGGCGCTCGGCGCGTACGGCGCGACGGACGACGGCGCCGCGGACCGCCTCCTGGGGGCGACGGGCGACGACGAGATCCAGGTCGGGCCGGGCGAAGCGCTGGTCGACGCGGGGCCGGGCGACGACTGGCTGTGGGGTGACGCGGACACCGCGGCGACGACGATCGGCTGCGGCTCCGGCACCGACCGCTACTTCCCGGACCTGGTGCGGCGCCCCGCCGCGCCGCCCGTCCTCCTCCGCGCGGACTGCGAGGGCTTCGCCAACCACGGCGCCCGGCCGGTGCGGATCGCCGGCGGCGCGGTCACCTTCCGCCTGCGCTGCCTCATGGGCGAGTTCGAGTACGCCGACTACACGTGCCGCGGCCGGCTGCGGATGCTGCGCGACGGCCGCGAGCTGGGCGACGTCCGCTTCTCCGCCCGCAACGACGGCAAGCGGCTCGTCACCCTGCCGGCGACCCCGCGGCTGCGCCGCGCACTGCGCGACCACGCGCGGGTCGAGCTCCGGCTCAGCGGCTTCCGCGACGTGGAGTCCGACTTCGGCAAGGACCGCAGCGGGACGTTCGCCTGGCGGATCGCCCTCTGACGGCGCCGGGCCGCTACGCCGCGGCGTGAGGCGCCGGCACGCCCGCCAGCTCGAGCAGCAGGTCGCGCACGCCGGTCGCCGCGATCCGGTCGCGCGCGAGCGCGGGGTCGGAGCACAGCAGCACCGGCGCGTCGTCCGGCCCGTCGGGCAGGCGGCCGTGCGTGCCGCGCACGCACGACGGATCGAGCGGCACGACCTGCATCGAGTAGCGGAAGCCGAGCTTCTTGCGCACCAGCGTGGCGCCCGCCTTCGGCTTGGCCAGCTTGTCGGCCGGGTCGAAGAACAGCTCCGCCGGGTCGTAGCCCGGCTTGCGGTGGATCTCGACGTTGCGCGCGAAGTCGGGCGCGCG
>JBEVIG010000036.1:0-12526 GCA_040510855.1 Solirubrobacteraceae bacterium
CCGAAGAGCGAGGTGAGGTCGAAGAGGAAGGCGACGCCGACGATGAACCACTCGAAGCCGGTCACCTCGTTCGTCCCGTTGACGTACATCCACGCGTAGGCGAGCGTCGTCCACGGCAGCAGGAAGAACCCGAGGAACGGGAGCCACCAGCTGTCGTACGCGCGCGAGAGCGTGTCCGAGAAGATCCACGTGAAGATGATCGCGAGGCGCGGCGAGATCAGCGCGAACAGGAGGACGAAGCAGCCCATCGGCGCATCATCCTCCCGCCGTCAACGCCACAGCGCCACACCCTCGCCGCCGACCGGGTCGTCCGGCGGCGCGGGCAGCGCGGCGATCCGCTCGCGCGCCGCGGCGACCTCGGCCGGGTCGTCGCCGCGCTGCAGGTCGTAGTCCTCCTGCCCGCGCGGGTACGCGCCGACGACCGTGAACCCGTCGCGCGCGGTCGCCCGCATGTGACCCGTCCCGGCGGGGAGCACGAGCACGTCCCCGGCCGCGACCTCGAACGCCTCGCCCTGCGGCCCGCCGAGCTCGAGCGTCGCCCGCCCCGCGACGACCGCGAGCACCTCGTGCGACGTCGAGTGGAAGTGGTGGAAGGGGAAGACGCCGTCGACCCAGCTCCCGCCCCAGCCGTGCTCCGCGAACAGGGCGCGGGCGGCCTCGGCGCCCGCGGCGGCTGCCTCCACGCCCCGGTACACGAGCACGGGGAACCGCGGATGGTTGGGGATGCGGTCGCCGGGCGGCGCCGTCCAGGTCTCGAGCTCCATGCGGACCTCCTACCCGTCGGCTACGCTGGAGGAGCCGGGCCACGGACGATCTCGTCGTTGCACGCCGTCGCCCGCCCCGGCCCTGATCCGCGGTCGTACCGCCGCCCGGCGGCCCGGCCGGCTCCTCCACGAAGGGATGGACCGCCATATGGCCAATGCCAAGAAGCGCACCACGTTCGCGAAGCTCAACCGCGAGGCCAAGCTGCGCGACAAGCGGATCGAGAAGCAGGCCCGGAAGGACGCGCGCAAGCTCGAGGCCGCGGCCGCGGCGCAGCGCCCCGGCGAGCAGCCGGAGCACGAAGAGCCCGCTGCCTAGCGGGCGCGGGCGCTACTGCAGGTAGTGCTCGACGGTATCCGCGTCGCGCGCGGTCGCGCTCTCCGGATCGGCGCCCGCTGACCGCAGCGCGCGCCGCTGGCGCAGCAGGTCCCAGCAGCGGTCGAGCTCCACCGCGACCTCGTCGAGCCGGGCCTTGTCGGCCGCCAGCGCGGCCTCGTCGCTGCTGTCGCGCTCCTCGCGGGAGCGGAGCGAGTGCTCCTCCTCCACGAGCCGTTCGATGCGGGCGCTGAGGGTCTCGTCGGACATGGGGCGTGACCATACTCCTCGGCCTCGGGCAAGATGCCGCGGCATGCTCCTCAGGCTGTTGCGGCTCGCCTTCGGCGTGCTCACGCTCACGGCGATCGCGGTCAACCTCGCGCACGCCTTCGACGAGGTCCCCGGCTTCGTCGTCCTGAACTTCTTCAGCTACTTCACGAACCTCTCGAACATCCTCGCCGCCTGCGTGCTGGTCGTCGGCGCGATCGCGCGGCCGGCGTCGGCGGGGTGGGAGGCGATCCGCGGCCTGGCGACGTTCGCGATGGCCGTCACCGGGATCGTCTACGCGGTCCTGCTCGCCGGCGAGCCGCTCGGCGTCACCGATCCCTGGATCAACACCGTGATCCACAAGGTCATGCCGGTGGTCATGGTGCTCGACTGGCTGCTCGTCCCGCCGCGGCACCGCATCGAGCGCCGGACCGCCCTGCTGTGGCTGGTCTATCCGCTCGGCTACGCGGCCTACACGCTGGTGCGCGGGCCGATGGCCGGCGACTTCTACCCGTACCCCTTCATCGACCCGACGCGCGAGGGCGGCTACGGGCACGTCGCGCTGAACTGCGTCGTGCTCGCGCTCGTCATGGCCGCGCTCGCGCTGCTCGTCGCCTGGGCGGGGAACGCCCGGCGGGGGAGCCGCGTACCGTGGCCCGCATGAGCGACTACGAGGTCATCAGCGCAGACGACGTCGAGGACCACTACGCGGGCACGTCGGTGCCGGGCGAGTTCCGCTCGCTGACCGGCCCGCTCCGCGGCGAGCAGGTCGCGGTAACGCTGATCCGCATCCCGCCGCACTCCGACTTCGAGCAGGGCACGGGGCACTTCCACGACGAGCAGGAGGAGGTCTACATCGTCGCCGCCGGCACGCTCACCATGCGCTTCGGCGACGACGTCCTCAAGCTCAGCGCCGGCGACGTCGCCCGCGTCGCGCCCGCCACGCCGCGCTCGCACCGCAACGAGGGCGACGAGCCCGTCGAGCTGTGGGCCGTCTCGACGCAGCTCGACCGGATGGACGCGACGAAGATCGACGACTTCTGGGAGGCCTCGCCGGACGCCGCGCAGGAGCGCTGATCCCGTGCTCCACCACGTCACGCTCGAGGTCCGCGCCGACGAGGTCCGCGCCTGCGTCGCGTTCTGGGAGCTCCTCGGCTTCGAGGAGATCCCCGCGCCGCCCGCGCTGCGGGACGAGTTCACCTGGGTCCAGCGCGCCGCCACGCAGATCCACCTGGTCGCGAGCGAGATTCCCGCCGTCGCCGAGCGCGGCCACGTCGCGGTGCTCGCGGCCGACTACGACGCCACCGTGCGGCGCCTCGCCGACGCCGGCTTCGCGCCGAAGCCGGGGCTGCGCGCGTGGGACGGTGACCGCGTCTTCGTCCGCGACCCGGCCGGGCACCGGATCGAGATCATGGAGGTGGCGCCGCTTCCGCCGTGGCCCGGCGAGGGCAGCTGACCGCGCCTGCGGTCCCACAAGTCGCCGCAGAACCTTTCAATAGCTTGCGGCTAACACGAGGACAAGCGAAAGGAACCTTGCGTTCTTGCAAGGCTTGTGGTTGATTTCGCCGGGAACCAACCAAATCATCCACGGGACTTGGGGAAGGAGACCGGGATGCACACACGAAGAGGCCGCGCCTTGACGGCGGCTGCAGTCGCGACCCTGCTGATGGGTGCCGGTGACGCGCGGGCGCAGACGGAGACGACGCCGCCCGTCCTCGACGTCGCCACGCTCTCGCCGACGCCGGCGACCGGCCACAACGGCTGGTACCGCACCTCGCCGGTGACGCTGAACATGACGGCATCGGACGCGAGCGGCATCGACCGCTTCGAGTACGCGTTCGCCGCCGCCGGGCCCTGGACGCCCGTGGCCGCCGTGAACGGCGCCGGCTCGGTGGCGATCAGCCAGCAGGGCCTCGGCAACAACGCCGTGCGCTACCGCGCGATCGACGCCGCCGGCAACGTGTCCGCGGTCCGGCAGACCTCGATCCGCATCGACACCGTGCCGCCCACCGCGACGTGGCCGATGATCACGGACGGCCGCGTCGGCCACGCGACGCGACTGATCCCGACGCGGACCGACCCTTCGCCGGGCCCCGGGTTCTCCGGCTCGGGCGGCGTCGCCGTCCAGGAGATGTACCTCGACGGCGAGTGGGTCTATCCCCTCCCGATCACGACGACCGACCTCTCGCTCGGCGCGCACGAGATCACGATGAAGCTCGGCGACGCGGCCGGGAACGCGCAGCTGCAGACGACCACGTTCGTCGTCACCACCTCGTACGCCGACGTCGAGTCGATCATCGCGACGTACCTCGCCGCGAACCGGATCACGCAGGCGACGGCCGATGCGCTCCGCGCGCAACTGGCGCTGGCCCAGGGCGCGGCCGGCAAGAAGGCCAAGCCGCACCTGAACGCCTTCGTGTCGATCGCGCAGGACCAGATCGCCGACAACGCGGCGCGGGCGACGCTCGCCGCCGACGGCCGCCACCTGATCGACGCGGCGACCGGTGCGCTGCCCGCGGACCCGCCCACGGGCACGACCTTCGCGCCGGCCGACGGCCCGCCGATCTACCGCGACCCCGTGCTGGCGCCGCTGCCGCACGATCCCGAGGCGAAGTTCGACGTCCTCGTCTACTCCGAGACGACGGGCTTCCGCCACGACCACATCCCGCACACGATCAAGGCGATCCAGGAGATGGGCGCCGAGCACGGCTTCAACGTGGACGTGTACGACCCGCAGCTGCCCACGGTGACGCTGCCGGCGAGCCCGTTCCTGAGCCTGGAGACGCTCCGGGAGTACGAGACGATCGTGTTCGACTCGACGGTGGGCCACAACCCCGGCCCGCTGGATCCGGTGACCGAGCGCCCGGTGTTCGAGGCGTACATGGCGGCCGGCGGCGGCTACGTCGGCCTCCACGGCGCGGCGGACTCCGCACGCGGCTCGGCGGCGAACCAGTGGGCGTTCTACGGCAACCTGGTCGGCGGGTGGTTCACCAACCACCCGAACGGCCAGAACGGCTTCGGCCACTGCGGCAGCTGCATCAACGCCGAGGTCGTCACGGAGGACTCCGAGCACCCGGCCACGGCGCACCTCGCGCCGACCTGGCCGATCGTCGACGAGCTGTACAACTTCGACCGCGCGATCCGCGGCGACGTCCACACGCTCCTCTCGCTCGACGAGGCCAGCTACCAGCGCAGCCTCAACTCCGGCAACGCGGCGAACAACCCGCTGGTGCTGATGCCGGGCGGGGACCACCCGATCGCCTGGTGCCAGAACTACGGGGGCGGCAAGGCGTTCTCGAACATCCTCGGGCACGCCCGCTGGCTCTACTACGACCCGTCGTTCCTGAAGATCCTGCGCGGCGGGATCGAGACGACGGCCGGCGCGGTCCCGGCCTACTGCGGCTCGTTCCGCGAGACGGCACTGCTCGTCTCGGGCGCCGCGAGCGCCGGCTCGCTCACCCCGGACGCGGCGGCCGGCGCCTCCGCGCTGCTGGAGGCGGCGAAGGCGGCGTACCTCGAGAAGCGCTACGCGGACGCGATCCCGGCGCTCAACGCGGTCGCCGACCTCGCGAGCGACGCGGCGAGCGGTGACGCCGCAACCCGCGCCGAGCTCGGCTCGCAGGCCCGCGGGCTGCGCGAGTGGATGCAGCAGCTCAACCGCGGCTGACAGGCCGGCGGGGCCCCGGGCGCCACGCCCGGGGCCCCGCCTGGGGTCGCTCGCGCCGGAGCGCCTGGAAGCGATTCCCGCCCGCGGAGTACGGGTAGGGAGATCGCGGTTCGGATTCCGGAGGAGAAAGGGGGAGCCGATGGTGCGCACCCGCGCGACCGTCCTGGCGCTGGTCGCCACGCTCGCATTGACCGTGGGGGCCGCCCCTGCCTTGGCGAAGGGGGGCAAGCACGACAAGGGCAAGCCCGGGAAGGGCGACGCGGGCGCGACGCACTCCCTCCGCGCGCCGGTCACCGACCAGAACTTCTACTTCGTCATGGCCGACCGCTTCCAGAACGGCGACGCGGCCAACGACCACGGCGGGCTGCCGCCGGGCACCGACGAGGGCGACTCCGGCTTCGACCCGGCCCACAAGGGCTGGTACCACGGCGGCGACCTCGCCGGCCTGCTCGACGAGATGGACTACATCGCCGGGCTCGGGACCACCGCGATCTGGCTCACGCCGAGCTTCAAGAACAAGGCGGTCCAGGACAACGCCGGGTTCCCGTCCGCCGGCTACCACGGCTACTGGATCACCGACTTCACGCAGATCGACCCGCACCTCGGGACCAACCAGGACCTGCGCAACCTGGTGGACGCCGCCCACGCGCGCGGCATCAAGGTCTACTTCGACATCATCACCAACCACACGGCCGACGTCATCCAGTACCAGGAGGGCGCCGCGCCGCAGTACATCTCGAAGGACCGCTACCCCTACCGCGACGCCGGCGGCACGGTGTTCGACGACCGCGACTTCGCGGGCGGCAGCACCTTCCCCGAGCTCTCCCCGTCCGGGCAGCCGGCCTGCCCCGGCACGCACGACCCGCAGAGCTTCCCGTACAGCCCGTGCGTCCCCGCCGACGAGCAGGGCTCCAAGGTGCCGGGCTGGCTGAACGACGTCGACCGCTACCACAACCGCGGCAACACGACGTTCGTGGGCGAGAACTCGCAGTACGGCGACTTCTTCGGCCTCGACGACCTCTTCACGGAGGACCCCGTCGTCGTCGACGGCATGATCGACATCTACAAGGCGTGGATCCGCGACTTCCGCATCGACGGCTTCCGGATGGACACGATGAAGCACGTCGACGACGCGTTCTGGCAGCGCTTCGCGCCTGAGATCGAGGCGTACGCGCAGCGGCGCGGGATCGACGACTTCTACATGTTCGGCGAGGTCGCCGAGGACTTCAGCCACGAGCTGATCTCGCACTACCCGGTCCACGACGACGTGCAGGGCGTGCTCGACTTCCTGTTCCAGATGTCCGCGCGCGACTTCGCCTCGAAGTCGCTCCCGACGAACGCGTTGCGCAGCTTCTTCGAGGACGACGACTGGTACACGGACGGCGACTCCAACGTCTACAACCTGCCGACGTTCCTGGGCAACCACGACCGCGGCCGGATCGGCATGTTCGTCCGGGACGACAACCCCGGCGCGGCCGAGCCGGAACTGCTCGCCCGCGACCGGCTCGCGCACGAGCTCATGTACTTCTCGCGCGGCAACCCGGTGGTCTACTACGGCGACGAGCAGGGCTTCACGGGCGCCGGCGGCGACCAGGACGCCCGCCAGGACATGTTCCCGTCGCAGAGCAAGCAGTACAACAACCTCGCGGACCCGCCCGACGAGCCCGTCAACAAGTTCGGCGGCGACGACGGTGCGGGCAAGAACGACAACCTCGGCTCGGACGAGACGCCGATGGACGACAATTTCGACACGGGTCACCCGCTGTATCGCAAGATCCGCAAGCTGGCCAGGCTGACGCAGCGCCACCCCGCGCTGCGTGACGGCGCCCAGCAGCACCGGGTCTCGTCTTCGTCGTCTGGCGTCTACGCGTTCTCGCGCATCAGCCGGTCGCGCAAGCGCGAGTACGTCGTCGCGCTGAACAACGCGGAGCAGTCCGCGTCGGCGTCGATCCCGACCTTCGTGCCCAACAGCGTGTGGGAGAAGGTCTACGGCGACGGCCCGCAGCGCGTGTTCCGCCACGGCTCCACGCTCGACGTCACGCTGCCGCCGCTCTCGACCGCCGTCTACCGCGCCAGGAAGCAGATCCCGCGCAGCAGGACGGCCCCGAGGCTGACGGTCGACGCGAAGGCGCCGTACCGCGACCGCCTCCAGGTCGTCGCGGACGTCGACGGCAGCTCGTTCTACGAGGTGACGTTCCTCGCCAAGGCCGGCAACGGCAAGTGGCGGAACATCGGCACGGACGACAACGCGCCGTACCGGGTGTTCCACGACGTCGCCGACATCGACCCCGGCACGCGCGTGCAGTACCGCGCCGTCGTGCTCGACAACGCGAACCACACGCGCTCGAGCGGCACCGACACGGCGACCATCGCGCCGCCGTCGATCGCGCTCGAGGCCCCGAACGAGGGCCAGCGCGTGCGCGGCGAGGTCGAGGTGCGCGCGGTCGCGACGCCCGACCACGCCGACTACGAGGTGACGTTCCAGCGCTCGGTGAACGGCGGCGCGTTCGTGGACCGGGTCACCGACGACTCGTCGCCGGTGTACACGCTGTTCGACGACACGGCGGGCCTCCCCGACGGCGCGCAGGTGACCTATCGCGCGGTCCTCGACTACGGGGCCGGCGAGGTGGTGAGCGCGACGCGCACGGTCACGGTCGTGCAGTCGCAGGTGACCACGGCGGTGATCCACTACAAGCGCGCGGACGGCAACTACGCGCCGTGGGGGCTGCACCTGTTCAACGCGAGCTCCCCCGACGCGATGGCGCCCGGGGAGGCGACACCGGCCTGGGACCAGGCGACCGCCTTCGAGGGGACGGACGCCTACGGCGCCCTGCACACGATCGACCTCGCCAGCGACACCGGGCGGATCGGGTTCATCGTGCACGGCAAGGCCCCGAACCAGGACACGAAGGACCCGGCGGGAAGCCCGGACCGGTTCTTCGTGCCGCTCTCCACGCCGGAGATCTGGCTGCGACAGGGCGACGTGCGGATCTACAGCTGCGCGGCGGCGGACGACACCTGCGTGGTGCCGTCCGCGTAGCCGCGGGATCGGTTACGCCGCGGTGCCCCCGGGCGCCGCGGCGCAGCCGGCCGCGCCGCTCAGATCAGCTCGTGCTGCGTGGTGAGGATGTGGACGCGCTCCGAGGTGTGCGCGGCGGCGTCGGCGCCCGAGGCCTTGCCCTGCTCGGAGGCGAAGGCCGCGACGCGGCCCTCCTCGTCGTCGAAGTAGAGCTCGTTCACGCTGTCCCAGGGGCTGTCCGCGTCGACGTCCGTGGCGTTCACGACGAACTTGCGCAGGCCCGGGATCTCACGCGCGAAGGCGACGTGCTCCTCGGTGATCCAGGTGATGAACTCCTGCTTGCTCATCCCGTCGGCGCGGCGCATGAGCGAGACGACCTTCAACACGGTGGCGATCTCCTGTACGGTGGAATTGGCCGGACCACCTTACCGCTATGCCCGACCCGCCCACATCCTCGCTCCCGCCTGCCGCCGAGTTCGGCACGGTCGTCCGCGACCCGCTGCCCGAGCAGATCGCGAACCGGCTGGTCGCGCTCATCTCCGAGCGCCAGCTGCGGCCGGGCGACCGGTTGCCGCCGGAGCGGGAGCTCGCCGTGACCATGGGCGTCAGCCGCGCGTCGCTGCGCGAGGCGCTCCGCGCGCTGTCGCTGATCGGCGTCACGGAGATGCGCCAGGGCGCGGGGAACTACGTCGCGTCGCTCGATCCCGCGACGCTGATGCGGCCGCTCGGCCTGGTCCTCGCGCTGAGCGACGCGGGCTTCGCCGAGCTGTTCGAGGCGCGCAAGCTGGTCGAGCCGAAGCTCGCCGCGCTGGCCGCGGAGCGCGCGACCGACGAGGAGATCGCGCGGCTGGCCGAGTGCGCCGAGGCCTCCGCCCACGGGGTCGGGGACGACGACGCGTTCATGCGCGCCGACCTCGAGCTCCACGGGATCATCGCCGCCGCGGCGCGCAACGAGATCCTCGAGCGCGTCGTCGGCTCGCTGGCCGGGCTGGGTGTGGCGAGCCGGATGGCGACCACGCATCTGGCGGGCATGCAGGAGAAGGTGGTCGACGACCATCGCCGGATCGCCGAGGCGATCGCGGCGCGCGACGCGGCGGCCGCGAGCGCCGCGATGCTCGCACACCTTGAGGACGTCGAACGGCGGCGGATCGCCGCGCGGGAACCGTAGAAGGAGAGGAGCCATTGGCACCGAGCGTCGAGGTACCTGAATCCGTAGGGGACGTCGTCGGCGCGCTCGCCGGCGAGGGGAGCGTGGTGCTCGCGGGCGGCACCGTCGTGATGCCCGAGGTCAACACGACCGCGCACGACTTCCGCGCGCTCGTCTCGCTCCGCCGCGCGGGCCTGCGCGGCATCGAGGTCGACGGCGGTCGCGCCGTGATCGGCGCCGCCACGACGCTCGCCGAGGTCGGCGAGGACGAGCGGCTCGCCGTCCTGCGGCCCGTGATCGAGTCGATCGCCTCGCCGACCATCCGCAACCTCGCGACGGTCGGCGGCAACCTCTTCGTCAAGCAGCCCTACGGGGACCTCGCGGTGGCGCTCCTCGCGCTCGACGCCGAGGTCGACGTCGCCGGCCCGGACGGCGCGAGCTCCACCCGCCCGGTGGCCGACGTGCTCCGCGACGGCGCCGGGGCGCGCGAGGTGGTGACGGCCGTCGCCTTCGACGTCCCCGACGCCGCCGCCTGGCGCTACACCAAGGCGATGCGCCGCAAGCAGAACTCGGCCTCGATCGTCACCGTCGCCGCCGTCCTCGGCCTCGACGGCGGGACCGTCGGCGCCGCCCGGATCGCGCTCGGCGGCGCGGGCGCCAAGCCCGTCCGCGCGACCGCCGCCGAGCAGGCGCTCACCGGCGGCCCGCTCGACCACGACCGCGCCCGGGCCGCCGGCGAGGCCGCGCTGCAGGACGCCGAGCCGTTCGACGACGCGTACGCGAGCGCCTGGTACCGCGGCCGCGTCCTCCCCGTCCACGTCCGCCGCGCGCTGCTGGGGGAGTGAGCAGATGCCCAAGTCCTACATCGAGGTCCTCGTCAACGACGAGCCGCGGGAGTTCCTCGTCCAGCCGGGCACCACGCTGCTGGTCGCGCTCCGCGAGGAGCTCGGCCTGACCGCCGCGAAGCGCGGCTGCGCCCAGGGCACGTGCGGCAGCTGCACCTGCGTCGTCGACGGCGAGGCCGTGATGAGCTGCCTCGTCCCCGTCGAGACCATCCAGGGGGCCGACGTGCGCACGCTCGAGGGCGTGGCCCGCGACGGCGGCGAGCTCGACGAGGTCCAGGCCGCCTTCCTGGAGGGCTTCGCCACCCAGTGCGGCTTCTGCACGAGCGGCATGATCATGGCCGCGCACGCGCTGCTGGCGGAGAACCCGGACCCGAGCCGCGAGGACGTCGTCCGCGCGATCTCGGGCAACGTCTGCCGCTGCACGGGCTACGAGTCGATCATCAACGCCATCCTCGACGCCGCGCAGCGGCGGAAGGCCACCGGCGGCGTCCAATACGTGGAGGGAGGCGTCTGATGGCGATCCAGTCCGAGCAGATCGACCGCTCCTACTTCGCCGAGGGGCGCGAGGACGACTTCGACGTCATCGGCACGCCGGTCCAGCGTTCCGACGCGCTCGGCCACGTCACCGGCCGCACGGAGTTCTTCGAGGACCGCAACCCGCCCGGCCTCCTGCACCTCAAGATGGCCCGGTCCGAGCGCCATCACGCGCTGCTCAAGGCGGTCGACGTCGCGCCCGCGCTCGCCGTCCCCGGCGTGGTGAAGGTGCTCACGCACGCCGACGTGCCGGCCAACTGGTACACGATCCTCCGGCTCATCGGCGTCGAGCCGAACGACGAGCCGGTGCTGCCCGAGGACCGCGTCCTCTACAAGGGCGAGCCGATCGTGGCCGTCATCGCCACGAGCGAGCAGGCCGCGCTCCAGGGCGCCCGCGCGGTGGAGGTCACGTACGAGGACCTCCCGGTCGTGCTCGACGTCGAGGAGGCGCTTGCCGACGACGCGACCGCGATCAAGCCGCACGGGACGAACTACTTCGTCTACGAGGGCCACCACTGCCGGCGGATCCGCTTCGGCGACGTCGACGCCGCCTTCGCGGAGGCCGATCACGTCTTCGAGTGGCGCTACCAGTCCTCGCCGATCGAGCATGCCCCGACGGAGACGACGGGCTGCATCGTCATCCCGCAGGCCGACGGGCGGCTGCTCATCCACTCCGACACGCAGGCCTGCTTCTTCACGCTCGACAATACGGCGCTCATCCTCGAGGTGCCGTTCGGCAAGCTCCGCGTGATGGGCGGGACCGTCGGCGGCGGCTTCGGCGGCAAGGTCGACGTGACGCTCGAGCCGATCGCCTGCATCGCGGCGATGGCGACGAACAAGCCGGTCAAGTACGTCTACGGGCGCGAGGAGGAGATGCAGGTCTCCTCGCCGCGCGCGGCCGAGCGGATCTACATCAAGGACGGCGTGATGGCCGACGGCCGGATCGTCGCCCGCAAGGTGACGCTCTACGTCGACGCCGGCGCCTACTCGCGCCATTCGCCCTACGGGACGACGAAGGCCGCCGCGCACATGCCGGGGCCGTACTCGATCCCGAACGTGTGGGTCGACGCGCACTGCGTCTACACGAACCGCACGCCGTCGAGCGCGATGCGCGGCTTCGGCGTGACGATCGCCGACTATGCGCTGGAGAGCCAGATGGACCGGATCGCCCGGGCGCTGGAGCTCGACGCGCTCGAGCTCCGCTTCAAGAACGCCTACCGCGACGGGGACATGAAGGCGCACCGCAAGATCGCGGAGGGCACGGCGCTCATCGAGGTCATGCAGCGCGCGGCCGAGCTGGTCGGCCACGAGCTCAGCGCCGAGTCGCGCGCCCTGACGTCCACGACCCCCCGGGAGGGCTGACCGATGGCCAGGCTCCGCGGCCGCGGCTACGCCGCCGTCAACTACCCGACGGGCATGAACCTGGGCGGCGACCCCTCCCAGGCGCTCATCCACTCCACGACCACGGGGTCGTTCGTGGTCACGCTCTCCTCGGTCGACCTCGGCCAGGGCAACAAAACGATCGCGGCGCAGTGCGCGGCCGAGACGCTGGGCCTCCCGTTCGAGAACATCATCGTCGACACGGCCGACACGGACACGGGCCCGCACTGCATGGGCACGTTCGCCTCGCGCGGCACCCATCGCGTCGGCAACGCCGTGATCATGGCCGCGCGCGAGGCCCGCGAGGTGATGCTCCAGGTCGCCGCCGACGAGCTGGAGGTCGACCCGGCCGACCTCGAGACGGACGGCACGGGCTTCGTGAAGCTCAAGGGCTCCGAGGAGAAGAAGATCCACATCGTCGACCTCGCGCTCGCCGCCCACTTCAAGCAGGGGCGCACGATCGCGGGCCGCGGGATCTTCCTCAAGGAGAAGAACGACCCCGTGCCCGAGACGGGCGCGATGGATCCGGACTCCTGCCAGGCGCACGCCTGCACGGTCGCCGAGGTCGAGGTGGACGACGAGACGGGCGT
>JBEVIG010000037.1:0-13664 GCA_040510855.1 Solirubrobacteraceae bacterium
AACCCGCCGGGCGCATCCACGCGACAACGCGACTGAGGGGACTGTCCCCTCAGTCGCACGCGCGCATGGATCTCACCCACGCCCGGCCGCGGAACGGCGGGATGCGCCTGAGGGGCCTGTCCCCTCAGTCGCACGCGAGGCCGCGGAGCGGGTGGCGGCCGAGGGCCGGGTCGCCGCCGCCCGGCGGATCGCGGCCGGCGAGCGCGCGGCCGACCCGCGGCTCGAGGGCGCCCTGCTCGCCGCTGCCCAGGCCGCCTGCCGCCGCCAGGCCGAGGCGAGCGACCCGTACCTGTTCGGCTTCGGCATGCAGGACGTGGTCGGCCAGGCGGAGGGGCTCGTCGCGGCCCGCGACGCGCTCGCCCGCAGCCTGCGCGCGGCGGCGGCCGACGACGTCGACCGGCGCAAGCTTGCGCCGCTCCTCGACGCGATCGAGGCCGGCAGCCGCGAGCTCGGCGCGATCGCGGCCGCCGACCTGGCCGGCGACCACGACGCCGTGGCCGCGCGCGCGGCGCGCTTCCACGAGCGCACCGAGCCCGAGCGGGCGGCGAGCCGCCGGCTCGGGCTCGGCGACTGCCTCGTCAGTCCGTGAGCGTGATGCGGAGCACCTCGCCGGTGCCCGCCTGCGTCGACTTGTTGGTCACGAACAGCGTGCCCTTCTTGTTCACGTCGATGCCGCCCGGGTTGATCAGCGTCCCGGCGTCCATCGCGACCTTCGCCGGCGTCCCGCCGCCCGCGGGCACGGTCCAGAGCCCGCCGTCGTCGGACGGGCCGACCGGCGGCAGCAGCGAGTCGCTGTCGATCTCGAGCACGTAGAGCGTGCCGTCGCGCCCGAAGTCGAGGTCGATGATGTTCGTGAAGCCGGACGCGTACTTCTCGTACTCGCCCGTCTTCGGGTCGACGCGCCAGACCGACGCGCCGCCGAACGGGAACGGGAAGCCGGTCAGCTGGCTCATGTAGAGCGCGCCGTCCGGGCCCAGGACCACGCCGGTCGGCACGGCCTGCATCGGGATGACGTCGCCGAACGCCTCCGTCGGCACGTTCGGGAACAGCGCGAGCGTGCTGATCCTGCCGTTCTTCTTGACCTTGAGGAGGCTGTTGCCGCCCGCGTCGGCGACGATCAGCCGGCCCTTGTATGGCAGCACGTCGACCGCGTTGGAGTCGACGGCGGGATTGCCGATCTGCTCGTCCGGGTTCTCGTGGTGCTCGAACTTCCAGATGTCCGCGACCTTGCGGACCTTGTTCTTCTTGCCCAGCTTGAGCAGCGTGCCGAAGCGCTTGGACACCGGCTCCTCGGCGACCAGCGTCGGGTCGCGGAACACGGTCGCGGGCGGGTTGCCGCGCTGCGGCTCGGTCGGGCCGCCGTTCGTGATGAACACGCTCTTGCCGGTGGCGAAGATGCCGTGCGGCCCGATCGCGCGCGCCCCGTCCTCCGGGGCGAACGACGCGAGGCCGGTGACGATCCGCTTCTGCTTGAGCTTCTTGCCCTTGCCCTTGCTCGAGATGCGCGTGACGGCGCCGCTCGCGCCGGTGCAGGCCGGGCCCTCGGCGCTGTTGAAGCACGAGTTCGACTCCGCGGCCGGCGCCCCGCGGCCGGACTCCGCCACGAAGATGTCGCCGGTGGGCGACACCGCGATGTGGCGCGGGTTGTCCAGCCCGGTCCCGATCACCTCCACCGAGTCGACCGACGCGGCGCTCGCCGTTCCCGCCGCGGCGAGTCCCGTCACCGCGACCAACCCCAGCATCCTCGTGACTCGCACGATCCCGACCCCTCCTCGTCCGGAGACTCCGATCGGGCGACCGTATCCGACGCGGCGAACCGCTGGGAAGGGCTCGTGCGGGAATATGCCGCCATGACCGCGATCGAGTCGCTCGACCTCCCCAACCCGGAGTTCACGCCCGAGCGGGCCGCGGAGATGGTGCGCGAGCACTGGGGCTTCGACCCGGCGCTCGCGGAGGTGGGCTCGACGCAGGACCAGAACTTCCGCGCGACGGCGCCCGACGGCAGCCGCTTCGTGCTCAAGATCGCCAGCACGGGCTGGCGGCGGTCGGAGCTCGAGTGCCAGAACGCGGCGATGCACCACCTCGCCGGCGCGGCGCCCGGGTTCGCGCTCCCCGTGCCGGTGGCCGCGCGCGACGGGAGCGAGATCGTCACGATCGAGGGCCACGACGTCCGCCTGGTGACCTGGGTCGACGGGCGGCCGCTCTGCGACGGCCGCCACCGGTCGTCGCGGACGTGGCGCGGGCTCGGCGCGCTGGCCGCGCGCAGCGCCCGCGGGCTCGCCGGGTTCGAGCACCCCGAGCTCGATCGCCCGCTCCAGTGGGACCCGCGGCGCGCGGGCGAGGTCGTCGAGGCGATCGGGGACGCCGCGCGGCCCGCGGACGCGCCGCTCGTGGAGCAGGCGATGGCGCCGTTCGCGGCGGTGCTCGCGGGCGGCGACGCGCTGCCGGTGCAGCCGATCCACTGCGACGTCACGGACTACAACACGGTCGGCCCGGCCGGGCACGCGCCGGTGCCCGACGGGCTGATCGACTTCGGCGACGTCGTGCGGACGTGGCGGATCGGCGATCCCGCCAGCGCCGCGGCGGCCGCGATCGCCCACGCCACGGACGCGGCGCTGCGGATCTCGCTCGACGTCCTCGCGGGCTTCCACGCCGAGCTGCCGCTCACGGAGGCCGAGGCGGAGGCCTTCTGGCCGCTCGTCCTCTCCCGCGCGGCCGTCTGCGCGCTCGCCGGCTCGCACCAGGCGCGGCTGTCGCCCGAGAACGAGCACATCGCGAGGACGACCGACGACGACTGGGCGATCGTCCGCGGCGCCGCGGCGGTCCATCCCGCGGTGGCGACGGCGGCCGCCCGCGCGGTCTGCGGCTTCGCGCCATGGCCCGCCGGAGCGGGGCTGGCCGCGCGGCTCCGCGACGCCGGCGCGGTCCCGGTGGTCGAGGCGGACGAACCGCTCGTCGCCTTCGACGGCTCGGTGACCGCGCTCGACACGCCGCTTGCGCCGGGCGCCGAGGCCGGGGCGCCGGGCGTCATCCCCGTCGGCCGGTGGGGCGAGGTGCGGCTTGGCTCGGCGCCGCCCGCCTTCGCGCCGCCGGCCACGCTGCACCTCGGCGCCGACCTCCACGTCCCGGGCGGGACCCCCGTCCGGGCGCCGCTCGCCGCCCACGTCGAGGCCGCCGGCGACGGCGTCGTCGTCCTCGCCCTCGAGGCCGAGCCGGCGTACGTGCGGCTCGCGGGGCTCGAGCCGTCCGTCGCCGCGGGCGCGCGCGTCGCCGCGGGCGACGCGGTCGGCCGCGCCACGCGGGCCGTCCACGTCCAGCTCGCCGCCGCGCCCGACCTCCCCGGCCTCGGCCACGCGCGCGAGCGCGACGCGTGGCTCGGCCTGTGCCCCGACCCGTCGCCGCTGCTCGGCGTCGACGTTGCCGCGCCCGCGCCCGAGGACGCCCGTGCGGCCCGCGCCCGCCGCGAGCGCGCCGTCGCCTCGCCGCAGCGCCTCTACTACGACGACCCGCCGGAGTTCGTCCGCGGCATCGGCCACGTCCTCTACGACGCCGACGGCCGCCCGTACGTCGACGCGATCAACAACGTCGCCGTCGTCGGCCACTCGCACCCGGCCGTCGCCGAGGCCGCCCATCGCCAGTTCCGGCTGCTCAACACGAACTCGCGCTTCCTCTACGGCGTGATGTCGGAGTACGCGGAGCGGCTCGCCGCGCTGCTTCCGCCCCCGCTCGACCGGGTCTTCCTCGTCAACTCCGGCAGCGAGGCCGTCGACCTCGCGCTCCGCCTCGCCCGGGTCGCCACCGGCCGCCGCGACGTCGTCGCGCTCGAGGGCGCCTATCACGGCTGGACCACCGCGACGGACGAGCTGTGCGCGAACGGCGTCGACCGGCCGAACTGGCGCGAGCTCCTGCCGCCGCACATCCACATCGCCGAGCTGCCCGACCCCTACCGCGGCCGCTTCGGCAACGACGGCCCCGCCTACGTGGCGTCGCTGCGCAGCGAGCTCGCCGCGGCGGGCGCGCGCGGCGGCGCCGCCGCCTTCGTCTGCGAGCCGCTGCTCGGCAACCAGGGCGGGGTGCCGATCGCCCGCGGCTACCTCCCCGCCGCCTACGAGGCCGCGCGCGCGGCGGGCGCGCTCTGCATCGCCGACGAGGTCCAGGTCGGCTATGGCCGCACGGGCGACGACTTCTGGGCCTTCGCCCACGAGGGCGTGCTGCCCGACATCGTGAGCGTGGCCAAGGCGACGGGTAACGGCCACCCGGTCGGCGCGGTGATCTGCTCCCGGGAGATCGCCGACGCGTTCGACGCGGCGGCGCCGTTCTTCTCCTCCACCGGCGGCGGCCCCGTCTCGTGCGCGATCGGGCTCGCCGTGCTCGACGTCATCGAGGCGGAGGGCCTGCAGGCGAACGCGCGCGAGGTCGGCGGACGGCTGAAGGCCGGGCTCGAGGCGCTCGCGTTGGAGCACCCGGCGCTCGGCGCGATCCACGGCCGCGGCCTCTACCTCGGCGTCGACGTCGTCCACCCCGGCACGCGCGACCCCGACCCGGAGACCGCGATGGCGCTCTGCGAGCGGCTGCTCGACCTCGGCGCCGTCGTCCAGCCGACCGGCGACGCCTACAACGTGCTCAAGGTCAAGCCGCCGCTCTGCATCGACGACGCCGCGGCGACCCACCTCGTCGAGGCGCTCGGGCGCGCGCTCGACGAGGGTGTCTGAGCCTCAGAGGAGCGCCAGCGGCGCCGAGCCCTCGATCGCGAGCAGCCTGCGCTTGCGGTCGAGCCCGCCGCCGTAGCCGACGAGGCTGCCGTCCGCGCCGATGACGCGGTGGCAGGGGACGACGATCGCGACGGGGTTGCGCCCGTTCGCGGCGCCGACGGCGCGGACGCGCTCGGGCCGGCCGAGGCGGCGCGCGATCTCGCCGTAGGAGACCGTCTCGCCGTACGGGATCCGCACGAGCTCGTCCCAGACGGCGCGCTGGAAGTCCGTGCCGGCGAGGTCGAGCGCCAGGTCGAAGTCGCGCCGCTCGGCGGCGAAGTACTCGTCGAGCTGCGCGGCGGCGGCCGCGAGCACCGGCGCCTCGGGGTCGCGGCGGCCGGGGCCGAGCCCGTGGTCGTAACCGGCGAAGTGCAGCCCCGTCAGCGCGTGCTCGTCCGCGATGAGCGTGAGCGGCCCGACCGGGCTCTCGTGGATCGTCCAGTGGAGGTCGTGGGAGCGCATGTCCCTGCAACGTGCCACACGCGGCGTTCGTGATCCAGCTCCGCCCGGCTCCGGGAGCTCAAGTCCGCGCCGGTCCGGGCGATGACCTCGACGAGCGCACTTCGCCCAGTCGCCGCCCGCCGCTCCGAGCCCGACCTTGCCCTCCGCCGTCCCCTCTCCGCTCCTCGCCCCGGCGCCCGGCCGGACTGCGGACGCCCTGGAGACCGCCCGCGCCGCCGTCGCGGCGCTCCCCGGCATGACCGTCGCGGCGCTCGGGCTCGACGGCCGCCCCATCGCGGGTCACGAGCTCGCGACGGCCGCGCTCGCCCGCTGGCCCGAGCGGATCCGCGCCGCGCTCGCCGGCGCGCCCTGGAGCATCCAGGCCGTGCCCGTGGCCGCCGACCGTCTTGCCGACATGAGCGTCCTCCCCGTCGCCGGGGGCGTGCTCGTCGTCGCCCGCGACGTCACCGCCGCGCACCGCGACCGCGAGCTGCTCGAGAACTCCAGCAACGTCGTCATGCGCGCCGACGCGCAGGCGATCTACACGTACGTCTCCCCGACCGCGCGGCGGATCTTCGGCTGGGCGCCGGAGGAGATGGTCGGCCGCCCCATCCACGACTTCATCCTCGCCGCCGACCACGAGCGGCTCGCCCGGATGCGCGCGGCGCTCGCCGGGGGCTCCGCGGAGGAGGTCGTCGAGCTCCGCGTCCCGCGCCCCGACGGCGGCTTCCTGTGGGTCGAGTCGCGCTGCCGCGCGCTCCGCGACCGCGACGGCGGCCTGGCCGGCGTGCAGACCTCCGCCCGCGACATCAGCGACCGCAAGGCGGCCGAGGCGGCGCGCACCACCGCCGACACGGAGTTCCGGACCGCGTTCGACGACGCCGCGATCGGGATGGCGCTGGTCGCGCCCGACGGCGGCTTCATGCGCGTCAACGAGGCGCTCTGCGACATCGTCGGCTACGCGCCCGCCGAGCTCGCCGCCCTGACGTTCCAGGACATCACGCACCCCGAGGACTGCGACACGGACGTGGCGCTCGCGCGCGAGGTCCTCAGCGGCGGGCGGCGCACCTACCAGCTCGAGAAGCGCTACATCCGCTCGGACGGCTCGCTCGTCTGGGTGCTGCTCTCCGTCTCGCTCGTCCGCGACGCCGCCGGCGCCCCGCTCCACTTCATCTCGCAGATCCAGGACATCTCCGAGCGCAAGCGCCTGGAGGCCGAGCTGCACCGGCTCGCCACCGAGGACGACCTCACCGGCCTGCGCAACCGCCGCTCGTTCGAGGCCGCGCTCGAGCACCAGGTCGCCCGCTGCGCGCGCTACGGCGAGCGCGCCGCGATCCTCCTGCTCGACCTCGACGGCTTCAAGGCCGTCAACGACACCCACGGCCACCTCGCGGGCGACCGGCTGCTCCAGCACGTCGCGGCCGTCCTGCGCGCCCGGCTGCGCGCCGGCGACGTCGTCGCGCGCCTCGGCGGCGACGAGTTCGCGGCGCTCCTCCCCCACGTCGACGGGGACGAGGCGGCGCGGATCGCGGCCGGCCTGGAGGCCGCCCTGGCGGCCGAGCCGGTCCGCTACGAGGGCGCCCCGGTCACGGCCCGCGCGAGCATCGGCGTGGCGGCGATCGACCCCGCCGCGGGCGGCGAGCGCTCGCTCCGCGACGCCGACCGCGCGATGTACGAGGTCAAGCGGTCGCGGCGCTGGAACGCGGCTGCGCCACACTAGTGGCGCCGTCCCGCCGCGTCTTGCTGCACCATCCGCCGGAAACCGGCCAGCCACACTGATCCCGTGCCGTCGATCCTCGCCCACGAACTGCTGACCATCCTCGCCACCGCCGAGGGTCCGGCGCCTGCGGCCTTCGCGGGCGAGGCGGGTGCCGCGTGCACCGCGATGGGGCTCGAGTCGGTCGACGTGACGTGGCTCAGCGCGTCACCCGCCCTCCGGGAGATCTACGCCGCCCGCCGCACCCTGCTCGCGCAGCGGGGCGTCGACGTCGCCGGCCTCAACGCGTTGCTGCGCTACGTCGACGGGAGCCGCGAGGGGACCCGGATCGGCTGCTTCGTCGTCCACGCCGTCGACGCGAACCTCGTCGGCTTCTTCGACGACCGCGAGCGCCGGCTCGTCGGCTGGGTGCGGGTCCCCGTCGACCTGCCGCCCCCGGTCGGCGGCGCCGTGCTGCCCGAGGACGCGGCGCCGACGGACGGGCGCGCGAAGCCCCACCGCTAGCGGCAGCGAACGTACGGTCCGCCCGCACGGGCGACCTGCTTGCGCAGCGCGTGGTACGCGGGCCGCGGCCTCCCGTGCCGGTTCACGAACCCGGAGTCCCACGTCGTGACCGTCCACGGCGCGCGCCAGTTGTAGAGGTACACGCGCCGGATCCGCGAGCTGATGCAGGAGAGCCGGAAGACGTGCCGCGTGCTCCGCACGCTCTGGCGCCGCGTCCGGTGCCACTCCTGGAGCACCCGGCCCTTCTTGTCGTAGCGGCGCCGCAGCAGCCACGCGCCCGTCTCGGTGAACCAGACCTCGCCGCGCGTCTCCGCCAGCAGCGCGCGGGTGCGGCGATCGCTCCCGCGCCGTGCGTCGATGTAGTTGTGCAGCCCCCAGATCCGCACGGGGTTGCGCGCCGCGCGCTTGAAGGCGCGCACCCACGGGAGCATGTTCTCGCTGTCGAGCACGTCGGCGCCGACGATCCGGCACGACGGGCACTCGCGCACGGCCGCGTCGTAGAGCCGCGCGACGTCGCCCGGGTGGCGCGCCGTGTAGCCGCCGCCGTGGTTCGCCTCGTTCCAGACCCCCCACGCGTGCATGTCCGGGTAGCGCTCGCGGAAGCCGCGGAACGCGCGGCCGAACTCGGCCGGCGACGGGAAGCGGTGGTGGCGGGAGTAGCGGAAGCTGAGCAGCACCTTCGTGCCGGCCTCCTCTGCCTCGGCCAGCCACAGGTCGAGCGCCTTGCGCTGGCGCTTGTAGGCGAGCGCGTCCCAGTCGGCGAGCACGCGCGCATGGTGCAGCCCGAGGCGCTCGTAGCGCGGCTCGAGGAACATCCCCGTCTGCTGCTCGCCCATGCCCAGCGCGACACGGTGCGCGGCGGCCTCGCCCGCCCCGGCGAGGGCGAGCGTCCCGGTGAGGATCGCGACGGCGAGTGTCCGCGTCATGCGTTGCTTGAACGGCCGTGGGGCCCCGCGGTTGCGGCGAGACCGCGCCGCTGTCCGCCAGCCGACGGTAGCCGGACCAGCCGGCCGCCGCGAGCGGTGGCACCCGATAGCGTCGGGGATGTGCCCCCCATCCGCTGGACCACCTACCCCAACGCCTTCCCGCGCGAGCTCGCCGGCCGCCTGGACCGTCACACGATCGTGAGCGAGCAGCTGGCAGGCAACCCGCTGGGCGACCCGGCCGAGCGCCCGCTCGAGGTCTACGTCCCGCCGGGGTACGACGACGAGCCCGACCGCCGCTACCCGTCCGTCTACGTCATCCAGGGCTACACGGGGACGGTGGCGATGTGGCACAACCGCTCCCCGTTCCGGCCGACGTTCCCGGAGGCCGCCGACGCCCTCTTCGCCGGAGGCGGCGCGCCGCCGTGCATCGTCGCCTACGTCGACGCGTGGACGGCGTACGGCGGCAGCCAGTTCGTCGACTCGCCGGGCACGGGCAACTACCACTCCTACCTCTGCGATGAGGTCGTGCCGTTCGTCGACGCGCGCTACCGCACGCTCGCCGAGCCCGCCCACCGCGGGATCAGCGGCAAGTCCAGCGGCGGCTTCGGCGCGATGATCACGCCGATGCTGCGGCCCGACCTGTTCGGCGGGCTGGCCAGCCACGCGGGCGACGCGCTCTACGAGCTCGGCTACATCCCGGACTTCGGCGAGGCGGTCCGTGCGCTGCGCGCCTACGACGGCTCCTACGACAAGTTCTGGGAGGACTTCGCGTCGCGGCCGCCGTTGAGCAAGGAGACCGACGCGGACCTGCTGCTGCTCTACGGCGTCGCGGCCGCCTTCTCCGCCGAGCCCGACGGCACCGTGCTGCTGCCGTTCGACACGCGGACCGGCCGGATGGTCGATGACGTCTGGGAGCGCTGGCTCGCCTGGGACCCGGTGCGGATGGTGCCCCGCCACGCCGACGCGCTCCGCGGGCTGCGCGCGATCTACCTCGACGGCGGCACCCGCGACGAGTGGTACCTGGAGCTCGGGGCGCTCGCGTTCGCGGACGCGCTCGCCGAGATCGGCGTCACCGACGTCGCGTGCGAGATCTTCGAGGGCAAGCACGGCGGGATCGACCACCGCTATCCGCGCGGCCTCGCGTACCTGGCGGAGCGGCTCGCTCCCTGAGCGGACGCTTAGCCGCTGCTGGGGGAACCGTTAGGCGCGGCTCGCCCCCCGCTTAGGGCGCCGTGGCTCACTGGGCTGCCGTCGTCCGGCAGGACGACCTGCCGAAACGACACCCAAGGAGCCTCCCCAGCATGAAGAAGCTGTTGTTCGTCGCCGGCGCCGCCGCCCTCGTGGCGCTGGCCGCCGCGACCGTCCGCCTCGGATCCGCCGAGGCCGACGACCACCCGGCCACGCGGTCCGGCGCCGCCTCGTCCGCCGGCGACGGGGCGCAGGGCCTCGTCCTCGGCGACGAGGCCAACCAGCCCGAGACGATGGAGGAGTTCCTCACCGCCGTCACCCAGGACGTCGACCGCTACTGGACCGCCCAGTTCGAGTCGGCCGGACTGCCCGAGCCGCGCGTCACGTACGCCTGGATCCCCGCGGGGATGACCACGCAGAGCGTCTGCGGCATCGACGGCCTCGGCGACCAGGCCGCCGCCTACTGCCCCGGCGACGACACGATCTACGTCTCGCAGAAGTTCGCCGAGGACATCTACACCGGCGCGCTCGACCGCGCGCTCCCGGGCAGCGCGAACGGCTATGGCGGCACCAGCGGCGACTTCGCCGTGGCGTACATCGTGGCCCACGAGTACGCGCACCAGGTCCAGTCCGAGCTCGGCCTCTACGACCGCTACGGCCAGGAGCTGCCGACGATGAACTTCGAGCTCCAGGCCGACTGCTACGCCGGCGCCTGGGCCAAGAGCACGGCCGACGCCGGACGGCTGGAGGAGGGCGACGTGCAGGAGGCCCTCGACGCGGCGCTCGCCGTGGGCGACTTCGACCCCGCGAACCCGGGCCACCACGGCACGCCCGAGCAGCGCGAGGCCGCGTGGAGCGACGGCTTCGAGTCCGGCTCGCCGGACGCCTGCAGCAAGTACCTGCAGGCCTAGCCGGCGCGCGCGGGGCCGGCGATCCGCCGGCTCCGCGCCCGCCTCCCATAAACAAATTCTTGGGTGGGGCCAGAAGATCCGCATTTGTGCTTTTGAGTGACGCGCGGCACAGTCGCCGCATGCCCCGCTCCCGCATCGCCCTCCTCTACCTCACCGTCGTCGCCATCTGGGGCACGACCTGGATCGCGATCAAGTCCACCGTCGCGACCGTCCCGCCGATCACGGCCTCGGGCCTGCGCTTCGCGATCGCGTTCCCCGTCCTCGTGCTGATCATCACGCGGCGCCCCGGCATCCCGCTCCGCTACCCCCGCGGCCGGGGGCGGCTGTTCGCGCTGATCACCGCGGCGTACTTCGTCGTGCCGTTCGCGCTCATGAACCTCGGCAGCGCGGTGATCCCGTCCGGGCTCGCGGCCGTCCTGTTCGCCACCGTGGCCCTCTTCATCCTCCTCTTCTCGGTCCCCGTGCTCGGCGCGGCGATCGGCCGGCGGCAGGCCGGCGGCGTCGCCGTCGCGCTCGTCGCGCTCACGGCGCTGATCGTCAAGCAGATGGGCCTCGGCGGCGCGGTCCACCCGCTCGGCGTGCTCGCGCTGCTCGGCGCGGCGATCCTGCATGCCCTCGTCTACGTGCTGATCAAGCGCGACGCGGGCGCGATCAGCCCGTTCACGCTCAACGCGCTGCCGATGGGGCTCGCCGGCCTGCTCCTGTGCGGGACGGGCGTGATCGCCGAGCATCCGGACGCCGCGGCGATCAGCGCCGAGTCGTGGCTCGCCGTCGTCTACCTCGGCGCGATCGCCTCCGTCATCGGCTTCCTCGCGTACTTCCAGCTCCTGCGCGAGCTCGGGCCGGTGCCGCTCTCGCTCGTGTTCGTGCTCTTCCCGCTCGTCGCGCAGCTCGCGGCGGTCGCGGGCGGCGAGCGCGCGATGGGCGCGCCGTCGCTCGCGCTCCTCGGCGTGGTCCTCGGCGCTTCCCTGCTCGCGCTCACGAGCCCGCGATCGCCGTGCCCTGGTGGTACAGCGCCCGCCATCCGCCCGGCGTACGCCGCCACAGCGTCAGCCGCCGCGTGAGCCGTCCGTCCTGGTCGAGGCGGTAGGTGAGCGCGTAGGTGTCGTCGCCGAGCGCGCGGCAGCGCGGCTCGGTGACGACCCAGCGGTCGTCTCCCGCGACCGGCCCGCGGGCGAGCACCGTCTCGATGACGAGCTCGCGCGTGTAGGCCGCGCCCGAGGCACCGACCTCCCAGAAGGCCTCGTCGGTCTGGGCGAGGAGATCCGCGCGCGTCATGCCCAGCTCGGGCCGGTGGAAGAGCGGCTCGCGGGCCAGCAGCTGCGCCTCGACGTCCTCCATCGGCGCACCGTACCGCCGGCCGACGTGCGCGGCCGGTCGCTGCGAGGATGTCGCGGCACAGGAACGCCGACCGAAAGACACCACATGCCCGAGCAGAGCCAGATCGGCCTCACCGGCCTCGCCGTCATGGGGGCCAACCTCGCTCGCAACATCGCGCGCAACGGCTACTCGATCGCCGTCCACAATCGCAGCCCGCAGAAGACGCGCGACTTCGTCGCCGAGTTCGGCCACGAGGGCGCGATCACCGGCACGGAGTCGGTCGAGGACTTCGTCGGCGCGCTCGCCCGGCCGCGCAAGATCATCATCATGGTCAAGGCCGGCGGCCCGGTGGACGCGGTCATCGACGAGCTCGCGCCGCACCTCGACGACGGCGACATCGTCATCGACGCCGGCAACTCGCACTTCCTCGACACGAAGCGCCGCACGGAGGCCTGCGCCGAGCGCGGGCTCCGCTTCCTCGGCACCGGCGTGTCCGGCGGCGAGGAGGGCGCGCTCAACGGACCGAGCATCATGCCCGGCGGCGACCGCGAGGCGTGGGCCGAGGTCGAGGAGATCCTCACCGCGATCGCCGTCGACGTCGACGGCACGCCCTGCTGCGTCTACGTCGGCCCCGACGGCGCGGGCCACTACGTGAAGATGGTCCACAACGGCATCGAGTACGCCGACATGCAGCTCATCGCGGAGTCGTACGACCTGCTCCGCCACGGCGCCGGGCTGGGCGTGAAGGAGATCGCGGAGGTCTTCGACGACTGGAACCGCGGGGACCTCGAGTCGTTCCTGATCGAGATCACCGCCAAGGTGCTCGGGCGCGACGACGAGGCGACGGGCGAGCCGCTCGTCGACGTGATCCTCGACCAGGCCGAGCAGAAGGGCACCGGCCGCTGGACCAGCCAGGACGCGCTCGAGCTCGGCGTGCCGCTGACCGCGATCACCGAGGCCGTGTTCGCCCGCGCGCTCTCCTCGCTGCGCGACCAGCGCCTCGCCGCGGCCGACCGGCTCGCGGGCCCGAAGCCCGACGAGGGCGCGCAGGACCCGGGCATCGTCGACGACATCCGCGCGGCCCTCTACGCCAGCAAGGTCGTCGCCTACGCCCAGGGCTTCGAGCAGATGCAGGCCGCGTCGGAGAAGTTCGACTGGGACCTCGACCTCGGCGCGATGGCGACGATCTGGCGCGGCGGCTGCATCATCCGCGCGCGCTTCCTCAACCGGATCCGCGACGCCTACGCCGGCGGCGAGGTCGTCAACCTGCTCACCGTCCCGTACTTCACGGACGCGATGGAGCAGGCGCAGGACCCGTGGCGCCGGGTCATCTCGAAGGCGATCGAGCTCGGCATCCCCGTGCCGGCCTTCTCCTCCTGCCTCGCGTACTACGACGGCTACCGCCGGGCCCGCGGCCCCGCCTCGCTGATCCAGGGGCAGCGCGACTACTTCGGCGCGCACACCTACAAGCGGGTCGACCGCGAGGGGACGTTCCACCTGCGCTGGGCGCAGGACGGGCGCGAGGTGCCCGCCTGAGCCTGGGCGAGCTGCTCCTGCTGGCCTGCGCCGGAGTCGGCGCGGGCCTGGCGGGGAGCATCGCCGGGCTCGCCTCGCTGGTGAGCTACCCCGCACTGCTGGCCACCGGCCTCGGCGCGGTCGAGGCCAACGTGACCAACACGGTCGCGCTCGTGTTCAGCAGCCTCGGCTCCGTGAGCGCCTCGCGGCCCGAGCTCCGCGGCCAGGGGCGCGACATCGTGCGGCTCGGGGCGGCGGCCGTGGCGGGCGGCGCCGCGGGCGCGGCGCTGCTCCTCGTCACCGCGCCCGAGACGTTCGAGAAGATCGCGCCGTGGCTGATCGGCGGCGCGTCGCTGGCGATCGTCCTGCGCCCGCGGGTCGAGGCGACGAC
>JBEVIG010000038.1:0-11300 GCA_040510855.1 Solirubrobacteraceae bacterium
TTCCCCGCGTACGAGGAGACGGCCTTCCGGGCGATGCTCTTCGGCGACGAGGTGGAGCGGCTGCAGCACTTCGACCCGCTGACGGGCGAGCTGATCCGCGACGACATCGAGCACGTCGCCGTCTGGCCGGCCACGCACTACAACGTCGAGGAGGGCAAGCTCGAGGACGCGGTGACGGAGATCGGCCGCGAACTCAACGCCCGCTGCGCCGAGCTCGAGGAGCAGGGCAAGCTGCTCGAGTCGCACCGCCTGCGCCAGCGCACGCAGTACGACATGGAGATGCTGCGCGAGGTCGGGTTCTGCTCCGGGATCGAGAACTACTCGCGCATCCTCGACGGCCGCGCGCCCGGCTCGCGCCCGTACTGCCTGATCGACTACTTCCCCGACGACTTCGTCTGCTTCATCGACGAGTCGCACCAGACCGTGCCGCAGATCGGTGGCATGCACGAGGGCGACCGCTCGCGCAAGCAGACGCTCGTCGACTACGGCTTCCGCCTGCCGAGCGCGCTCGACAACCGGCCGCAGACGTTCGACGAGTTCCTCAAGATCACGCCGCAGCTCGTCTACGTGTCGGCCACGCCCGGCCAGTACGAGCGCGACCACTCGGCGCGCGTCGTCGAGCAGATCGTCCGCCCGACGGGGATCGTCGACCCCGAGGTCGAGGTGCGCGAGACCAAGAACCAGATCGACGACCTGATGAACGAGATCCGCGGCCGGGTGGAGCGGGACGAGCGCGTCCTGGTCACCACGCTCACGAAGAAGATGAGCGAGGATCTCACGGACTACCTGCTCGAGATGGGCTTCAAGGTCCGCTACCTCCACTCGGAGATCGACACGCTCGAGCGGATCCAGATCATCCGCGAGCTGCGCCTGGGCGAGTACGACGTGCTCGTCGGCGTGAACCTCCTGCGCGAGGGGCTCGACCTGCCGGAGGTCACGCTCGTCGGGATCCTCGACGCCGACAAGGAGGGCTTCCTCCGCGGGGAGACGTCGCTGATCCAGACGATCGGCCGCGCCGCGCGCAACATCGGCGGCAAGGTCCTGATGTACGCGGACAAGCGGACCGAGGCGATGCGCAAGGCGATCGAGGAGACCGACCGCCGCCGCGCGATCCAGGTGGCCTACAACGAGGAGCACGGGATCACGCCGGAGACGATCGTCAAGGGGATCTCCGACATCACGGAGTTCCTGATGGGCGACTCGAAGGTCCCGCAGAAGCGCCGCAAGCGCCGCGAGCGGCGCACGGACATGGAGCCGGCGGAGATCGAGTCGACGCTCGTCGAGCTCGAGGAGGAGATGCTCGCGGCCGCGGAGGAGCTGCGTTTCGAGTACGCCGCGAAGCTCCGCGACGAGATCCGGGAGCTGCGACGGGAGTTGCAGGAGGCCACGGCGCCGAGCTGAGCGCGTACCCTGGAGCGGGCATGTCCGCGCAGCAGACCAGGGTGCCGGGTGCGGCCTCGAGCGAGGTCGACTTCGAGCTCCAGCGCTTCGAGTTCTCCGGCGCCGGCCGGATCGAGATCGCCGGGCGCTGGTTCGGCCTGCGCGGGCGCCGCTTCGTCCGCCCTGTGCTCAACATCACGATGGCCGGCGGCGGGCGCCGCCGGGCGATCGCGCTGCTGGAGCACAAGCCGTGGGCCGCGGACGACGGCGAGACGTGGCTCGCCGCCTTCGCGTGGCCCGAGGGCGCGGGGGACGTGGAGCGCGCGGAGCTGGAGGTGGGGCCCGGCCTGAAGGTCGAGCTGCCCGCGCCCGGCGCGGTCCCCGCGGGCGCGCCCCGCGTGTCGGCGATGCGCCCGCTCCCGCCGGCCATCGCGCCGCTCGAGATGCGCGACCCCGCGGACGCCGTCCAGCCGCCGCCCGCATCGTCGGCTCCGTCACCCGCGCCGCCCGCCGCAGCACCGCGCCGCGACGCGATCAACGCGGCGCAGGCGGAGCGCGACGAGGCGACGGCGGCGCGCGACCGGGCCGAGGCCGAGCGCGTGACCGCGCTGAACGAGCGCGACGACGCCCTCTCCCGCCGCGACGCGGCGCTGCGCGACGTCGACCGCGCCGTGACCGAGCGCGAGGAGGCCGAGGCCGAGCGTGACCGCCTGCGCACCGAGATCGACCGCATCACCCACGAGCGCGACCACGCGTACGCCGAGCGCAACCGGATGATGCAGGACGCCGAGACCGTCGCCCGCGAGCGCGATCAGGCGGCTGCGGAGCGCGACGCGGCCCGCGCCGAGCTCTCCCGCGTGATCCCGGTGCGCGACGAGGCGATCCGCGACCGCGACACGGAGTCGAGCCGCGCCGAGCAGGCCGAGGCCGAGCGCGACGTCGCCCTGCGCGAGCGCAAGACCGCGATCGCCCAGCGTGACCGCGCGCGCCGCGAGCGCGACCGGGCGATGCGCGCCGTCGGCGTCGAGCCGCCGCCCGGCGAGCCCGTCGAGCTGCCGGTCGACCCGGCCGACACCGACGGGCCCGACACCGAGGTGTCGCCGCCGCCGCCGAGGCAGCCCGCACCCGCCGCCGGCGGCGTCGCGCTGCCGTCGCGGCCGCTCAAGAAGATCGGCGGCGCCGCGGCGGGCCCCGCACCGGAGGCCAAGCCGCTGCTCACGCCGGTGGACGCGTCGCGCCCACGGCGCCTCTCCCGCAGCCGCCCCGCGCCGTCCGGCGCCGCCCGCTGGGCGGTGCGGGTCACGGTGATGGCGCTCCTGCTCGTGCTCGCGGTGGTCGTGGCGCTCGGCGCCATCTCCTTGCTGTAGTGCGCCCCGCCGCGACATCGCACGCGGGATCGGCGGCCGCCGATCACCGCCATGCCGCGTCCTCGCCCCTCGAGATCCGAGAAGGATCCCTTCGGAGCTGCGTCCTTGCCCGGCGGCGCCGGAGGCCGGTCTCCCGCCCACGACGTCACGGCGAGACGCACCGGTGAGAGCGATCCGCTTCCGGCTCCCGGCGGACGAGAAGGAGGAGCTGCTCGACGCGCTGCTGCCGCTGCTGCCGGCGGGCGTGCGCGAGCTGGAGCGCGGGGACGAGGTCGAGCTGGTCTCCGTCGCCGCCGCGCCGCCGTCGCGCGCCGCGCTGGAGGCCGCGGCCGGCGTGGAGCTCCTGGGCTGGGACGAGCGCGAGGTCCCGGCGGACTGGCGCGCCCGCCGCGCGCTGCTGGGCGGCGGCGTGCTCGTCGGCGGCCGCGTGCTGATCCGCTCGCCCGACGACCCGCCACCGGGCGTCGAGGGGATCGTCGACCTCGTGCTCGCCCGCGGCGGCGGCGGGTTCGGCTCCGGCTCGCACCCGACGACGCGCATGTGCCTCGAGCTGCTGCTCGACGTCGCGCCCGGCGCGGGCGGGGCGGTCGACCTCGGCTGCGGGCTCGGAACGCTCGCGATCGCCGCGGCACGGCTCGGGTGGGGGCCGGTGGCCGGCGTCGACCGGATGGCGGAGGCCGTCGCGGTCGCCCGCGAGAACGGCGAGCGCAACGGCGTCACCGTCGACTTCGCGGTCGCCGACCTCGAGCGCGACCCCGTCCCGCTCGCCCCGCTCGTGCTGGTCAACGCGCCGCCGCCCGTGCAGGAGCGCGTCGCGGCCGCGGCCGCCGAGTCCGGCGGCGCCGCCGCGGCCGGCGAGCCCGATGGCTCGGCGCCGCCCGCCGGGCGCGTCGAGATCGTCATCGCCTCGGGGATGCTCCTCCCCGAGCTGCGCGCGGCCATGCCCGCCTACGCCGCTGCCGGCCTGCGGCCCGTCCGCGCCCTCGAGGACGACGGCTGGGCCGCCGCCCGGCTGGAGCGCACGGATGCGTGAGGACGTCCTCGACGCCGACCGCGCCGCGGCGGCCGGCGCCGCCTGGGGCCAGCAGGCATGCCTGCTGGCCGACGGCGGCCTGCTGATCTCGAGCACGCGGCTGGTCGAGTTCAACGTCCGCGCGCCGATCCTCCTCGCGCCGGGTCTCTTCCGCCTCGACCTCACGCCGCAGGAGGAGACGCTCGGCGTGCTCACGCGCCCGCTGAGCAGCCACCCGACCCACTGGCGCGCCGACCAGTCGACGTGGGACGGCTACCGCGACGCGGGGGAGACCGCGCCGCTCGAGCTCCACGGCCTGTTCGAGCTCCCGGACGGACCCGTCACCGCGTGGCTCCACATCCTCTCCTTCACCGACCGGGACGCGGCCGCCGTCCACTTCGTCGCCAAGCTGGAGCTCCGTGCCGCGGGCGGATGACCTCCTGGACTGGTACGCGGACGCCGCGCGCCCGCTGCCCTGGCGCAGGACGCGCGACCCGTACGCGCTGCTCGTCAGCGAGGTGATGCTCCAGCAGACGCAGGCGGCGCGCGTCGTCCCGCGCTACGAGTCGTTCCTCGCCCGCTTCCCCGACGCAGGCGCCCTCGCCGCCGCACCGGCCCGCGACGTGCTCCACGAGTGGAGCGGCCTCGGCTACAACCGCCGTGCCCTCGCGCTCCAGGCGGCCGCGAGGCACGTCGCCGCCCACGGCTGGCCCGGCGACCTCACGACACTGCCCGGCGTCGGCGCCTACACCGCCGCCGCCGTCGCGTCGTTCGCGTTCGGCGCTCAGGTCGCCGCGGTCGACGTCAACGTCGCCCGCGTCATCGCCCGCTGGGACGGCCGGGGGCACCCGCCGCGTGCCATGGCCGAGCGCGCGCAGGCGCTGCTCCCTCCCGGCCGCGCGGCGACCTGGAACCAGGCGATGATGGAGCTCGGCGCGACCGTCTGCACCGCGCGCACCGCCCGCTGCGGGGACTGCCCGGTGGCGGGCGGCTGCGCGAGTGCCGGCGCGCCATCCCGGCCGCGTCCCGCGCGGGCCAAGCGCCCGCGGTTCGAGGACACGGACCGCTTCGCCCGCGGCCGCGTCATCGCCGCGCTGGTCCACGGCGAGCCGCTCCCCGCGCTGGATCCGGAGCGGCTCGAGCGCGCGATCGCGGCGCTCGCGGCCGACGGGCTCGTCGTCCGCGACGCGGCCGGCGCGCCCGCTCTGCCCTGATGTCTTCCCGTCCGCGCGCCGCCTCCCGGGTTAGCATGAGGCGTGGCCGCCTACCGGGACGATCGCGAGCGCGAGAGCGAGGGCACGGCCGAGCAGGTCTCCGCCGCAGCGCCGGTCGCGCTCCCGCCGAGCCTGGGCCCGCAGGCCCTGCTGGGCCTCCAGGGCTCGGTCGGCAACGCGGCGCTGTCGCGCGCCGTGGCGAGCGGCAGCCGGACGCTCTCCCGGCTCATCAGCGGCAACCCGCAGGACATCGCGCCCGTGGCCGGCGGGACGCCGGGCACCGTCCATGCCGCACCGACGATCGCCGACGCAGAGGGCCACACGGCGCCCACGGCCGCCGGCGGGCAGTCCGTCACGAACACGGCGGTGCGTCCGATCGTGACGTCGGCGTCGCCGCTCGAGGCGCAGACCGTCACGGCCTCGCAGCTCTACGAGCAGGGCGCGGCGCCCGATCCGTCGGCGCCCATGTCCACCGGGCTGACGGCGATCACCGAGATCCGCGGCACGGTCGCCGCGCCGATGATCGAGGAGGCCGCGGACCCGTCGCTCTGGATCGACCCCGGCCCGACGTCGTCCGACGTCCAGCAGGGCGGCATCGGCGACTGCTGGGACATGGCGACGTTCATCGGGATCGTCAACCGCGACCCGAACAAGATCCGCTCGATGATGGCGCCCGACGGCAGCGGCGGCGCGACGGTCACCTTCTTCCGCCGCGTCGTCACGCCCGCGCCGCCGCCACCGGCGCCAGCGCCCGGGGCCCCGCCGCCCCCGCCGGCGGCGCCGGTCGTGTCGTTCAACCCGGAGGCGGTCACGGTCGACAACACGCTCGCCTTCGACCGGGCCACGGCGGCGCCGGGCGCGCCGCCGCCGGCTGCGAACGCCCGCGCCGGCCGCGTGCTGCCCGACGGCACGACGTACGGCTTCCAGCTCCACGGCGCCCGGCTCCGCGCCGCTCCGCAGCCGCTCAAGCGCTTCTGGTGGGCCGAGCTCAACGGCACCGTCCTGGAGGTCCACCGCCGCGACGTCTACCAGATGGCCCGCTGGGCCCCGATCCTCGAGAAGGCGCACGCCCGCTTCGCCGAGCCGTTCGGGCAGTACGGGCACAGCGGCCAGGTGGCGTCGGAGGGCGAGAAGTCGGGCGGCTCGGGCTACGACGCGATCTCGGGCGGCTTCCCCGGCTACACGATGACGATGTTCTACGGCTCGGCCGGCCAGTACGTGGCCGGCGGCCAAGGGGGCGTCGACGTCACGACCTGGCAGCCGAACATGGCCACGGTGGCCCTGCTCACCGCGAACCAGGCCGCCTTCGACCGGCTGCTCCTGCTCGGCGGCCGCGCCGCCACGTTCCAGCCCGGCGACGCGACCGCGCCGGTCGTGACCGCCCGCGCGCTCGGCGGGTCGTTCGGCGAGCAGCAGTACTTCACGCGGCTGCAGGCGATGATCCCGGCGGCGCGCACCAGCCCGGACTGGCAGCGCTACACCGCGCAGCTCCGGGGGGACATCAACCGGGTGGACACCGCGCTGACGGCGTGGACGAACGCGATCCCCGACATCACGCCCACGCCGCCGGGCGGGCAGCCGCCGAACGCGAAGACGCCGACGGCCCGCGCGGTCGTGGCGGCCGCGCACCAGGCGTCGCACGACTCCACGCGGAACCCCCAGCTCAGCGCGAACGGCGCCTCCGCCACGACCACGGCGCTGGCCGATCTGCTGCTCGTGGTCAAGAACATGCCGGTCGACTGGAGCCAGGGGTCGCGGAGCGTCTACTCCGGGCACGAGTACTCCGTGCTGTCCGTGAACGTGAAGGACACCTCGGGCGCGCCGCTGGCCATCCACTCCGCCGCGGCGGGCGCCGCGCGCACGGCGATGTACGGCCGTGTCGACGTCGACGACCCGCAGACCGTGAAGCTGATGAACCCGCACCACATGAACGAGCCGGACGCGACGGGGAGCAAGCCCGACACCGGCGGCGAGTTCAACGTCTCGCTGCGGCGCTTCTTCCGCCTCTTCGGCGGCGTGATGTCCGCGAGCTTCAACACGACCCCGCCGCCCGCCCCGTGACCGGCGGCACGGTGACGGTCCGGGAGGACGCCGACCTCGGCGGGGTCCGTGACGCCTACCTCGGGGCGGTGGCGGCCGGGCGCCGGGAGCTCGTGGTCGAGCTGCCGCCCGGCGCCCTGGGCCTCGGCGCCGCGATCCCGGCCTCGCTCTCGCTCGCCGACGTCAGCGCGACCGGGCCGGCCGACATCGACGTCACGCTGCGCGCGCCCGACGGGCTCTGCGTCCTCGTGGGCGCGGGGCTGGCCGTCGCCGCCCGCAGCGTCCGCCTCGAGGGGATCGCCTTCGTCGGCGGGCCGCCCGTCGCCGTCGACGCGACGGTGGCCGACGGCGTGGTGCTCGACGACGTGACCGTCCTCGCCCATCTGCCGGACGAGCAGTCGGGCTCCACGATCCAGCTCGTGGCCGCGGGCGGCCGCGGCGCGGAGGCGGAGCTCCGCGACGTCGTGGTCGGGCACTCGGGCGCGGCGGACGCGATCATCGGCGCCTTCTGCCATGCGGGCTCGTGGTGGCAGACGCTCGCGCTCGAGCGCGTGGCCGCCACCGCGACCGCGGGCGACGCGATCCTGGCGATCGACAGCGTCGCCTCGCTCCGCCTGCGCGATTGCGCGCTCGCCGCCGGGCAGGCGCGGACGCTCGTGCGGATGCTGGTCGCGCCGACGGAGGCCGAGATCGCGGCCAGCCGGCTCTCGGCCGGTGCTGCCGCGTTCGCCTCCGTGATCCACGACGACCCGGCGCGACCCGCCCCGCTGCGGCTGGTCGACGGCGCGGCGCTGACGGTCCCCGCGGGCGAGCTCCCGCCGGGCTTCGACGGCGAGGCCGAGGAGGTCGCCGGCGCCACCGTCGACGCCGAGATCGCCGCCGCCGTCGACCGCGCCCGCGAGCGCGTCGTCGCCGCCGACGCGCGGCTCGCGCAGCGGCTCCCGTAGGCTCCCGCGCCGTGCTCCGGACCGCCGTGATCGTGCCCGCCGCGGCGGTCGAGGACGTGCTCGACGCGCTGGTGCCGCTGCTTCCGCGCGGGGTGCACGAGCGCGAGCTGGGAGAGGGGGACGTGGAGCTCGCCTTCTACGAGCACGCCGACGCGCTCCCGCCGCGGGAGGAGCTCGAGGCGGCGACGGGCGGCCATGCGCTGCGCTGGGAGCGCGAGGAGGTCCCGGACGACCCCGTCGAGCGGCGCCGCCGGTTCGGTCGCTCCTGGGAGATCGCCGGGCGCCTGCGCGTGCGCTCCCCGGCCGACCCGCCCGGCGACGGCGCGCTGCCCGAGCTCGTGATCGAGTCCGCCGCGGGCGCGTTCGGCACGGGCGCCCACCCGACGACGCGGATGTGCCTCGAGCTGCTGCTGGACATGGCGCCGGGCGGCCCGTTCGCCGACCTCGGCTGCGGTGCGGGCGTGCTCGCGATCGCGGCCGCGAAGCTCGGCTGGGCGCCGGTGATCGCCGTCGACCACGAGCCGCAGAGCGTCGAGGCCACGCGCCGCAACGCGGACCGCAACGGCGCCGCGGTCGACGCGCTGGAGCTCGATCTGCTCGCCGTCGCCCCGCCGCCGGCGCCGACGCTCGCCGCGAACGTCCCGCCGCCCGTCCACGCGGCGCTCGCGCCGCGGCTCGCGCCCGCCGTCGTCCACGTGATCGCGTCGGGCTTCGTCGCGGACGAGCTCGACGACGTCGTCGCCGCCTACGCGGGCTTCACGCCGCTCGCGCGGCTCGGCGACGGCTGGCAGGCCGTCCTCCTGGAGCGCGTGCGGTGAACGTGCTCGACCCGGGCCCCGCGGCGGCGGCCGGCGCGCGCCACCACCAGCTCGCGAGCGGGCTCCCCGGCGGCGGGCTCGCGCTGTCGTGCCAGAAGCTCGTCGAGGACGGCGCGCGGGTGATGCTGCTGCTCGCGCCCGGGCTCTTCCGCCTCGACGTCCGCCCGAGCGAGGACACGCTGCAGGTGATGACCCGCTCGCTGCGCGAGGGCGCGCGCTGGGGCACGAGCCCGGAGGCGGCGACGGACTACGGGCGCAAGGCGGACGAGACGCCCGAGCCCGCGCGGGCCGACTTCACCTTCTTCGCGCAGGTCGACGAGCAGGCGGTCCTGGCGCGGGTGATGCTCCTCTCGACGATCGACCGCGAGCGCGGGCTCACGCACTTCGTCGCGCACGCGATCCTGCGGGAGGTCGATCCGTCGATGGTCAGGCTCCGCGCTCCGGGTTGACGGGTACCCTCGGTCCGATGGACCACGACAGCGTGCACGCGCAGCTCCGGAGCGCCGCCGAGGAGCTCGACGACGGCCCGGCCGCCACGGCCGAGCGCGGCGCGCGCGATCTGCTCGGCAAGCTCGACACGCTCCACGCGGAGCTCGAGCGCCTCCAGGACGGGCTCCAGGCCACGGCCGACCGCCTCGCGGCACGGCCGGACGGGCCCACCCGATGAGCGCGGCACCGCCCGAGCTCGTCGCCCTGCGGGAGCGCGCCGCCGTCCTCTGCGACCTCGACCGGATCGGGGCGCTGCTGTTCTGGGACCAGAACACGATGATGCCGCCGAACGGCGCGACGGCGCGCGGCGACCACGCGGCGACGCTGCAGACCGTCGCGCACGAGCGGATCACGGACCCCGGGCTCGTCCGGCTGCTCGACGTGCTCGAGCCGTGGGCGGCCGGGGAGGACCCCGACGCCGACGACGTCCGGCTCATCCGGGAGCTGCGGCGCGACGTCGAGAAGGCGATCCGCGTCCCGACCTCGCTCGCGGCGGAGATGAGCCGCGCCGCCGCCCTCGGCCAGGCGGCGTGGGAGGCGGCCCGCGCGGCCGCCGACTACGGCCGCTTCCGCGACGCGCTGGCCCGCCACCTCGAGCTCCGGCACCGCTACGTGGAGTGCTTCACGGGCTACGAGCATCCGTACGACGTGCTGCTCGACGACTTCGAGCCGGAGATGACGACGGCGCGGCTGCGGCCGCTGTTCGCCTCGCTGCGCGAGGCGCTCGTGCCGCTCGTCGAGGCGACCGCGGGGCCGCTCGTGCTGCCGTTCGGCGGCGAGGTCGACGTCGAGTCGCAGCGGCGCGCGGTGATGATGGTGCTCGAGGGCGTGGGCTTCGACCCCGACGGCTGGCGGCTCGACGTCGCACCGCACCCGTTCGCGCAGGCGCTCGGGCGCGGCGATGTGCGCGTGACGACGCGCTACGACCTGCACGACTTCGCGGGCGCGTACTTCGGCGCGCTGCACGAGTTCGGCCACGGCCTCTACGAGGCGCAGATCCCGGAGCGGCTGGGGCGGAGCCCGCTCGGCAGCCCGGTGTCGCTCGGCGTCCACGAGTCCCAGAGCCGGCTGTGGGAGAACCTCGTCGGGCGCAGCCGCGCGTTCTGCACGTGGGTCGCGCCGCAGCTGTCCGCGATCCTGCCGGGCTTCGACGACATCGACGCGGACGAGCTCTACCGCCGCGTCAACACCGTCCACCGGAACCTGATCCGGGTGGAGGCGGACGAGACGACGTACAACCTCCACATCGTCCTGCGCTTCGAGCTCGAGCTCGGCCTGGTCGAGGGGCGGCTGGGCGTCGACGACCTGCCGCACGCGTGGAACCAGGGCATGCACGAGCTGCTCGGGCTCGACGTGCCCGACGACGCGCAGGGGCTGCTCCAGGACGTCCACTGGGGCGCCGGGATGGTCGGCTACTTCCCGACGTACACGCTCGGGAACCTGATGGCCGCGCAGCTCTGGGAGACGCTGTCCGAGGAGGTCCCGGACGTCGAGGCCGCGATCGAGCGGGGCGACTTCGCGCCGCTCCGGGAGTGGCTGGGCCGGCGCATCCACGCCGAGGGCCGGCGGCTCCCGCCGCCCGAGCTGCTGCGCCGCGTGACGGGACAGGAGCTGGCCGTCGAGCCGTTCATCCGCTACTTGCGGGGAAAGCTCGCCGGAGTGGGCGTCCTGCCACCGACATAGCGAACACCTGTTCGAGGGTTCCGTCCGGGTCTTACGTACACTGGATCGTGTGTCCCGTCAGGAAGCGATCGTCGTCTCAGGTGCCCGTGAGCACAACCTCAAGGACGTCACGGTCTCGATGCCGCGCGACGCCCTCGTGGTCATCACGGGGCTGTCGGGATCGGGCAAGTCGTCGCTCGCGTTCGACACGATCTACGCGGAGGGGCAGCGTCGTTATGTCGAGTCGCTGAGCGCCTACGCCCGCCAGTTCCTCGGGCAGATGGACAAGCCCGACGTCGACTCGATCGAGGGCCTGTCGCCGGCGATCTCGATCGACCAGAAGACGACGTCGCGCAACCCGCGGTCGACCG
>JBEVIG010000039.1:0-11037 GCA_040510855.1 Solirubrobacteraceae bacterium
GCCCCCGGATTCGAGGTCGCCCTCCCCGCGCCCGGCAGCGTCCTCGGTTCCTCACGTGCCAGAGGCACGCCACGGAACCTGCGTCCTTGCCGGCCACGGTGATTGCGGCCTCTCGGTCCGGCGCCTGCCACCCAACGCACCGCTTTGGCGCCTGCCGCTCATGGCGGTCACCCTCACCCAGCTGTCGGCGTTCCTGTCCGTCGTGCGCCGCGGGTCGGTGACGGCGGCCGCCGAGGAGCTGTTCGTCACCCAGCCCTCCGTGAGCGCGGCCGTCGCCGCGCTCGAGCGTGAGGTCGGCGCCAAGCTGCTCGAGCGCGACGGCCGCGGGCTCCGCCCCACGGCCGCCGGCTCGGCGTTCGCGCCGTACGCCGCGCACGTGCTCGGCCTGCTCGAGGAGGGCGGCCGGGCGGCGCGCGAGTGCAGCGCGGGCGCGCGGGCGATGCTGCGCATCAGCGCGGTGACATCAGCGGGCGACCACGTCGTGCCGCCGCTGATCCGCGCGTTCCGGGACCGCCACCCGGAGCTCGACATCGACCTGCACATCGGCAACCGGGCGCAGGTCTTCGCCGGGCTGCTCGAGCACCGGGCCGACGTGGCCATCACCGGCCGCGTGCCGGAGGACGAGCGGCTCCGCGGCGAGGCGTTCGGCGTCAACGAGATCGTGCTGGTCACCGCGCCCGACGACCCGCTCGCGCGGCGCCGCTGGGTCGCGGTGGAGGAGCTGGACGGGCGGCCGTGGCTGCTGCGGGAGCCGGGCTCGGGCTCGCGCGCGATGGCGGAGGAATGGCTGCGCACGCGCGGCCTGGTGCCCTCCATCCTCACGCTGGGCTCGAACACCGCGCTGCGCGAGGCGGCGCGCGCCGGGCTGGGGATCGGGCTCGTGTCGCGGACCTCGGCGGCGCTGGAGCTCAAGGCCGGGCTGCTCGGCTCGATCCGCCCGCGCGGCGGCCTCCCCGAGCGCCAGTGGTTCGTCGTGCGCTGCACGGTCGGGCCGGCGCGGCCCGCGGCGGATTCCTTCGTCGCGTTCCTCGGCTCGCCCGCCGCGCGCCAGGTGCTGCGGCGCGTCCTCGAGATGCGCTGAGCCGGGCGTCGTACAGTCGGAGCCATGGCCTACGTCACGCAGGAAGCGCGCCAGCACCTCCTCGAGACGGTCGCCGAGGCGATCGACGAGCTCCAGATCGCCGTGGCGGCGCTCGGTGCCGCGTACGAGCAGCTCGACGACGACAGCGCCGACCGGATGGAGGACGCGCTGTTCCGCCCGACCCAGACGGCGCTCGGCCGTGCGAAGCGGACCTACAGCGGCTTCGCCGAGCGGCACGGGCTGACGGTGACGCCGCAGCCCGAGCAGACGACGGGCGTGATGCCGTCGGCCGGCGCCCGCGGCTATCTCGAGCGCGCGGCGGAGACCGCCGCCGAGGCGGAGCTGATCCTCTCCGAGCTGCAGGACTCGATGATGCCCGTCGAGGTCGGCGACGCCGAACTGCGAGCCGGGCTCGCCGACGTGCGCGGGGCGATCGGGCCGCTGGAGCACGCCGCGCGGGAGTTCATGCGAACGCTCGGCCGTTGACGGCGGCCACCGGCGGGGCGACCTCGCGCGCCTCGATCTGCTCGAGCTTGCGCAGCAGGCCCTCGGCCATGCGCAGCGAGGCCGCATCGATCAGCCGGCCGTCGAGCGATACGGCGCCGCGGCCCTCGCGGGCGGCCTCGCGCATCGCGCCGATGATCCGGCGGGTCTTCTCGGCGGCCGCCTCGTCGGGCGTGAACACCTCGTTCGCGAGCTGGATCTGCGAGGGGTGGATCGCCCACTTGCCCTCGTACCCGAGCACGGCGGCGCGCCGGGCCGCGGTGCGGTAGCCCTCGGGGTCGCCGAAGTCGCCGTACGGGCCGTCGATCGGCCGCAGGCCGTGGGCGCGGCAGGCGACGGCGATGCGGGCGAGCGGGTAGTGCCACTGGTCGCCCCAGTGGTGCGCGCCGTCGTCCGTGCGGACGGAGTAGGCGGCGGTGGAGCCGCCGATCGAGGTCGTGTGGCTCTGCAGCGAGGCGGCGTAGTCGGCGACGCCGAAGACCATCGCCTCCATCCGCTCCGGGCAGGCGGCGGCGATCTCGTCGATGTGGTGCATGCCCGCGGCGGTCTCGATCAGCACGCTGATGCCGATCCGGTGCGGGAGCCGCTTCGCCGCCTCGATCTGGTCGAGCAGCGTGGCGATCATGTGGACGTCGCCGGCGCCGGCGACCTTCGGGATGAGGACGGTGTCGAGCTGCGCGCCGGCCTGCTCGACGACGTCGACGACGTCGCGGTAGCACCAGTGGGTGTCCAGCCCGTTGATGCGGAGCGTCACGGAGCAGCCCGACCAGTCGAGGTCGTGGAGGGCGGCGATGACGCGCTCGCGGGCGTCCTCCTTGTCGGCGGGCGCGACGGCGTCCTCGAGGTCGAGCATCACGACGTCGGCGCCGAGGCCGGGGGCCTTGGCGAGCATGCGTGCGTTGCTGCCCGGCACGGCGAGCTCGGAGCGGTGCAGGCGGAGTCGGTCGATCGGCATGGGCGGCGCAGTGTGCGGGTCGCGGTTTCGCCGCGCAACCCGGCATAGGGCAATTCCACAGGGTCGCTCGCTGCGCTCGATCCATAGAGCCTGGTCTATGGGACGACGCTGAATTCTTCGCTTGCGCCCGCGGCGGGCGGTGCGGGACCCTGCTCCGTCATGTCGATCCCGCCTGCCCTCGATCCTCCTTCGCGACTCCTCTGCGGCCCCGGCCCCTCCGACGTCGAGCCGTCCGTGCTCGCGGCGATGCGGCGGCCGATGCTCGGCCACCTCGACGGCGACTTCCACGCGATCCTCGACGAGGTCGTCGCGATGCTGCGCGCCGTCTGGCGGATGCCGGCGGGCGACGTGCTGGCGCTCCCCGCGACGGGCACGACCGCGATGGAGACCGGCCTGGCGAACCTGCTCGAGCCCGGCGAGACGGTGATCGTCGGCGTCGCGGGCTTCTTCGGCGCGCGGCTCGCGGACATGGCCGAGCGCCAGGGCGCGCGCGTCGTGCGCGTGCAGGCACCGCTCGGCGAGACGGTGCCGAACGCGGCGCTGCTCGACGCGCTCGACGCCCACCCGGAGGCGCATCTCGTCGCCGTCGTGCACGCGGAGACCTCGACGGGGACGGAGCACCCGCTGCGCGAGCTGGGCGAGGCGCTGGCCGGCTACGACGCGCTGCTGATGGCCGACTGCGTGACCTCGCTCGGCGGCATCCCGCTCGATGCGGAGGCGTGGCACCTCGACTACGCCTACTCCTGCACGCAGAAGTGCCTCGGGGCGCCGCCCGGCATGGCGCCCGTCGCGATCTCCCCGTACGCGTGGGAGAAGATCGGCCGCCGCCGCACGCGCGTGCCGCTCTCGCTGGACCTGCGGGCGCTGCGCGCGTACTGGGTCGAGCGGCCGATCACCTACCACCACACCGCGCCGATCCTCGCGATCTACGCGCTCCACGAGGCGCTGCGCCGCGTGCTCGAGGAGGGGCTCGAGCCGCGCTGGGCCCGCCACGCCGCGGCGGCGGCGACGCTGCGCGCGGCGCTCGACGAGCGCGGCCTGGAGCTGCTCGCCGCGCCCGGCCGGGAGCTCGCGCCGCTCACCGCCGTGCGGGTGCCCGCGGGCGTCGACGGCAACGAGGTGCGCGCCCGGATGCTCGCGGGCCACGGGATCGAGATCGGCGGCGGGCTCGGGCCGGACGCGCCGCCGATCTGGCGGATCGGGCTGATGGGGCGCAACGCGACCGGCGCGATCGCCGGCCGCGTCGTCACCGCGCTCGACGCGGTGCTCGAGACGAGCGGCGCCGTCGCGCTCGCCTGAGCCCGGCGGCGTCGTCGCCCTCGTCCGAGCCCGACGCCCTAGAGTCCCGCGGCGTGCCCCGGATCGTCGTCACCCGCGGCCTGCCCGAGCCGGCGCTCGCCGCCCTGCGGGACTCGGGCGCCGACGTCTGGGTCTCGCCCGAGGACCGCGCGCTGGAGCCCGGCGAGCTCCATGCGGCGGTGCGCGGGGCGGACGCGGTCGTGGTGATGCTCCACGACCGCGTCGACGACGCCTTCCTCGACGCGGCGGGCGGGCAGCTGCAGGTCGTCGCGAACGTCGCCGTCGGCTACGACAACGTCGACGTGGAGGCCGTCCGCCGCCGCGGGGTGCGCTTCACCAACACCCCCGGCGTGCTCACCGACGCGACCGCCGACCTCGCGATCGCGCTGATGCTCGCGATCACCCGGCGGCTGGGCGAGGGCGAGCGGCTGCTCCGCGCGCGCGAGCCGTGGGCGTGGGCGATCGACTTCATGCTCGGCCACGGCCTGCGCTCCAAGACGCTCGGGATCGTCGGCTACGGGGAGATCGGCCGCGCCGTCGCCGACCGGGCGCGCGCCTTCGGCATGGAGGTGATCTTCACGCGGCGGAGCGCCGGCGGCGTGACGCTCGCGCAGCTGCTCGAACGCTCGCACGTGGTGTCGCTGCACTGCCCGCTGACCGAGGAGACGCGGCACCTGATCGACGCGGACGCGCTGCGGGCGATGCGCGACGACGCGTACCTCGTCAACACCGCTCGCGGCCCGGTCGTCGACGAGGCGGCGCTCGCCGAGGCGCTCCGCGACGGCGTGATCGCCGGGGCCGCGCTCGACGTCTTCGAGCGCGAGCCGGAGGTCCACCCCGGGCTGCTGGACCTCGACAACGTCGTCCTCGTGCCGCACCTCGGCTCGGCCACGGAGGAGACGCGGACCGCGATGGCCGAGCTCGCGGCCGCCAACGTCGTCGCGGTGCTGCGCGGCGGCGAGCCGCCGACGCCCGTCGTCTGATCAGCCCCGGCGCAGCCGCCGGAGCCGGATCGCGGCCGAGCGGCGCGCGCGGGCGACGACGAGGCCCGGCGGCAGCTGCGAGAGGCGCCGGACGCGGGAGTCGGCCGGCGCCGCCGCCGCGGCGGGCTCCGGGTCCTTGAGGGCCGCGAGATCCCCGATCCGCTCGTGGCGCTCGACGAGGCGGGCGATCTCGTCGAACGCGCCGTCCGGGTAGGTCCCGGCGGGGTCGAGCCGGGGCGGCTCCACGCTCTCGTAGCCCAGGTGCCGGTAGTCGTCGCCGTACAGCCGCTCGAGCGCGCCGCGCACCTCGGGCGTGAACAGCGCGGCGATCGGCGCGAGCGGCGACTCGTTCGTGCGCCGCAGCCGCAGCTCGCCCTCGTAGCCGTTCGCGCGCAGGTGCGCCTCGAGGCGCTCGAGCAGCGCCGGGATCTGCGCGGTGTCGTAGACCTCGCTGTACGGCATCCGGTCCGGCGCCGCCTCGACCCACTGCGGCATGAAGTGGCGGTCGCGCATCACGCCGCGCTTCGGGTCGGCGGAGATCGCCGCCGCGAACCGCCCGAAGTCCTCGACGACGTCCTCCGTGCTGCGCGGGATGCGGGGGAACCAGGGGGCGGCGCCGTACCGCTCGGCGTACTTCGGCTCGCGCAGCAGGAGCTTGGACTGCCAGGCCGAGAACAGCCGTGCGGCGGGGTGGCGCACGACCGTGAAGACGAACCAGCCGTTCGTGGCGTCGATCCGGGCCAGCTCGCGGTCCGGCAGCGAGTGGAGCGTCGGCGTCCGCCGCCACCGCCCCCGCATGTGGATGCCCATGTCGCGCGTGACCATCCGGCTCGAGGCCCGGAAGCGGCCGGGGTCCTCGCCCTGGATGTCGGCGACCAGCCACTTCAGGCTCGTGCACGCCGCCTTGCTCACCGCGACGTAGACCGTCTTGTAGCGCGGCAGCACGAACGTCGGCCGGACGTGCATCGGGAGCTGGTCCTGCCTCATGCGAAGATCCGCTCGATGACGCGCCGGCTCGCGCCGCCGTCGTCGAACTCGCAGAAGCGCTCCACGAACGCGTCGTAGCGCGAAGCGTGGGCCGCGCGGATCGCGGGCGCGTCGCGGATCGCCTCGATCACGTCGTCGCTCGTCCGCAGCAGCGGCCCCGGCATCGTCCGCTCGAAGTCGACGTAGAAGCCGCGCACGCGCTCCCGGTACTCCTCTAGGTCGTAGGTGAAGAACAGCATCGGCCGCCCGGTGTTCGCGAAGTCCACGCTGATCGACGAATAATCCGTGACGAGCACGTCGGTCGCCAGCAGCAGCTCCGTCCCGTCGGGGTATGCCGAGACGTCGCGGATCCGCCCGTCGCCGGACGCGGGCACGTCGTCGACCACGTAGTGATGGCGGCGGACGAGCAGGACCGTGTCCTCGCCGAGGGCCGAGCGCGCGCGCTCGAGGTCCAGCGCCGGCGTCATCCGGAAGTGGCCGCGCTCGTCGACGTCGGTGTCGCGGAACGTCGGCGCGTAGAGGACGGTGCGCACGTCGGCGGGGATCCCGAGGCGGGCGCGGACCTCCCGGCCGCGGCGCTCCGGGTCGGCGTCCGTGAGCACGTCCACGCGCGGGTAGCCCGTCTCGAGCATCTCGCCCTGGAGCCGGTACGCGTCGCGCAGGATCGGGGTCGCGAACCGGCTCGGCGACAGGACGTACTGCCAGTTGCGCTCGCGCACGGGCCAGTCGACCTCGAACTTGCGGACGCGCCCCTGGAGCTGGGAGACGTCGAATCCGAGGCGCTTGAGCGGCGTGCCGTGCCACGTCTGGACGCACACCTGATCCGGCCGCCGGCGGAACCACTCGGGGAAGTGGTCGTTGACGACGACGAAGCGGGAGCGGGCGAAGGCGTCGTAGGCGGCCTTGCTCCCGTCGCGCACCGCTCGCGCGGTCTCCGGGACGCGGGTCTCGCCGTCCTTGACGAGCCACAAGTGCTCGAGCGACGTGCCGAGGGCCACGAGCGCCTCGTGGATCGCACGCGGGCTGTCCGAGTACTGCCGCCCGCGGAAGCTGGCGTAGACGACGGCCTGGCGAAGCGGCTCGGCGCGCTGCGCGGCGTAGCGGGCCGTCCGGAGGCGGCGCTGGTTGAACGCGCCGCGCTCGTCCTCGGCGAGATCGCTCCCGACGTCGAGGACGGGCTTGTCCGTGGCGGTCACGCGGAGCTCGTAGGGCTTGCCGTCGAGGACGGCGCCGGGCGGCAGCTGCCGGCGCAGGCCCGGCCCCGCCCAGATCGCCGTGTCCGGCCCGGCGGCGTCGCGCGCCGCGCGCACCGCGAGCTCCCACCGGCCCTGGGGCAGCGGCAGCGGCCCGCAGAACCCGGGGACCGCGGCCGGCGTGATGGTGGCCTTGAAGCGGCCGCCGGCGAGCTCGAGCGGCCACGCGCGACGGAAGCCGGACGTCGCGGAGGCGAGGACGAGCTCGGCCGCGGGCGACGCGCACGGCGCGGTGCCGGTGAGCTCGAGCCCGCCGCCCTCCGCCCAGCGGACGCCCTCGAGCACCGCGTGGGGCGCGCCCGCCCGCAGCGAGGCGGTCCCCTGCCGCGAGCGGACGAGCGCCAGCTCGGTGCCGCCGGCGTCCCAGGCCTGTGGGCAGTGCGACGGCGGGAGGAGCACGGGGACGCCCGCATCCTCGCCGCGCAGGCGGAGCGGCCAGGCGGCGGCGTCGTCGGGCAGGGCCGCCATGTCGAGCGTCGCGGACCAGTGGAGGCCGTCGACGGAGACGGCCGCGCGGGGTCCCGCCCCGCCGGCCTCGAGCTCCAGCCCGCGGCGGTCGAGCCCGTGGAGCATGCCGCTCAACTCGAGCCGGCCGCCGTCGAGGGTCGCGGCGCCGACGGCGAACCAGCGGTCGCAGCGCTGCAGGCGCAGCTGCCCGTCCGCGGTCGGGAACGCCCGCAGCATGGCGCCGCCCGGGAGCGCGAGCTGCGTCGCGCGCAGGCGGGCGAGCTCAACGGCGGGGAAGTGCCGCCGGGCGGCGAGAACCGGCCCCGCGCGGACGATGACCCAGAGGTCCCACTCCCGGCCGTCGCCGGCGGGCAGCCGCTCGGCGTCGAGCGCTGCGTCGAAGCCCGCCCAGGCGAGGTCCCCGCGCGGGTTGTCGCACTTGTGGTTGGCGTCGGGACGGTGGCACGGGGCGGCATGGAACGGCGTGCCCGCCAGCAGCCGCGCGTGCGGCACGGCGCCCGCCGGGACGGCGCGGACCAGGATCCGCGCGCGGCCCAGGGCGGCGGGATGGCGCGCGATGTAGGCGAGGCCGCGCAGCACGATGCGGCCGCTTCCCCCCTCGAGCGACTCGAGCCGGACCGCCGGCGGGTCCCGGAGCGCGCTGTACCAGCGCTGCGGGCGGCTCGGCAAGCGCGTCGCGGCGCGCCGGGCGATGCGTCGTGCAGACGTGGCCACCTTCGCTGACCCCCTTCCCAAGGTCGCTGAGCGCTCTGACCCTCTCAGTCAACGGGCGGGCGTGTCAACTGGCGCGTCGTCGCTCATGACGGTACGGTCGAATGCGTAACCTGCGGGTTGCGCGACGGCGTCAATGTGTAATGATACGGTTACACAAAACGAGCGAACGACGCCGAGGAGGCAGCACCGTGACGCAGGACAGCATCGAACGCGAGGTCACCATCGAGGCACCGGTCGAGCGCGTGTGGTCGGTCATCACCGAGGCCGAGCACGTCGGGCGCTGGTTCGGCGACGCCGGCGCGGAGGTCGACCTGCGGCCGGGCGGGGAGATGACCGTCCGGTGGACGGACAACGCCGCCCGCGCGCGGGTCGAGGCGGTCGAGCCGCCGCGGCGCTTCGCGTGGCGCTGGTTCCACTACAGCCACACGGACGACGGCAGCGACCACACGCCGGAGAACTCCACCCTGGTCGAGTTCACGCTCACGCCCGAGGGCGGGCGGACGCGGCTGCGCGTCGTGGAGTCCGGATTCGCGGGACTGGCCGCCGACGAGCAGGTCCGGACGTCGGACTACGAGGGCAACGTCCGCGGCTGGAAGGCGGAGCTCGGCGAGCTCGTCGAGTACGCGGAGAAGGTGGCGGCCTGACCGCGCGCCCCGCACCCGAGGTCCTCGCCGCGCTGGCCGACCCCACGCGCTGGCAGGTCCTCTCCCTGCTCGCCGAGCGCGGCGAGGGGACGGCGACGACGCTGGCCGGCGAGATGCCGGTCAGCCGCGTCGCCGTGCTCAAGCACCTCGCCGTGCTCGACCGGGCGGGCCTGGTCACCTCGCGCAAGGCGGGCCGCGAGGTCCGCTACACGGTCGAGCCCGGGCGGCTCTCGGCGGCGGCGGCCGACCTCGCCGCGATCGCGCGCGAGTGGGACCGGCGGCTGGTGCGGATCAAGGCGATCGCCGAGGGCGGCTAGCTCACTCGCCGCGCGCGAGCCGTGCCGCGACGAGCGCGTTGCGCAGCAGCCACACGTCGGTGATCGGGCCGACGCCGCCCGGGACGGGGGAGACGGCCTCGACGAGGGGGAGCACGGACTCCGTGTCGACGTCGCCGACGAGCTTCGTCGTCCCGTCGGGCCCCGGCACCGCGTTGATGCCGATGTCGACCACGATCGCGCCCTCGCGGACGAAGCCGCCGGTGATCAGTCCCGGCACGCCCGCCGCGACGACGAGGAGGTCGGCCATCCGCGTGTGCTCCGCGAGCCGGCCCGCGTCCGCGGTGTGCTTGTGCGCGGAGATGACCGTCGCGTTGCGCGCGAGGCCGAGGATCGCCGCCGGCTTGCCGACGTTCGTGGAGCGGCCCACGACGACGAGGTCGAGGCCGTCGAAGGCGAGCGCCGGGTCGCGGCCGGCGGCCGCCATGTAGCGGTCGAGCATGTGGAACGCGGCCGCCGCGGTCGAGGGCGTGAAGCGCGGCGTGCCGAGCGCGAGCAGGCCCGCGTTCTCGGGGTGCTGGGCCTCGACGTCCTTCAGCCGCGGGAGCGCGCGCAGGATGTCGGACTCGGGCAGGTGCGGCGGCAGCGGGCGCAGGACGAGGATGCCGCTGACCCGTCCGTCGCGATCCAGCTCGTCGAGCAGCGCGAGCACCCGCGGGAGCGAGGCGTCCGCGGGCAGCCGCTCCGAGCGGGTGAAGATCCCGGCGTCGTGCGCGTGGCGCGCGATCCGCCGCTGGTAGACCTGCGCGGCGTAGTCCTCGCCGACGAGGAGCGTCGCGATCCCGACCTTGCCGTCGAGGGCGTCGACGCCGTCCTTCACCTCCTCCATCAGCTCGGCCGCGTACTCGCGCCCGTCGATGATCGTGCCCCGCTGTGTCCCGATCGCCATGGCTCGCGTCCGAAGTATGGCCACCGTGGACACGCGGCGACCCCTTGCGGATTTTGTACGAATTTGTATACGATCGCCGCCGATGTCCTTCCTTCTGACGTGCCCCAACTGCGGGGTCCGCGAAGTCACCGACTTCGGGTACGGCGGGGAGGTCACCGTCCGGCCCAAGGCGAAGCCGACCCAGCGCGAGCTCAACGCCTACAACTACTTCCGCAAGAACGTCGCCGGCGTGCAGCGGGAGTGGTGGTTCCACCGCAGCGGGTGCCGCGCGTGGTTCCAGGCGGATCGTGACACCCGGACCAACGTCGTCCTCGCGACGGCGCTGCCCGGCGAGCTGCCCGCGGGGGACGCGACCGCATGAGCCGCCTCCCCGTCCAGCCCGGCGAGCGCATCGACCGCGCCCGGCCGATCACGTTCACCTTCGACGGCAAGGCCGTCGAGGGCTACGAGGGCGACACGATCGCCTCCGCCCTGTACGCGCAGGGCCGCCGCACCTTCAGCCGCTCCTTCAAGTACCACCGCCGCCGCGGCGAGCTGTGCGGCTGCGGCCAGTGCGCGAACTCGCTGGTGCAGATCGGCGGGCGCCCGGGCGTGCGCGCGTGCGCCGAGCCGGCGTCCGACGGCCTCGCCGTGAAGCACACGAACGCCAGGCCCGGCCTGGACTTCGACGTCATGCGGGCGACGGACATCGTCGGCGGCCCGTTCACGCCGCCCGGCTTCTACTACAAGACCTTCATCCGGCCTCGCCGCCTGTGGCCCCTCTACGAGAAGGTGCTCCGCAGCGCAGCGGGCCTCGGCGTCCTGCCGAAGAAGCAGGAGGACCGCGAGTGGCGCACGGAGTACCGCCGCCGCCACTGCGACGTGCTCGTCATCGGCGGCGGCATCGCCGGCCTCGCGGCGGCGCTGCGCGCGGCCGAGCTGGGGG